>NZ_PDKE01000002.1:0-273663 GCF_004116715.1 Arcobacter sp. CECT 8989 | reverse complement strand
ACACCATTTGTGTGTAAAGGTCTTAATCTACTGAAAGTACCATATTCACCTGCTAGGTTATTTAAACCTGGGAATGCAAGTTGAAACGCTAGTATAACACCAATAGTCATACCTATGATACCAAACAGAATTGTTGCAAATGTAAAGGCTTTTGCAATTGAGTAATCATACTCGATTTGTGCACCGTTTTGCATCAATCTCCTCCTACTAATTTTTTATACAAGTCACTATTTTGTCACTTATCATCAAATATTAGCCAAAGGGCTATAAAATTAAGCTTAATATTTTAGTTTTTTTTTTAAGTTTTGTTTAATTTTTAAAAATAATCAGCACCATAATGATACTGATTATAAGTGTAGATTTAGAAGCTATTTTTTAATGCTTGTAAGGCTTCTTTTTTTAGAGTCTTTTGTTTTAGGTCTTCTCTTTTATCATGTAGCTTTTTACCACGGGCAACTGCTACTTGGATTTTCACCATATTTTTAGAATTAAAATAGAGTCTAGTAGGTACTAATGTTACACCATCTTTAGTAACTTTTGCATGAAGTTTATCAATCTCACGTCTGTGTAAAAGTAACTTTCTACTTCTTCTTTCATCTGGTCTAAAAGTCGTATGTGCAGTACTTAGATGAGTAATATGCATATTTAAAACATATACTTCATTTTTAATAATTCTAATATGAGAATCTTTTAGGTTAACTCTACTATCTCGTATAGACTTAACTTCACTTCCTTCCAATGCAATACCAGCTTCTAATGTCTCTAATATTTCATAATCATGATATGCTTTTTTATTTTTAAATGTTAAGTTTTTTTCTTTAATTTTTGCCATTATTCACCTTAAAAAATGAGCTTCCACTTCCACTAAAAAACCAACCTTTTTTCTCAAAATCTTCTAGTTCATTATAGATTGATTTAGCAGGCTTATATAAATCATTTGCTGCGCTTATGCTACTATCTTCTAGTATTTGTGTCGATTTCTGACTAAAAAGCTTAAGTACATTCTCTTTTTTCTCTTCATTATAAAAGTTAGCTCTAAACTCCCTAAAAATCATTGCTGTATCACATTCTACTTTAGGAGTCACTACATTTATATCTAAGATTTCTTCATCAAATTTTTCTATTTTTTCACCAATTCCTGAGACATTTGCACTATCATATTCATATACAAAAAATGGAACATCAGCTCCTATTTGAACTGCAAGAGCACACAAATCATCTTTTGAAAGCCCAAGTTTACACTCTTCATTTACCATAATCATAAAGGTAGCTGCATTTGAACTTCCACCACCAAGACCTGCAAATTCAGGGATATTTTTTTCAACTTTCACTTTTTTATTTTTAAAATACTCCTCTACTTTAGAAGATACATCTTTTAAAAGTAAATAAGCTTTATAGATAGTATTCTTTTTTAATTCACAGCCAAAGTTACCTTCCAATGTAAACTCTTCACAAGCTTCATTTTCAAAAAATACTAGGTCGTATAAAGAGTGTACTCTTACAAATCTAGAAGCTAGTTCATGATAGTTATCTCTTTTTCCAACTATCTTTAAAAAGATATTTACTTTTGCATATGACTTTCTTGTAACTGTCAAAGGTTCACCTTATTTAGAAGATATTTCACTTCATTATCAATAATTTGGATTATACTAAAAAACTCTTCAAACTTAACTATATAAGTGCCTTCTTCTTTATTTTCTAAAAACTCTAAAGATATCTTTTTACCGTTTTCAAAAAAGCTTTTTTCACCCGTATAAATATTATGTTCTATATCAAGATAATCTAAAGGATTTAAATTTTTTTCATTTTCATAAAAAAACATACCTTCATTTAATCTATTTAAATAAGATAGTGTTCCTTTGGCATCTAAGCTTTCAAGTAAGATTTGAGCTAAACTCCTAATATACGAACCTTCACTAACTGTAGATTCAAAAGTTATAAAGGGATGATTATAAGAGATAAATTTTGTATCAAAAATCTGCATTGATGATTTTTTCATCTTTACATCTTTTCCTTCTCTTGCTAAATCATAAGCTCTTTTACCATCTATTTTTTTAGCAGAAAATTTAGGAGGATAATATTCATGTGTTCCAACTAGATTTTTAATCTCTCTTTTTATATCATTTATATCTAATCTTTTTTCATCATTTATACTAATTACATTTTCTATATCTAAAGACTCAGATGTAGTTCCAAGCCAAATCACAGCTCTATAAGTTTTAGGAGTTTTTTTAAGATAGTTAAAAAGCTTTGAATATTGACCAAAAGCTACAATCAAACATCCACAAGCAAAAGGGTCAAGGGTTCCACTAAAACCTGCTTTTTTATTTCTGTATTTTCTTTTTATCTCATTTAAATATGAGTTTGATGTTCTAAACATAGGTTTGTTTACAACAACTAACTTATTTAATGGTTCTTTATCGTATAGTTTTTTTTGCATTATTTATATTAAATCTTTTCTACAAATGAAGATAAAATATCTCTTCTTGTACCACCAAAATTAATTGTAAGTTTATAATCTTTTCCAGCTTTATTTGCTTTTTGAACTCTTCCCATTCCAAAAATCTTGTGTTGTACTAAATCACCTTTTTTATATGAAGAAGTTTTCTCAATAGTTAAACTTCCTTTAATAAGTCCAGACTCACTTAGAAATCTACTTTTTAATAAAGAGGCTCTTTTCCCTTTATAAAATCTAGAATGAACAAAAGACATTGTTAAGGTATCCATTGCTCTTGTAATAGCAACATATCCTAGTCTTCTTTCCTCTTCAATATCACTTCCATCTCCAATAATAGGGAAGAAACCTTCTTCCATACCAATGATAAATAAATGCTTATACTCTAAACCTTTAGAAGAGTGAATACTCATCATAGAAACAGACTGCTCTGTTAGTTCACTTTGTTCTGACTCTAAAGCAATTTCATTTAGAAAGTCGTCTAAGTTCTGATGTGGATTTTGGATAAAATAGTCTCTAATATATCCATAAAACTCATCTATATTTGCTTGTCTATCAAAACCATCTGGAACATTGTCATATGAGGCTCTATAATCAAAAGTATCTTCAAAGGCATCTAAAAATTTCATTTTAGACTCTTCCAAAGTATCTCTTAAATCCATAATTGAAGCCATAAATACTTTTAAAGTTCTTGAGTTCTTTTTACCTACAACAGCTGCAAGTTCATCTGGCTCAAAATCTTCAATAATATTAAAAATAGGTCTTTTAAGCTCTACTGATTTCGCATCAAGCTTATCAATAGTTGTTTTACCTATTCCTCTTTTTGGTTTATTTACAATTCTTTTAAAAGAGAAGTTATCAGTAGTATTTGTTAGAACTCTAAAATAAGCAATTAAATCTTTAATTTCAGCTCTTTCGTAGAACTTCATTCCACCAATAAGTCTATAACTAAGTCCTGCTTTATTAAAACCTTCTTCTAAAGACCTTGAAAGTGCATTTACTCTAAATAAAATAGCAATGTCTCTAGCGCTCTCTCCACTTGCAACAAGTTTTTTGATGTCATCAGTGATTTTTCTTGTCTCTTCATTTTCATCAGAAGATTCATATACTTTTACGCTATCACCCTCTTTTCTTGTTCCAATTAACTTTTTACCAAGTCTATCTCTATTGTGTTCTATAAGTTGGTTTGCATGATTTAAGATTGTGTTTGTTGATCTATAGTTGTCTTCAAGTTTTACAATCTTTGTACCTTCAAAATGCTCATGGAAGTTAAGGATATTTTTAATAGTTGCACCTCTCCATCCATAAATTGATTGGTCATCATCACCAACGACACAAATATTATCATGGGTAGAACATAATTTTCTTAGAAGTTTATATTGAAGTTCATTTGTATCTTGATACTCATCTACCATCACATATTGATACTTCTGGCTAATCTCTTTAGCTAATTCTTCATTTTGTTTTAAAATCTTGTAAGGAAGCAATAATAAATCATCAAAATCTACAAGGTTGTTTTTTAATAAATAAGCTTCATATTTTTCATATACATCTGCTATTTGTTGATAGATTTTTAGTTGTGCCGCAACTTTTGCTTCAGTTGGAGTTATTAAAGTATTTTTATATTTTGAAATTTCACTTACAAGTAAAGAAGTTGTTATCTCTTTGTCTATTGATTTTAGTATTCTTTTTTTATCATCTGTATCTATAATTATAAAATTGTTTTTTCTTCCCAATTCACTCATATGAAACTTCAAGAAAAGAAGTCCAAATTTATGAAAAGTACAAAGTAAAGGTGGAGTATTTACGATTGAAGTATCAATCATAGAGTAAGCTCTTTCTCTCATCTCAGTTGCAGCTTTATTTGTAAATGTTAGAGTTAAAATTGAACTTGGGTCAATCCCAATTGAAATAAGGTAAGCAAGTCTTGTTGTAATTGTTTTTGTTTTACCAGAACCAGCACCTGCAAGGATTAATAAAGAACCGTCAATATGCTGAGCAGCTTCCCTTTGAGACTCATTTAACGATGATAAAGAATTTTCTAACATTTTTACTCCATTTACCTAAAAAAAATAGTATGTTTTTAAATATTGATTATTAATTTAATAAGGTAATATATTAGATTATAGCATAATTTGTTTAAATTAATTGCACTTCTTAATATTTTTATTTATAAACAAATGTTATTATAATCATTAAATTTTTTAAAGGCAACAAGAATGTTAACGGATTTTGCGAAACTCGAAACTTTTTTAACAGTTGTTAGAGAAAAGTCTTTTTCAAAGGCATCTGCCAAGTTAGGTATTTCTCAACCAGCAGTTACTCAACAAATGAAGTTCATTGAAGACTATCTTGATGTGCAAGTAGTTGATAGAAAAAAGAACGGTATTAGACTTACAAAAGAGGGTCAAATGCTTTATTCTATTGCACAAAAAATCGAGAGATGTGTAAACAATGGAGAAAAAGAGTTATTAAAGATTATGAATAAAGATGTAACTTTTTTATTCGGTGCTTCATTTATTATTGGAAACTATATTCTTCCAAGATTTTTAAATAACCTGAAAGAAAATATTAACAATGATGTTTCTATCAATGTTTCTGTTTCTCATAAAGCAATTGAAGACTTATTAGATAAAAAAATTGATATGGCATTAGTTGAAAACTATATTCCAGATGATGATATTATTTATAGAGAGTGGATGGATGATGAGATTGTAATTTTCTCAAACCAAAAACTTCCTGCAAAAGCAAAAGCTAGTGATTTATTATCATACAAATGGGTATGTAGAAACCCTGATTCTCATACTAGATTAATTTTTAAAGAGTCGTTAGAAAAAGCAAACTATCCAGACTGTGATACATTTGATGTAACAAGTGAAGTTACAAGTGCTACAACTATTGTACAAACTGTTTTACACTCAGATAAAAATGAAACTCCAACTGTTTCTATTGTATCTAGAAATGCAATTGAATCTCTACTTAAAGCAGGTGCTTTATATGAGTCAAGAATTGGAAATCACAAAATGTCTAGAAAGTTATACATTGCTTATAGAAAAGATAGAAAACATGATGCATTTATAGAAAATGTTGTTGACTATTTACTTAAAATAAAAGGATAAATACTAAGATTTATATCTTAGGTATTTTCCCCTTTCCTAATACTTCAATCCTTCTTTGATTAAAGCTTTTCTTATTTTACTTATTTGTTGATGTTTATTTTTACACCACATTGGAGCTAATAAAGTACTATCGTCTATTCCAGCAGTTACTCTTTGAATAGAGATATTCTCAGGCATTCTTTTTATTGATTCAACTACTGTTTCAATATATAAATCTTCAGAGATAGGAGTAAAGTCACCTCTTTTAAAATCTTTTGTTAAAAGAGTGTTTTTAACCACATATAAAGGGTGAAATTTAATAGAATCCACATCTAAAGCAATAGTCTCATCTAAAGTTTTTAGCATCATCTCTTTATCTTCATCTGGTAAACCATAAATTAAATGACCACAAACATTTAAACCTTTTTCTTTGGTTCTTTTAATCCAATATCTCATATTTGAAGCATCATCACCACGGTTTATTTTCTCTAAAGTTTCATTATAAAAAGATTGAATACCATACTCAACCCAAATCTCTTTGTCAGCACTCAACTCTTTTAAAAAATCAAGGATTTCATCAGTCATACAATCTGTTCTTGTACCAATTGAAAGACCTATTACATTATCAAAAGATAAAGCCTTTGTATAAAGAGCTTTTAATGTCTCGATTGGAGCATAAGTATTAGTAAAAGATTGGAAGTAAACAATATACTTTTTAACACCAAACTTATTTTTTAGCCTATCTCTAGTCGCATTAAATTGTAATTCAAGCTGTTTTAGTTGATTTTCTAAAAAAGGGTTTTCTTTTACATTAGGATTTAGTTTGAACTTTGGTTTTCTCTCAGTAAGATTAGGAGAAAAAGAGTCATTTTCACAAAAGGTGCAACCACCCTTTGCTACTGTACCATCAATATTTGGACAAGTAAAACCACCTATAGAGATAGGTACTTTATAAACCTTATGTCCAAACTTTTTCTTGAAGTATCTTCCAATAGTTAATACTTCTTTGTTTTGATATTTAATTTTATTTTTTTTATTTTGTAACGAAATAGTCACCATCAAAGCTTTCTAGGGCATAATTAGTACCTTCACCAATTGACTGTGTTAAATCCTCAATTGATAAATACTCTAATGTATCTGCCTCAATAAATTTACAAATTTCCTCTTTTGTCATTCTATGAGAGATTAGCTCCTCTTGGTTTGGAGTATCTATCCCATAATAACAAGGGAATTTAATCTCAGGAGATGCCACTCTAAAGTGAACTTCTTTTGCTCCCGCTTCTTTTAACATCTTAACAATTCTTTTAGAAGTAGTCCCTCTAACAATAGAATCATCAATTACCAATAAAGATTTACCTTCAATTAAAGATCTCATTGGAGAAAGTTTCATTTTAACTTTCATATTTCTCATTTCTTGAGTTGGCTCAATAAATGTTCTTCCCACATAGTGGTTTCTAATAATTCCATACTCAAATGGAACTTTACTTTGTGCAGCATAACCAAGAGCTGCTGGAACACCTGAATCAGGAACAGGAACAACCATATCTACTTTGATTGAATTACCTTCATCATTTTTAGCTAAAGCTTTACCCATGTTCTCTCTAGTTCTATATACATTTTTACCATCTATTACAGAATCAGGTCTTGCAAAGTATACATATTCAAAAGCACAAGGTCTAAACTCTGGCTCAAATAATTGAATTGATTCCGGCTCATCATAACCATCTGCAAAAATTAACATTTCACCTGGTTTTACATCTCTAATAAATTCAGCATCAACTAAATCAAAGGCACAAGTCTCACTGGCAACAATATATCCACCAGTTTTTATTTTTCCTAAAGATAATGGTCTAATACCATATCTATCTCTAATAACAAACTGTTTAGATCTAGATTGGATAATAAAACAGTATGCACCTATTGTTTTATTAAGTCCCTCTTTAATTCTATCTCTTAATCTCTCATGACTACTTTTTGCAATCAGATGGATTAAGTTTTCTGTATCCATTTCTGTTTGAAAAATTGCACCTTCTTCTATTAGTTCTTGTCTAACCTCATTTTTATTAATAAGATTTCCATTGTGAACAATAGACATTTCACCTAATTTATACTTTGCAGAAACTGGTTGAGCATCAAAAATAGAGTCTCCACCTGCTGTAGAGTATCTATTATGACCAATTGCCATATTACCTTTAAGATAATTTAATGCTTCATCAGTAAATACTTCAGAAACTAATCCACTATCTTTTTTAGTATAAATTTTTCCATCACAAGATGATGAGATTCCTGTTGCTTCTTGCCCTCTATGTTGCATAGAGAATAGAGCTAAAGAAGCAAGTCTAGCGGCGTTTTCATTACCATAGATTCCAACTATTGCACACATTTATTTAACCTTTAAAAAAAAATGAAAAGTGAACTTGAGTGCTGAAATTTCTTTTCACTTTTAATATTTATTTATTTTTTATTTTATAGACCTAAACAGTCATTAATTGAATAAAGCCCTGGCTCTTGTTCAACAAGCCATTTTGCAGCTTTAATTGCACCTTTTGAAAAAGTATTTCTAGCAGTTGCAGTGTGGTGTAATTCAATAAATTCACCATCATTATATAGTCCAACAGTATGTCTTCCTACAATGTCACCACCTCTTAAACTCATAACACCAATTTCATCTTTTGTTCTTGCACCAATTTCACCATCTCTACCAGATACTCTAACTGCATCTAAGTCTAAATCTCTAGCTTTTGCAGCATGCTCTGCTAGTGTTAAAGCAGTTCCCGATGGAGAATCAACTTTATATCTGTGATGTTGTTCAACAATTTCGCAATCAAAATCTTTTAATGCTTTACTTGCAAGTGAAACAAGTTTATTTAAAACTGCAACACCTAAACTCATATTTGTAGCATAAAGTACTGGTACTTTTTTACTAGCTTCAATTAATAGGTTTTGTTGATGTTTATTAAAACCAGTTGTTGCAATAACTAATGGTTTAGTACCACCGTTTTCAACGATTTCTTCAAGTAGGCTTTGAGTTGCAACAGGTGCACTAAAGTCAATAATAACATCACTTGAATCTAATAATACTTTCATTTCATTTGTAATTACTGTATCTTCTGGCACAGTTTTTGTTAACTTATCAAATACATGACAAGCTGAAAGTTTTGCTTCGTTGTCAACTTGTAAATCATCGATTAAAAGAGAACCAACTCTTCCTGTACTTCCTACAATACCTACATTTATCATAAGATTTTCCTTTTGTTATATATAATAATATTAATTAGTAACTGTAATTATACAAGCTACTTTTTTAAAAAGTTTAATGAAGGTGGTATAGTACATAAAAAGTACTAAGTGTAAGGTTAATTAAAAAGAAGAAAGAGTAATTCTTTCTTCTTTTAGTCAAGTATGGATTTTATCCTAAGTATTCAATAATATCTACAGCTGCTGTAGCACCATCTGCTGCGGCACATACAACTTGTTTTGCTGCTTCAATTCTAACATCACCAGCTGCATATAATCCTGGTACATTAGTTCTCATTTTAAGGTCAACAATAACTTCTGTTTGTTCATTTACATCACAAAGGTATGAACCATCATCTTGTTTTAAAGCATCACTTAATACATTTCTTCCAACAAATACAAATACACCAGGTACATCTAGTTGTCTAGTTTCACCACTCTCTTTTGATTTAACAATAAGTCCAGTTACTCCCATGTTATCACCGATTACTTCTTCTACAGTAACATTTGTAACTTCTTCAATATTTTCAGCTTTTTTCATATGCTCAATTGTACTTGGAGCAGCTCTATATGAATCTCTTCTATGTACTAAATAAACTTTTGAACAAATTTTAGAAAGGTAATAAGCTTCTTCTAAAGCAGTATCTCCACCACCAATAACAGCTACTTCTTTGTTTTTATAAAAGAAACCATCACAAGTTGCACAAGTTGAAATTCCTCTACCAAAGAATTCATCTTCACCTTTGAAACCACCTTTTTTAGGAACAGAACCTGTTGCTAAAAGTACTGATCTTGCTTCTTGTTTAGAACCATCACCTAACTCTACTTCAAAGTTATCTCCAGCTTTTCTTACTTTCATAACTTGTTGCATTTCATGTTTTAGTCCAAATTTCATAGCTTGATCTGGCCAAGTTTGCATTAATTCCATACCAGTTACAACTTTTTCTTGTCCTGGATAGTTTTCAATTTCACTACTTCCAGTAATTTGTCCACCTGGCATACCCATTTCAAACATTGTTACGTTATTAAGTCCACCTCTAGTTGCATATAAACCAGCAGTTAAACCAGCTGGTCCTCCACCAATAATTGCTAAATCTAACATTCATGATCCTTTTAAATATTTGTTATTTTATACTAAGTTAATTATCATTTATATCTATTTTGAAAATAAATGATACAAAATTATAAGTAAGAGTTTAATAAATCTTAAATGATAATTTTTATCCTTTAGTAAAATTTATCGTATTTAACTATAATCTTTCTAAACAACTGCTTTAATGAATAACTATTCAAAAAAATTTAACTATTTCTAAGGTATTATACATGCTTTCAAATTTAAGGGGTATAAAATGGAATTTTTAGACAATATTATATCAACTGCCTCAGATTTTGTATGGGGTGTACCTATGCTAGTTTTATTAGTTGGTACAGGTTTATTTTTAACAATCAGATTAAAAGGTATGCAGTTTTGGGCTTTAGGTCATGCAGTTAAACTTATTTTTACTAAAGAGAAAAATGCAGATGGTGATATTTCACACTTTCAAGCTTTAATGACAGCCCTAGCTGCAACTGTAGGAATTGGAAATATAGTTGGGGTTGCTACAGCAATTACTTTTGGTGGTCCAGGTGCAGTTTTTTGGATGTGGGTAACTGGTCTTGTAGGTATGGCAACAAAATACTCAGAAGCAATCTTAGCTGTAAAATATAGAGAAAAAGGTGAGAATGGATACAAAGGTGGACCAATGTACTACCTATCAAAGGGATTAAATATGCCAAAACTGGCTTTCCTTTTTGCTCTTTTTACTGTTTTAGCTTCATTTGGTATTGGAAATATGACTCAATCAAATGCAATCTCAAATGCACTTTTTGCACAGTTTGAAACACCATCTTGGGTTACAGGAATTGTTCTTTTAACTATCACTTCTTTTGTTGTAATTGGAGGAATTAAATCTATTGGTAAAACAACATCAATATTAATTCCTTTTATGATTGTAATTTATTTAGGAACTTCTTTAGCAATTATCCTTACAAACTTTGATAAAGTTGGTGATGCTTTTGGAATGATTTTCTATTATGCATTTAATCCAATTGCAGCTGGTGGTGGTTTTGCAGGTGCAGCAGTTGCAGCAGCTATTAGATATGGTATAGCAAGGGGAGTTTTCTCAAATGAATCAGGTCTTGGTTCTGCTCCAATTGCAGCAGCAGCAGCAAAAACAAATGACCCAGCAAAACAAGCACTTGTATCAATGACTCAAACATTTATAGATACTTTAGTAGTTTGTACAATGACTGCTCTTATTATTCTTATGGCACCTATTTGGCAAACAGGTGGAAGTGCAGGAGAACTTACATTAAGAAGTTTTGAATACTTCTTAGGTGATTTTGGAGCAATTGTTATTGTTCTTGCAACTGTTTTATTTGGTTATTCAACAATTCTTGGTTGGTCTTATTATGGAGAAAGAGCATTTGAGTATATCTTTGGTGATAAATCAATAAAACTTTATAGAATAGTTTTTGTAAGTTTTATTGTTGTTGGAGCAATGATAGAGCTAAAACTTGTATGGAATTTCTCAGACTTAGCTAATGGTCTTATGGCTATTCCAAACTTAATTGCCCTACTTCTATTATCTAAAATTGTTTCAGAAGAAACAAACAGATACTTTAAAGAAAGAGCATAAAAAAAGGGAAGAGGCTAAAGCCTTTTCCCTTTTATTTTTTTAATAATATTTTTTATACTAAAGAATTGATTTTTTCTGCTAATGCTTGCTTAGAAGTAGCACCAACCATTTGATCAACAACTTCTCCATCTTTCATAAAGATAATTGTTGGAATAGATCTAATTCCATACTTTACAGCTAAATCTTGTTGTTCGTCAGTATTTACTTTACAAATATTTGCTTTACCTTCAAACTCTTCAGCTAATTCTTCGATTACTGGAGCAATCATTCTACAAGGTCCACACCATGGAGCCCAAAAATCTACTAATGAAACACCTGAGTTAACAGTTGACTCAAAATTCTCTGGAGTTAAATCTATATACTTACCCATTTTTAATTCCTTTTTTAGTCTTAAAATTACTAAATTATACAGTCAAAAACTTTAAATAAACTTGGCTAAATAAACTTTACGTTAGAATAAAAGCTAAATTTATTATGGATGAATTATATGGATATTAGAAAAGAGTATTTAGAGTTTTTTAAAAGCAAAGGACATGAAGTTGTTTCTTCAATGCCTTTAGTACCTGATGATCCCACATTAATGTTTACCAATGCAGGAATGGTACAGTTTAAAGACATTTTTACAGGAGCAGTTCCAAAGCCAACTAACCCAACAGCAACATCTTGTCAGCTTTGTGTAAGAGCTGGGGGAAAACATAATGACTTAGAAAATGTTGGATATACAGCAAGACACCATACACTATTTGAGATGTTAGGGAACTTCTCATTTGGTGATTACTTCAAAGAAGATGCTATTGCTTATGCTTGGGAATTTGTAACAAAAAACCTTGCAATGCCAGTTGATAAGTTATGGGTAACTATTCACGATAGTGATGATGAAGCTTTTGAAATCTGGCAAAAACATATTGATGCATCAAGAATCAAAAGATTTGGTGATAAAGATAACTTCTGGTCAATGGGAGATACAGGACCTTGTGGACCATGTTCTGAAATTTTCTATGACCAAGGGTCTGAGCACTTCAATACAGAAGAAGACTACTTAGGTGGAGAAGGTGATAGATTCCTAGAAATCTGGAACTTAGTATTTATGCAATATGAGCAAACTAAAAATGCAGATGGAACTATTACAAGAAGTGAACTACCTAAACCATCTATTGATACAGGAATGGGACTTGAAAGAGTTATTGCAATCAAAGAAGGTGTTTATAACAACTTTGATTCTTCAAACTTCCAACCAATCATTAAAAAGTTAGAAAGCTTAGCAGAAAAGAAAATTGATGAATCAACAATTGGTTCATATAGAGTTATTGCTGACCACTTAAGAGCAAACTCATTTATGCTTTCACAAGGAATTCTTTTTGGAAATGAAGGAAGACCTTATGTTAATAGAAGAATTATGAGAAGAGCTGTAAGACATGGTTATTTATTAGGATTTAGAAAACCATTTATGGCAAAACTATATGACACTTTAACTGATATTTTAGGTTCTCATTACACAGAATTAGTTGAGCAAAAAGATTATGTAAAAGAGCAATTAACTTTAGAAGAAGAGAGATTCTTTAAAACTATTGAATCTGGTATGACTCTGTTTAATGAAGAATTAGCAAATACTAAAGAGAAGTTTTCTGGTGATATTGCATTTAAACTATATGATGAAAAAGGTTTCCCTTTAGATTTAACACAAGATATGTTAAGAGATAAAAACCTTGATGTTGATGTTGAGAAATTTGATGAACTAATGGCAGCTCAAAAAGCTAAAGCTAAAGCTTCTTGGAAAGGAAGTGGAGATGCTGCAACTGATGGAGACTTTAAATCACTTATTGAAAAATATGGTGAAAATGAGTTTGTAGGATATACAAGTATTACAACAAGAAGTAAAATTCTTGCTATCTTAGATGAAAACTTTAAAGAAGTTAGCTCTTTAGATAAAGGTTCAATTGGTTGGGTTATGCTTGACAAAACTCCATTCTATGCAACATCTGGTGGTCAAACTGGTGATATTGGAGCATTAGAAGATGAAGAGCATGTTGCTATTATTGAAGCAACTGAAAAATTCCATGGAATTAATCTTTCTAAAGTAAAAGTTGAACACTCAAATATTTCAGCAGGTGAAGAAGTTAATGCTATTGTTGCAAATAGAGGTGAAGTTGCAAAACATCACTCAGCAACACACCTTTTACAAAGTGCTTTAAAAATGGTACTAGGTGATACTGTATCACAAGCTGGTTCTTTAAATGATGCTTCAAGATTAAGATTTGACTTTACATATCCAAAAGCTATGACAACTGAACAAATTGATGAAGTTGAAGATTTAGTAAACTCTATGATAGCTAGAGGACTAAAAGGTGAAGTTGAAGAGTTACCTATTGAAGAAGCTAAGAAAAAAGGTGCTATTGCTATGTTTGGTGAAAAATATGGTGATACTGTAAGAGTAGTTAGCTTTGGAGATGTTTCAGTTGAGTTCTGTGGAGGAACACACGTAAGAAATGCTTTAGATATTGGATCTTTCTATATTACTAAAGAGTCTGGTGTTAGTGCAGGTGTTAGAAGAATTGAAGCTGTTTGTGGATTAGCCGCAATTAACTATACTAAAGCAATTATCAATGAGATGACTCAAGTTAAAGCTGAAGTTAAAAACAACGATGCAATTGCTGGAATTAAAAAATTAAAAGACCAAGTTAAAGATCTTAAAAAAGAGCTTGAAGATGCACAAAACTCAATTCAAACTCCTATTTCTGAGGAGACTATTGATGATACAAAAGTTGTAGTTGATATTGTTGAAAATGGTGATATCAAAAAACTAGTTGATGATTATAAAAATGGAAATGAAAAAGTTGCTATCTTACTTATTCAACCAAAGGGTGAAAAAGTAATGCTAGTTGCTGGAAGCAAAAACACTAATGTAAAAGCAGGTGACTGGATTAAAGCAGTTGCACCAATTGTAGGTGGTGGAGGTGGTGGAAGACCAGACTTCGCACAAGCAGGTGGAAAAGATGTTTCTAAAGTAAATGAAGCAAAAGAAGCTGCACTAAACTTTGTAAAGGAAAACTTATAA
Source organism: Arcobacter sp. CECT 8989 (assembly GCF_004116715.1). NCBI lineage: Bacteria > Pseudomonadati > Campylobacterota > Epsilonproteobacteria > Campylobacterales > Arcobacteraceae > Arcobacter > Arcobacter sp. CECT 8989. The sequence continues at coordinate 259,140 of NZ_PDKE01000002.1, read as the reverse complement.
TATGGAATCATTGTTTAACAATTTTTCTTCACTTATAGTTTTTTTACACGTTCTTTCTGCCGTAGTATGGCTAGGAGGAATGATTGTAATGAGATTTGCAGTTCACTACTCAATGCAAAAAGTAGATGAACCTAAAATCAAATTAGGAAGAACTTTAGAGAGTCTAAAAAGATTTTTCTCTATGGTTATTCCTTCAATCATAATTTTACTAGCAACTGCTATTATTATGATTATTGCTTTAGGATTTAAAGGCACAGAGCTTTATTCAACTGTAATAGCAAAAGAAGCTATATGGATTATAATGACTGTAGTTTTTACTATTATTTATGTAAGAAGAAATCAAGCACAAAAAGCTTTTGATAAAGGTGAATTTCCACTTGCAAAACAAAAGCTAGAACCAATTGCTAGTTTTCTAATACCTTTAAATATAGTTTTAGGACTTATCGCTATTTATTTAGGTGTAACACTTAGAGGATTCTAAAATGAAAACAATAAAGCTATTACTTACTTCAATAGTTTTTATTTTTTTATTTACAGGCTGTTTTTCAAACAGCTCTGTAACACTAAACCCAAAACCAAATCCAAATTTAGAATTTAGAGATTATGAAGCCAATCAAAAACTTTATAATCAACTACTTGCACACTATAAACAATGGAAAGGTGTAAGATATAAATATGGAGGAACAACAAAAAGAGGAGTTGATTGCTCTGCTTTTGTTCAAAATACCTATAGAAATGCTTTTAAAATAAGAATTCCACGTACTACAAAACTTCAATCTCAAGTTGGACAAGAAATAGGAATGGCTGATTTACAAATTGGCGATTTAATCTTCTTTAAAACAGGCTATAAAACAAGACATGTAGGTATTTATATTGGTGGTGGAGAGTTTATGCATGCTTCAACAAAAGTTGGAGTTACTATCTCAAGTTTAGATAATCCATATTATATAAAACAGATATGGAAAATCCAAAGAATTTTTAACTAAAACTTTCTTAAAATCCTCCATAAATAGCTAACATAACTGGAATATAAATAACTGAAACTATTGTTGATAAAAGTACCGTAAATGATGCTTTTTCTGGCTTTGCTTTTAGTAATACTGCTAGTGTAACAGTATTTCCTGCAAGTGGTACAATTGAGAATAAAAACATTACTTTATAAATCTCTTCATTTAAAAAGTTAATAAATGTTTTATCCAGAAAAATTATTGCTAATACAACTGCTGGCCAGAAAATAAATTTAAAGAAGTAAGAAATTCTAATATACTTTTTATCGAAATCTTCATGTAAATTAAAGCCTTTCATTCCCATACCAAGCATCATCATTCCTAAAATTCCATATGCCCATTTTAGATTTTCAAAATAAGGAACAATAACTTCTGGAGTTCTAAAACCATCAAGGTTAAATGAAAGCCCCGCTATAAAAGCATAAAGAAGTGGTAGTTTTAAAACTTTTATAATAGATTGCCGTGCTGTAAAACTTCCTTTAGCTGTAACATAAAAACCAGTTGTATTTTCATATAAAAGTGAAGCTAAGGTACCAAAAATAAAGATATTAGCAACACTTGGTTCTAATAAAATCATAGCTAAAGGAATACCAAAATACCCAGTATTTCCTGTACCACAAGTAAATGCTAATGTATTTACACTTGCATCATTCCATTCATTTTTATACTTTTTCAAAATATAAAAAGCAATAACACTTCCAAAAATAAAAATAAATAAAGGTAAAAATACTAACTGCATATTAATTTCAATAGATAATACAGCAAAAAATATAACAACTGGTCCTAAAATATAAACCAATAAAAAAGCAATTTGTTCTCTTTTGATTCTAAAATATTTAGCTAATATATATCCGATTCCAATGTTTAAATATAAAGGTGCGATTTTTCCTAAGATTATAAAAAATATATTCATTCAAGTCCTAAGTAGTTTGATAAAGCAAAAAGCATTATAACACAAATGAAATACATCTTAATAGCATAAGGTAGATTTGTTCTAAAAATCTCTTTTGCCTCTAATTCATACCTTGCTTGCATTGTAAGATTTAATCCACTAAAAGGTGATGTTGATACTGCAATTGCCCATGACATCAAAAAAGAGACAGCAAGTAGAGTATGGTTTAGTTGGTCAACCCAATTTCCTAAAACTGCAATTGAAATTATAGGATGAATTCCAACAAAAGATAAAAGAATAAATATAAGTAAAATAAGAGATGCATAAAAGCCATTTAATTGCTCAAAGGGCAAAGATAAATTCATACCTAATAAAACAGAACTAATACTAACTCCAAACATCCCTGCTATTAAAAAAAGTGCTATCTCATTTTTCATTTTAGGAAGCTCACAACTTATATGAGCTTTTAATTTTTCACTACTTTTTTTAAGTCCAAACTTTAAAGGTAAAATCAAGATAGCTAAAAGCAGTGAAAAAATAGATATCAGTAAAATAACTTTTAACTCAGGGAAAAAATGATGAGTTACTAATACTAAAAATGCTAAAGAAAAAGGTAAATACAGAGTTTCAAACTCCATTGGATAACCTCTAAACTCATCTAATAAAGGTTCATTTTTAATCTCAAAAAAAGTTACTAAAAAAGTTAAAAAAGCTAAGACCAGTCCCAAACTTAAAATAATAGATGAAGAAAGATTTGGAGCATAAGTAATAGCTGCTGCAAAGGCTACAAAAAATGGAGACCAATAAGCATCTGAAGAAAAAGCTCTTGTTAATGTAATAATTTGAAGCTTTGTTAATTTTGCTTTTTTATATAGTTTATCTGCAACAATAATCAAAGAAGAAAGGTTTATAACTGAACCAAAAAGATGAACCCCTAAATAGGTTTTAAAAAAGCTTTTTTTACCCTTTGGTAAAAACTTTATAGCCTTTACTTTAGGAGTAGCAATAAGTCGTAAGAAACCAACTCCAATTAAAAGTGTTAAAAGGTATTGGTTTACACTAATTGCTTTTATAAAATCTATATTAAAACTGTTATAAAAAGAGTAGGCAAAGGCGACTACACTTAGTCCTAATAGTTTATATAAAAGTGATTTTCCATTTACACTTTTAAATAGACTAATTAATGCTAGCCAAGCTATAAAACCTGCTATAAATACTAATTTCTCATCAAAAAAATATGCAATTATTGTAAGAAGAAAAGAAAGAAATATTAAGTATCCAGAGCTTTTTGTTATCACTATTTTTCACTTCTTTTTTTATTGTATAAAACTTCTAAAATAGTTGATACACTTCTTGTGTATGGAGCATCTAAACCTTGTTTTTCACAGTTTCTAATAACAACTCCACAAATCTCATCTAACTCTAAATCTCTATTGTGTTCTGTATCAACCCACATTGAGGGTTTAATTGATTCAAAGTTTGTCATTAGCTCAAACATTTTGTCTGCATCTTTTTGAGTTAGATTAATTCCAATTGCATTTGAAGCAAGAGCAGCTTCACTCATAAGCCCATGAATAATCTTTGATACTTTTTCATCTCTAATTAAAAGACCTGAATACTCTTGAAGCAAGGCACAAATTGCATTTACTCCATTGTTTATGATAAGTTTATTCCAAAGTTCTAATTTAATATCTTCACAAAGTATAGTTTGAGTTGGTGTTTTATCTAATTGCACTTTTAGCTTTTCTAAAAACTCTTGATTTTGATTATTTGAAAATACAGCACCAAGTAAAGTTTGAACTTCCCCTGTTGAATCAATATGACCTAATGATATTGTGTGAGCTGCAATAAGCCTTGTAAGACCTCCTATAACATACTCTTTAGGATAATACTTAGCCATTATATCTTCATTTTCTACACCATTTTGTAATGAAATATAATAAGGTATCTTTTTAGCTTCACTAATCCAAGAAGCTAAAGACTTTGAAATAGTTTCAGTACTCATTGATTTTGTAGTAATAAAAATAGCATCTATATTTTCTGGTTTTTCTTTTATTAGTTCATCAATACTAAGAGTCTCTATTTTATCTTCAATAACATAGTTAGGATGAGTTAGTTTGATTTTATTATTTTTTAAATATTCTAAGTTCTCACCTCTTGCTACAAATCTAACATTACAACCAATATTATGTAGAATCATTCCATAAAAAGCTCCTATTCCACCTGCACCTATAACAACAATATTCATTACTTTTCCCCAATATTACATTTTATTTTAAAACAAGTATTATATACTAATTGAGTATAATTCAAATAAAAACATATTAAAAAAGGAATACTGTTTTGATTAGACTTGGTTCAAACTCACCAACAAGAGCACTTATTTTAAAAAACTTCAAAATTGATTTTATCCAAAATGGTGGAGATTTTGATGAAGATACAATACTAACTACAAATCCTAAGTCATTTTGCTATGAAGCCACAAAGGGTAAGTTTAATGAACTATATAAGAAGTATGGAGTAGAAGATATGCCTTTACTTGTATCTGACTCAGTTGTAACTTCAAATGGTGAGCTACTTAGAAAAGCAAAAGATGAAGCAGATGCAAAAAGAATGTTAGAACTTCAAAGTGGAAGTGAAACATCTGTTATAACATGTATGATATACAAATCAAAATACAAAGAGTGTATTGATATCTCTATTACAACATATGAGTTTGAAAAGTTTGATGAAAAACATATGCAAGAGTATATCAGCTCTGGTGAGTGTTTTGGAAAAGCAGGAGCTATCATGGTTGAAGGCTTTTGCAAACCATATATCAAAAGTGTAAAAGGATATGAAAGTACAGCTATGGGATTATGTGCTGAGAAACTATTACAATTTATGGATTAAACTAGATTAAAAAGGATTTATCATGCCACATTTACAATTTGAAATAAATCAAAAAGTATCAAATGATATTAAGAAGAGTTTTGTAGAAGAAATTAGAACTTGTTTTAGTGAAGTTATGGATACAGGAACAGAGCACATAGCTATATCTATAAGAGAGTATGAAAAGTATAATTTAACTATTGGACGTGCAAATCAAGGTGATAATATATGTTTGATGAACTTTGATATAAGAGAAGGTAGAACCATAGAACAAAGAAGAGAATTAGCTCTTAGGTTTATGGATATTGTAAATAGAAGTTTTAATGTGGAAAATGAAAATCAATATATAACTTTTACAGAACACAAAGGAGAAGATTTTCATCTAATCGAAAAGTATCTAGGTTCTTGGGAAAGAGGAGAAGATCCTCTTGTTTAGAAAAGAAAAACTATTTAATCTTTTCTACTAGTTGGTGAGGGTGAAGACCTAAGCCTTCTTCAACTAGTTTTGTATCTCCATGTTGGATAAACTCATCTTCATACTCAAACGAAGTGATATTTACACAAAGTTTTTCTTTATTTGTAAACTCTAAAATTGCACTTCCTACTCCACCTTGTTTTTGTGAGTCAGAGAATACATACCAGTCATCATATTTACTTGATAATTCTTTTAATAAAGTTTCATCTAAAGGTTTTACAAATCTTAAGTCTAAAACAGCAATATCTTCTTCATGTAGTTTTTCAGTTTGACAGGCTCTTGAAACCCCTGCTCCATAACCAATAAATAGTTTTTTAGAAGTTCCTTCTTTAAGTAATTCAGCCTTTCCTAGTTCAAACTTACTTGAAGGGAAATTAACTTCACCAAAAGCTCCCCTTGGATATCTAATAGCACAAGGAGATGTGGCTTCATAGGCAAACTCTAAAGAGTTGTTTAATGTCTCATTGTCCCTTGGAGCACAAAGAATCATATTTGGAATAAATCTTAAATATGAGATATCAAATGCACCTTGATGAGTCTCTCCATCATTTCCAACAATTCCAGCTCTATCTATTGCAAATACAACAGGAAGATTCATTAATGATACATCATGTATGATTTGGTCAAACCCTCTTTGTAAAAATGTTGAATAAATAGTGATAAAAGGTTTAAATCCTTCTTTTGCCATAGCTGCCATAGAAGTTACTGCATGTTGTTCTGCAATTGCAACATCCCAAAATCTATCAGGAAATTTTTCAATAAGTTTATCTATTCCTGTTCCACTTGGCATTGCAGCTGTTACACCTACTACATTTTCATTTTTAGAAGCTAAATCAACTAAAGCATCAGCAAAAACTGCAGTTGCAGATTTCGCAGAAGACTTTTTAGTAAACTCTCCATCTTCTACATTAAAAGGACCTACTCCATGCCAATGTTCATGTTGACCTTCTGCTATTTTATAACCTTTTCCTTTTACTGTTCTTGCATGAACAATAACAGGTTTTTTCATATCTCTTGCTATTTCTAAAGTATCAATTATCTCTTCAAGATTATGACCATCAATAGGTCCTATATAATCAACTCCCATTTCTTCAAATAAAATTCCAGGAGTAATTAACTTCATTGCTTCTTCCATTCTTTTAGCAATATAAGTTGTACCTTCTGGCATATTCTTTTTTATAAAAGAGTCTACTTTTGTTTTAAAGTTTTGATAATATTTACCAGCAAGAATTTTTGAAAGATATTTTGAGATAGCCCCAATTGGTTTTGCTATTGACATTTCATTATCATTTAAAACAATTACTACAGGAAGCTTTAAATCACCTAGTTCATTTAAGGCTTCATAAACCATTCCTGCTGTCATAGAACCATCCCCAATCATAACAACTGGTGTTCTATCTTCATTTTTTAACTTTATAGATTTTGCTGCACCTACTGCAAGTGAAATAGAAGTAGAACTATGTCCTGCTACAAAATAGTCAGCATCATTCTCTTTAGGTTTTGTAAAACCACTTAGACCATTATATTGCCTAATAGTTTCAAACTCTTCCCATCTTCCATTTAAAAGTTTATGAGCATAACACTGATGTGATACATCATAAATAAAAGGGTCTTTCTTTACATCAAAAACCTTATGCATAGCTACAGTTAACTCTACTGCACCTAAAGTTGATGAAAAGTGTCCACCCTTTCTTGATACAACATCGATGATTCGCTCTCTAATATCAGAACATACTTGTTCTAATTGTTCTAAACTTTTATCTTCTAATTCCATAATATTTTATAAGTTCTCTACTTTTTTTAAATCTTCTAATACTTCATCAAGTACTTTAAATACTTTTGTATTTTGTTCTTTGCTACCTATTGTAATTCTTATAGCATTTAAACCGTATCCTGTCAAGTCTCTAATAATGATACCTCTTTCAAGAAGCTTTTGTGCAACTTCAGAAGATAAATAATCACTATCAAATTTGATTGTAATAAAGTTTGTGTAACTATCAATATAGTCAAAACCTTTTTCTTTTACATACTCTTCATATCTTTTCATCTCTTCAAAGTTTAAAGCAATACATTCATTAACAAAGGCTTCATCTTTTAAAGCTTCAATTGCTGCAGCAAGAGATAAAGTAGTAATATTAAATGGAGGTCTTAATTTATACATTGTTTTGATGATATTTGTTTGACCGATTCCATATCCTACTCTCATACCACCTAAAGCATAAGCTTTAGAGAAAGTTCCAAGATATACTACATTTGGAAACTTTTCTATTAGTTCAGAAGGATTAATAGTTTTATTCTTATCTTTGAAAGAAGCATACTCTTGATAAGCTCCGTCTACTATTACTAAAGTATCTTTATCTACTTTTGAAAGAAAAGAGTAAACCTCTTGTGTATCAATACACTCACCTAATGGATTATTAGGTAAACATAAGAAGATAATATCAGCACCTTCTTTTTTGTATAGTTCTTCAAATTGTGCTAAATTGTGTTCATCATCTTCAGTTCTAATGATTTGCGCACCAATTTGTCTTCCATAGATTTCATACATTGCAAATGTAGTTTTAGACATTAACATTTTAGAGTTTTCACTACACTTTGCTTTGATTAAGAAGTCAATAACTTGATCACTTCCTGCACCAATGATAATATTTTCACTTTGTACTTTAAACTTATTTGCTAATGCTTCTTTTAGTTCATACATAGAATCATCTGGATACATAAACATATTTTTTGATAAAGAGGCAATTTTTTCAACTACCTTTGGTGATGTTCCATATGGGTTTTCATTAGAAGCAAGTTTGATAATATCTTTTGTGTCAACTCCATAATCTCTTACAACTAACTCAATAGGTTTTCCAGCTTCATAAATTTTACAATTATCTAATAGTTTATTAAAATTCATTATATATTCCTCAAATAGTCCCTTTTTAGGGCTTTATTTTATATTTAAATATCTTTTATTTCTTTAACATAAGATCCAAGTATTTTTATTGTATCTTTATGTTTTTCTAATACATTTTTAACATTATCATCAAGCTGATGTCCATCAAAATCTATAAAGAAAATTGAATTACCCTCAACAATATGAGATTTAATTTTAGTTAAATTAATATCTGAATTATTAAAATCAGTTAAAAACTCTACAAGAGAACCTTGTCTATCAGGAAGTTCTCCAAGTATAGAAGTTTTGTCATTTCCACTTTGAGCATTTTCAAAGTTACTTATAATAAAAAATCTTGTCTTATTATTGTCTTTATCTTCAATATTTTCAAATAGAATTGGTAAGTTATGTAACTTTGCACCAACATGAGGACAAATAGCTGCACTATTTGGTTCCTTTGCAGCTAGTTTTGCTGCTTTTGTTGTTGATTCAATTGGAATTAATTCTACTTCATCAAGTCCAAAGTTTGTTAAAAATTTTCTACACTGTTCAAAGGCAATATCTTTTGAATAAATTCTTTTAATATTTTCAATCTTATCACATGTTGAAGCTAAGGTATGATGAATATCAAGTACAACTTCTGCAACAATTTTTAAATCATATTTTTTTAAACAGTTGATTGTATCAGTTACTATTCCATTTGATGAGTTTTCAATTGGAACAACACCAAATTTAGCTTTTCCAGTATCAACTTCTCTAAAAATACCTTTAATAGAAGAGATTGATACATATGAACTCATTGCACCAAATCTTCCTTCTGCAGCTTGATGTGTAAAGCTTCCCTCAGGTCCTAAATATGCTACATTTTCAGGAAGTTCAAGATTTCTTGAAATTGCAAAAATTTCTAAAAAAAGTGCTTCAATTGCAGCTCTATTTAGTTTTCCTTTGTTTAAAGATTCAAGTCTATCTATAATAGCCTTTTCTCTTTCAGGTCTGTAAATTGCTCCACCACTTTGGGCCTTTAAAAGACCAACTTGATGAACAATATCCATTCTTTCATTTACTAATTCTAAAAGTTTATTATCAATAGAATCTAACTTATCTCTAAGTTCTTGTAAACCAGCTTCACTCATTATTATGCCTTTATTTTACGTATTCCTCTTCTAAAGCAATTAAGTCTTCAAAAGTCTCTCTTTTTCTAATTAATCTATCTTGTCCATTTTCCACTGCAATTTCAGCAACTTTTCCTCTTGTATTATAGTTACTAGCCATTGTAAAACAGTATGCACCAGCAGAATAGATTGCAACTAAATCATTATGTTCTGTTTTTGGTAATTCAATATTTTTAGCAAAGAAGTCTCCACTTTCACAAACAGGACCAACTAAGTTACAATCACTAAACTCTTTATTATCATTTAGTACTTCGATTTTATGATATGCATTGTATAAAGATGGTCTAATTAAGTCATTCATAGCTCCATCAACAATTACAAATCTTTTTTCACCATTTACTTTTTCATATAATACTTTAGATACAAAAACTCCTGAGTTTCCAACTAGGAATCTTCCTGGTTCACATACTATTGTAATATCTAAACCAAATAAACACTCTAAAATAGATTGTGCATACTCATTTGTATCAATTAACTTCTCATCATCATAAACAATTCCAAGTCCACCACCAACATCAAAGAATGATAAATCAATTTTTAGTGCTTCAAGATTTCTTACTAAATCTGCAACTATTTTTACAGACTCTTTAATTGGCTCAAGTTGAGTTAACTGAGAACCAATATGTAAGTGAATTCCTGTTGGGTCGAGGTTTTCTGAATTTTTACATTGAATATACATTCTTTTTGCAGTATCAATATCAACTCCAAATTTATTTTCATGTAATCCAGTTGAAATATATGGATGCGTTTGAGGGTCAATATTTGGGTTAACTCTAATAGAAATTCTTGCAATTTTTCCTAACTCTTTTGCAATAACTTCAACTCTGTCAAGCTCTGCTGAACTTTCCACATTTATCATTAAAATACCAAGTTCTAAAGCCTCTTTGATTTCAGAATCAATTTTTCCAACACCTGAAAAAATGATTTTATAAGGTTGAACTCCTACTTTTAAAGCTCTTTTTACTTCCCCAATAGAAACACAATCTGCTCCTGCACCAAGACTTGCTAAATGTTTAATAACACTTAAATTTGAGTTTGCTTTTACTGCATATGCAAGTAAAGATTTTCTTGCTTTAAATGCAGTTTTTAATTCATTGTATTGACCTGTAATATAATCAAAATCATATACATAATAAGGTGTTTGATATTTATTTGCTAATTGTTTAAAATCTATATTCATAATCTTCCTATACTCTTTAAAAATTTAATTTAAAACTCTTAAAATTCTAAATAAAATTTTTATGTTTCTAACTGATAAATAAAATTCATATTTTTAGGAGAAAACAAGGCGGAAGATAAAATTTAGGCAGGAGCTTACTACTGTAAGTGACTGTCTAAATTTTTTCTTTCAACGCAAAGTTCTTCAAAAAGATGAAGAATTATTTATCAGTTCCATTCCATGCAATTGATGGCTTCCCATTCTCATCAAACTCAACTGCTGGCATACCCATTACATTATAACCACAATCAACATAGTGAATTTCACCTGTAACTGCACTTGATAAATCAGATAATAGATACATTCCTGAGTTTCCTACTTCATCAGTAGTTACATTCTTTTTAAGTGGAGAGTGAGCTTCATTCCATTTTAACATGAATCTAAAGTCACCAATTCCAGCTGCTGCTAAAGTTTTAATAGGTCCAGCAGAAATAGCATTTACTCTAATTCCATCTTTTCCTAAATCTTCAGCTAAATATTTTGTAGTCATCTCTAATGCAGCTTTTGCTACACCCATTAAGTTATAGTTAGGAATATATTTTACTCCACCATAATAACTTAATGTTAATACTGATGATTTATCTGATAATAAAGGTTTTAATTCTCTTGTAACTTCAATTAAAGAGTAAACTGAAATATCCATAGCAATATCAAAAGCTTCTTTAGATACATCCATAAATCTTCCAGAAAGTCCCTCTTTTGGAGCAAATGCAATTGAGTGAACAATAAAGTCAATTTGACCCATATCTTTTTCAATTGATTCTTTTAAAGCTTTGATTTCTTCAGGCTTTGATACATCACATGGATATACATAATCAGCACTTCCAAACTCTGCAGCGATTGGCTCAACTCTTTTCTTTAAAGAGTCATTTAAATATGTAAATGCAATTTCAGCACCTTGTTCTGCACAAGCTTTAGCAATACCATAAGCAATAGACTTATTGTTTGCAACTCCTAAAATTACACCTTTCTTCCCCTTCATTACCATTATAAATCCTTTGTATTTTCTATAATTTGTTTAAAATCTTCCACAACCCAAGAAGCTGTTCCAATCAGTGCTCCATCAACATTATCAATAGAACAGATTTCTCTTACATTTGCTACTTTTACACTTCCACCATATAATAATGGCTTGGAAATTTTTTGTTTAATTGCAGAATGAACTGCTTTAATATCATCATTTGTAGCAGTTACACCTGTCCCAATAGCCCAAACAGGCTCATATGCTAAAATAAGATTTTCATAATTTGTATCAATTCCAACAAACTGCTCATAGATGTACTCTAAAGTTTGCTCAATTCCTTGTTCTTTAACTTCTAAAGGCTCTCCAATACAATAAACTATTGTATATCCTAACTCTTTATAAAAGTTAAATTTCTTAGTAATCTCTTCTTGAGATTCACCTAAAATATGTCTTCTTTCACTATGACCAATTAAAATTGTTTTAATACCAAACTCATCAAGTTGTTCAGTTCCTATTTCACCTGTAAATGAACCCTTAGCTGTTGCATATGCATTTTGAGCTCCAACAGTTAAATTTGAAACTGTATTAAACTCATCTAATGATGTTGCTGTTGGAAAAACATAAACATCATTAGAAATATTTTCTTTTTCTAAAAAAGAGTTAACTTCATCAATAAAAGTAGCTGTTGATTTTCTTGTATGGTTTGTTTTAAAGTTTGATGCAATTATCAAGTTTATTCCTTATCTTTATGTCTACTTTTTCACAAAGGATATAAAATCCTTTTAAAAGTAGGAAAATTCTAAAGAGTACAACGAGTTGTACTTGTTTACTCTTCTATAACAAGTGCTTTAACACCTGGTAAAATTTTTCCTTCTATTAACTCTAAAGAAGCTCCTCCACCAGTTGAGATAAATGTCATATCATCTTCATCACCAGTAACTCTTACTAAGTCTGCTGTATCTCCACCACCAACTACAGTTGTTGCAAATGACTGTGCAATAGTGTGAGATAATCTAGTACTTCCTTTAGCAAATTTCTCCATTTCATAAACACCCATTGGTCCATTCCATAAAATAGTATTTGCATCAGATAGTGCTAATTTAAACATTTGTGCAGTTGCAGGTCCAATATCTAGTCCCATCCAGTTTTTAGGAATCTCTTGAATTGTTACATGTTTTGCAATAGCTTCTGAATCAAAAGCTTCTGCTGCAACAATATCAACAGGAAGATATAGTTTTACACCTAGTTTTTTAGCTTTTTCCATAATTGTAAGGGCTTCAGGAATTAAATCTTCTTCAACTAAAGAGTTACCAATTTCATGTCCTAAAGCCTTTAGGAATGTAAATGCCATTCCTCCACCAATTAAGATTTTATCTACTTTTGGAACTAAGTTATTTAAAGCTTCTAACTTTCCAGAAACTTTAGAACCACCAACTACAGAAACAAAAGGTCTCTTTGGATTATTTACAATGTGATGGAAAAATTTAATCTCTTTTGCTAATAAAAACCCTGCTGCTTTTTGATTCATTTCAAAATATTTAGTAATAGCTTCAACTGAAGCGTGAGCTCTATGAGATACACCAAAAGCATCATTTACATAAACATCTGCCATAGAAGCAAGTCTTTTAGCAAACTCTTCATCATTTTTCTTTTCACCTGGGTGATATCTTAAATTTTCTAATAATAAGATTTCACCAGCTTCTAGATTTTTTGCTAACTCAAGAGTATCATCTTCAACTACATTTTTAGCCATTTTAATCTCTTGTTTTAAAAGAGTATGTAGTCTTTTTGCTACTGGCTTTAATGAATATTTTTCATCATTTTCATCAGCTGGTCTACCAAAATGTGATGCTAATATAATTGAACAATCTCTATCAATACAGTATCTAATAGTATTTAAAGCAGATCTAATTCTTCTATCATCTGTGATGTTATTATATTCATCCATTGGAACATTAAAATCACATCTAATAAATACTTTTTTACCATCTATATCAATATTTCTAATCTCTTGTAGTTTCATACGCTTTTAAATCCTCTTAATTAGTTTGTTGCTACGTGAACACTCATGTCCACTAATCTTGTTGAATATCCCCACTCATTGTCGTACCAAGATAATACTTTTACCATATTACCCTCAATTACTTGAATAGTATCAAGAGGTACAACTGTAGATAATGCTTCTCCAATGAAATCAGAGCTTACTCTATACTCTTCATCAACACCTAAAATACCTTTTAAGCTTCCTTCACTTGCAGTTTTAAATTGAGCACAAATATCTTCTAATGAAGCCTCTTTTTTAAGTGTAACTGTTAAATCAACTAAAGAAACATTTGGAGTTGGAACTCTAATTGCTTGACCATTTAATTTTCCATTTAAGTGTGGCATTACTTTTCCAATAGCTTTTGCAGCACCTGTACTTGCTGGAGTTAAGTTAGTTGCCCCTGCTCTACCTTTTCTTGGATCACTTTTATGTTTAGAGTCTAAGATTGGTTGAGAAGCAGTATAAGAGTGAATTGTAGTCATTAAACCTTTTTCAATTCCAAATGCATCATCTAATACTTTTGCTACTGGCGCTAAACCATTTGTTGTACAAGAAGCATTTGAAACAATTGCTTGACCTGCATAAGTTTTCTCATTTGCACCCATTACAAAAGTTGGTGTATCATCTTTTGCAGGAGCAGACATAACTACTTTTTTAACTCCATTATCAACATAAGCTTGACATGCTTCAGTTGTTAAAAATGCACCTGTACACTCTAATACAACATCAGCACCAAAGTCTGCAAAGTTTAATTTAGCAGGGTCTCTTTCTGCTAATAGTTTTGCTTTATCATTTCCAATTTTTATAAATCCATCTTTTACTTCAATATCAGATCTATTTCCATGTACTGTATCATACTTTAAGTTATATTGAATCATCTCGTCAGATCCACTTGCGTTTACTGCTACTAATTCAACATCATCTCTATCTGCTACAATTTTAGCTACACATCTTCCTATTCTACCTAATCCATTAATTGCAACTTTAATAGCCATAGTTACCCTTTTGTAAATATTAATTTGGTAGATATTTTATCCAAAAGTTGCTATAATAATATTTAATCATAAATCAAAGGAAAAAAATAGGTGCAAATTGCTATTTTTGGGGGTAGTTTTGACCCACCTCATATAGGCCACCAAAGCATTGTAAAAAAGGCGATTAAAAAACTTGACATTGACCTTTTAATTGTTGTGCCTGCTTTTTTAAATCCTCTTAAAGTAAAATCATTTTTAGATGCAAAAACAAGATTTAAACTTTTAAAAAAGTTATTTTCAAAATTTGATAATGTAAAAGTTTCAAAATATGAAATCAAACAAGAAAGAGCGGTTTATTCAATAGAAACTATTAAATATATAAAAAAGAAGTATAATCCTTCAAAAATATATTTGATTATTGGTGCAGACAACTATAAAACATTTCACCTTTGGGATAGTTACAGAGAGATTAAAGAGCTTGTAACATTAGTTGTAGTGACAAGAGACGGCTATAAATATGAAATTAATGATGAAGTAAAAAGGTTAAAAGTAAATATTAAAATAAGTTCTACTGAGCTTAGAAATACTTTTAAAGTCTCATATATTCCTAAAAGAATAAGAGAAGAAGTAAAAAAAATTTGGAAAAAAAGAGGTAAAGTTTGAACAAAAGAATTGATGTAATCAAGAACGTACTAGTTGACAAAAAAGCAGAAAATGTAGAAGTTATAGATCTTACAGGAAAAGACTATATTGTAGATTTTGTTGTAATTGCTACAACACTTAACGCTAAGCATGCATTTGCTTTATTAAATCACTTAAAAACAGAATTAAAACCATTAGGTGAAGATTTTATAAGAGTTGATGAGAATGATGATTGGACAATTTGTGATTTAGGTGATATGTTTATCAACCTAATGAGTGAAGCAGCAAGAGAAAAATACTCACTAGAAGAGTTCTTAGAAGAAATTAAAACTAGCAAATAATAAAAAAGGAAGAAAAATCTTCCTTTTATTATTTTATCCTCTACCAGTTAAAAGCTTACTATAATTAGAAGTTGCATCACGTGCACCACCCATATTGTCTGTTAGTATTGCAATACCTATTGCTATGACAAATATAATAATAAACCATTTCATGTTACATCGTCTCCTTAGGCCTTATTCCTAATAAATTCAGTGTTGTTTTAATTGTAAGAGAACAAAGACTCAATACTTTTAAAAACTCATTTTCTTTTTCATTACCAACAATTTTATTGTCGTTATAAAATCTATGAATTGATGAAGCTAAAGAGTATAAGTAATCAGTTACTTTTTGCATATCTCTTTTTGCAAAGGCTTCATTTAATACACTTGGTAATAATAATGATTCATAAACTAAATTTAATGCATCATCATTTAAGTTTTCATAAGTGATAGTTGAAACATCATCAAAAGTTTTTTCAGCTTTTTTGAAAACTTGATTAATTCTTGCATATGCATAATTAATATAAAATATAGGATTTGAACTATCTTGATTTTTTAATTTATCAATATCAAAATCTAAATGAGTATCACTTTTTTTAGTTAAGAAAACAAATCTTAATGCATCTGGACCAATCTCTTCAACGATATCAGACATAAGAATAACATTTCCTGCTCTCTTACTCATTTTATATGGTTCTCCACCTTTAAGTAATTGAACCATTTGAGCAAGTAATACTTCTAATTTTTTAGAGTCGTTTCCTAGGAATTCAATTGCAGCTTTTACCCTTGCAATATATCCATGGTGGTCTGCACCCCAAATATTAATATATCTATCAAAATTTCTATCATACTTGTTTTTGTGATAAATAATATCACCAGCTAAATATGTTGGAATACCATTATCTCTTACAACAACTCTATCAACATCATCTCCTAATTCAGAAGATTTAATCCATAGTTTGTCGTCTTTTTCATAAAGTGAACCATTCTTTTGTAGTACATCTTTTGTACTATCCCAAGACGTGTAAAGAGATTTTTCACTAACATAGTTATCAAATACAATACCTAAATCAGCCATATCTTTTTTGATTAATTCAAGAACTCTTTTTTTAGCAAATAGTGCTAATTCCATTTGTCTTGATTCATCATTAAAGATTTCAGTTCCTAATTCTTGCTCTACTTCTTTTGCAATATCAAAAAGGTAATCACCTCTATAATACTTTTCTGGATATTCAACCTCTTGCTTTAAAATAGTTTCTTGACCAGCTAAAGCTAATGAAAGTCCAAGTAGATCCATTTGAGCACCTGCATCATTTACATAATACTCAGTAGTAATATCATATCCAAGGTGTTTTCCAATCCTTGCTAATGCATCACCTGCAATTGCACCTCTTGCATGACCAATATGAAGAGGACCAGTTGGATTTGCACTTACATATTCTAAAAGAATTTTCTCATTTTGAGGTTCACCTTTAGCAAACTCTTCTTTAGAAGCTAATACTTTATTTGATTCTTCCTCTAAAAAGCTTTTAGAAAGTGTAAAGTTAATAAATCCTTTTACAGACTCTACCTTTTCAAATAAACTAGACTCAGCAAATTTAGCAGCTAGCTCTTCTGCAATAATCATTGGAGATTTTCTATACTCTTTTGCTAAAGAGAAAGCTACTGGTGTTGCAAAGTGACCTAAAGACATATCCTTAGGTTTCTCTAGAACAATCTCTTTTTCTAATATATTTTCAATATGATTCTTAACTATATTTTGCAATACACACTCACACTAAACTGTTTTAGTTTCGTCTTTTTTTGACTCAACATTAGCTTCTTCATCTTTTTTTTCGATCTCATCTTTTTTATCAGTTGAAGCTACTTCTTCATCATCTTTAACAGCTTTTTTGAAGTTCTTAATACCACTTCCTAAACCTTTAGCAAGCTCTGGAATTTTCTTTCCACCAAAAAGTAAAAGTACTACTAGAGCGATTAATACCCACTCCATACCACCTGGCATACCCATGACAAATCCTTAATGTATAATTTTGAGATATTATATCTTTTTGAAGCTTAAAAAAAATGAGTCTGGATTGTTTATTTTATAAGAAAGTGTAATAGCTTATAGCCACTTCCAGCAGCTAAAATTGTTCCAAAAAGATTTAGAAACATATTTGTAATTCCAAGTAAAAAAGAGCTTTGAAGTAAGAAAAAACTCTCAATAGCAAAAGTTGAATAAGTAGTTAGTGCACCTAAAAAACCAGTAACTAAAAAGGATTTTGTAATATCAGACATCATATTATGAGCAATAATTGCAAAAAGACAACCTATAATAAAACTTCCTACAATATTTACAATAAGTATTCCAACTGGCAAATCAATAGGAAAGTGTTTGTTAGTCATATGCACAACATAAGCACGTGCAATTGCTCCTAAAAAACCACCTAATCCTACAGCTATAAGAGTATGCCAGCTAAGAGTCATTTTACTTTGTCTCTTGTTCGAATACTTGGTTCATCTCTTTTTCTAAATCTTCAAACCAAGTTGTTCCTTTTTCAGCCTGAACAGGTTTTAAGAATTTAACTTTTACTACCCCTGGTTTTTGTTTTAATGACTGAGAATCTAAAATATCTCTTGTATTTAGAATAATTGCAGGTTGTACTTTTAGTTTTAGTTTATTTGCAAGCATTTGAGCTCCTGCTTTAAACTTAAGCATCTGCTTTCCATCACTTCTAGTCCCTTCAGGGAACATAGCAATTGGACGTCCTTTTGAAAGTCTATCTTTTGCTTCTTTTAAAAGATGAATAATACCTGCTTTATTCTCTCTATCAATAGAGATCATTCTTGGGGCTTTAATGATGTGACCAAAAAAGAAAAGGTCAGAAATCTCTTTTTTAGCAACCCAAGCTAAGTTTCTTGCATGGATGTGTTCCATAATAATAATATCTAAAAGACTTTGGTGATTCATTACAACCATATCACATGATTCATCTATCTCACCTTCGATTTCAAGTTTTATTCCTAATAAATAAATTTGAATCTTCATCCAGATTTTGATTATTTCATGGGTTTTACTTCTAAACAGATACATTGCAACAACAACAATTGCAACTGTTATAGAAAATTGAATAAGAACAATTATTCCTCTAATTCTTGATAACATCGTCTTCCTTTACCCATCCAATAAATTTATCTTCGCCTCTTTTAAACATGATTTTTACAAAGCCATTTTTTCTTTTCATTTCTTCAACTGAAACTTGATTTGACATCTTTTGGAAAATAGTAGAGTTCTTTGTAGGTAAAATATAAATTACACTATTCTCTTTTAATTTTATACTTTTATTTGGCATTGCAAATAACATAAATGCAATTGCAAACACTAAGAATAAAACTAAATAAATATATGACCTTTTCCAAACAAATAATATTAAGAAAATTACAGCAATTGCACCAATTGCTACTTTTTTATAAAACTCAAAACTAGAGTTATTTGGATTTAAATCTGTTTGAGTACTAACTAACTCTTCTTCAAATTTAATAGGTATAGTTATTTTCTCTAATCTTTTTAAATCTGTATTGTAATAGTTAAAGGCAATTATTTTTTGATGAATAGGAATAACAACATAATAAATCATATGCTGATTTGGATAGTTGTCTTCTATTAAAGTTACACCTTGTTCTTCAAAACCTTTGATATAAAAATCTTCAAAGTTTGAAAAACTACCTTCTAAATCTATAATTGCTAAAGCTTGTTTATTTGTATATTGCTTAGCTTTTGTATTTAAAATTGTTAACTCTTTTGCAATTACATTAGAAAATATTGTATCTGCTTTTGCTACTTCTGAGAAAGTTATCTTAGGAGGAAGTAGCTTTCTACTCTCTACTAAAACATTATTATCGAAAAGTTTAACTTCTATTGTAGGTAATAAAAAGTTAGAATCATAAGCTTTAAAATAGTATTTATTTTCATATACATTTTTTGTATTACCTTCAAGTTGCCATTGACTTTGAGCATTTAAAGGTAGCATATTTACACCATCTATAAAGTGTGTCTCAATTCTATCATAATTACTTCTTGTAATTAATGCTTTAACATCAACTTCAAATCTTTGATTTTTATAGATATGTTTTGGATAGTTTTTATATGATAAATATAAGTTTTTACTTACAACTAAAGGTGCTGTTTGAGCACCTTCAGTCATAGAGCCTTCTTCTTGTGTGAATCTATTTATAGTATTTATGTTTCTATCGTTTGTACCATTAAATACAGAACTCTCTTCTTTGACAAAGTCATTTGAAAAAACTACACTAAATAAAACAAAAACTAATACTACTATTTTTTTCACTATTTTAAGAACCCTTTTAACATTGCAACACCATCATCACAACCAAGTAATTCTTCCATTGCTCTTTCTGGGTGAGGCATAAGACCAAATACATTTTTATCTTTATTACAGATACCTGCAATATTAGCTACAGAACCATTTAAGTTCATAACTTCACCATTTTCATCACAATACTTTAAAAGAATTTGATTATTAGCTTCAAGCTCTTTTAATCCTGCTTCATCAATAAAATAGTTACCATCATGGTGAGCAACTGGAATATTTACAACTTCATCTTTTTTAAGTAGAGATAAAAAAGTATTATCATTATTGATAACTTTTAAGTTGTTGTATTTTGAAATAAAATGTAAAGAATCATTTCTTTTCATAGCACCAGGTAATAATCCAGCTTCTAAAAGAATTTGGAAACCATTACAAATACCTAAAACTTTACCACCATTTACAGCATAGTCTTGAACTGATTCCATAATATTTGCAAATCTAGCAATTGCACCAGATCTTAAGTAATCTCCATAAGAGAATCCACCAGGAATAACTAATAAATCAGTATTAGCTGGAATCTCTTTATCCTTATGCCAAATAATAGTAACTTCACAACCTAGTTTTTCAAAAGCATATTTTGTGTCATATTCACAATTAGTACCAGGAAATTGTAATACAGATACATTCATAATATTAACCTATTATTTCGATTTGATAATCTTCAATTACAGTATTAGCAAGAAGCTTTTCACACATTTCTGTAACTTCTTTTCTAGCATCTTCTTCATTTGAAGAGTTTAATTCCATAATAATTTGTTTACCAATTCTTACGTCTTTTACTACTTCTTTAAACCCAAGAGTATCTAAAGCGTGATGAGTTGCTTTACCTTGATCATCAAGTACACCTTGTTTTAATGCTACATTTACGATTGCTTTCATTTAATCTCTTTCCTTCTTATTTATTTAAAATTCTATTTAATACGTTTTCATAGGCAACTTTTAGTCCACCTTTACCTTTTCTAAATCTATCTTTATCCATAGATTCACCTGACTCTACATCCCAAAATCTACAGTTATCAGGAGATAACTCATCAATTAAAATGATATTTCCATTAGCGTCATAACCAAACTCTAATTTAAAATCAACTAATTTTAATCCCTTTTCAAAGAAATAAGGTCTTAAAATATCGTTTATTTCTCTAGCTACTCTTCTTAGCTTGTCTAACTCATCTTGATGATTTACAAGTCCTAAAAGTAATGCATGTTGGTCATTAATCTTTGGATCACCTAAAGCATCATTTTTATAGTCAAATTCAACTAAAGTAAATGGTAAAACTGTTCCATCTTCAATACCTAAAGTTCTTGTTAAAGAACCAGTTGCAATATTTCTAATAATAACTTCTATTGCAATAACTTTACATTTTTTATGAAGCATATTATTGTCATCAAGCATTTTTTCAAAGTGTGTTTGAATTCCATTTGCATTTAATAATTTAAATAATTCTGTAGAGATTTTATTGTTTAATGCACCCTTACCAGCCTCTTCAGACTTCATTTCACCATTAAACGCTGTTAAATCATCTTTAAATTCAGAAATTAAAAGATTCTCATCTTCTGTTTTCCAAATTCTTTTCGCTTTACCTTCATATAAAAGCTCAGTTTTATTCATCTGTGTTGTTCCTTTTATTTCATTATTATTAAACTTTTTAAAATACCAATAGCTGTATTTAATTGGTTATCTTTTGTGATATCCTCTTCAGTTAAAGTTTTTTTATTCTCTTTTTCTTCTTTATCTTTTTTTACGCCATTCTCTTTATTAAGCTCAACTTCTAAATGTTTCTTTAAATCTGCTTCTTTTAATTTAAACTCTGCATTTTTTTCACTAACAACTTCACCCTCATGTGAAATTACATCAGGAGTAATTCCCTTAGCTTGAATTGTTCTTCCACTTGGTAAATAGTATTTTGCAATAGTAATTTTAATATTTTCACTTCTATCTTGTGTGATTGGTAAAATAGCTTGAACAGAACCTTTTCCAAAAGTCTCTTCACCAATTACAACAGCTCTTTTATGGTCTTGTAAAGCACCACTTACAATCTCAGAAGCTGATGCTGAACCACCATTTACTAAAACTACAACTGGAACATCTGTCATAGTCTCTGCAATTGTTGCATTAAACTTCTCTTCTTCTGCGCTATTTCTTCCCTTTTGAGAAACAATTACACCCTCATCAACAAATAAATCAACAACACCAATTGCTTGTGTTAATAATCCACCTGGGTTGTTTCTTAAATCTAAAATAATACCTTTTGTTTTTGGGTTATTTTTAATAGCTTTTTTTAAGTTTGTAGTAACTTTTCTATCAAAACTTGAAACTCTTACATATAATAAATCTTCATTTTCAATTGTTTTAGAAAATACTGATTGAATTTTAATAATATCTCTTATAATATCAATCTTGATTGGTTTATTTTCACCTTCTCTAACAACTGTTAAAACAATAGGAGTTTTAGCTTTCCCTCTCATAAGAGAAACAGCCTCATCTAGTGTCATATTTAAAGTTGAGTTATCATCAATTTTTAAAATAATATCCCCTGCTTTTACCCCTGCTTTATATGCTGGTGTATCATCAATTGGAGAAATAACAGTTAGTGCTCCATCTCTCATACCAACAGTAATACCAAGACCACCAAACTCACCTTGAGTTTGAATACTCATCTCTTTTGATGACTTTTTATCTAAATATGTAGAGTGTGCATCTAGTTCTTGCATAAGACCTTTAAGTGCCTTATCAACAATCTCTTGAAGTTTGATATCATCAACATAATACTTTTCAACAGTACCAATAACTTGTGTTAATTTTGAAAGAGACTCAAACCTACTTTGGTTATTCTCTTCTTCCGTTTGTTCATTCGCGAAAATTGATTGAGATAGTAGTAAAACAATCGATGAAATTAATATAAACCTATTCATAAATCAACCTTAATTCTTTAATAAGAACACGATTATATAAAAATTTTCATAAAAGTAAGGTTTTATAATTTTTTTTGTATTATTTAAACCTAAATTTAAATGAAGGTTTTAAATGAGTCTTAAAGAAAATGTTGACTATGTAAAAGAAGAACTAAATAGCGAAGAGAAATTCTTAGAAGGTTTCGTTAGAGTTGAAAGATTTTACAAAAAATATAAGATAATTATTATCTTAGCACTAATCGTAATAATTGGTTTAGTTATTGGTTTATATGCAACAAAAACTATTCAAGCTTCAAATAAACTTGACGCGAATATTGCATTTAATAAACTAATGGAAAATCCAGATGATGCAGAAGCTAAGAGTACATTAAAAGATAAAAGCCAACAACTATATGAAGTTGCACTTTATGCACAATCATTAGAAAAAGGACAGTTCAACGAAACTGAACTTAGATACTTTAAACAACTTGTTGCTTATCAAAAAGCTTTAGAAGAACAAAATATTGATAAACTAAATGAAGTTTCAATGGAAAAAGACTTTTTATTAAAAGAGTTTGCAATCTTCAATAAAGCATTAATTCAAGCAAAAGAAGGAAAGTATGAAGATGCAAAAGCAACTTTAAATCTTATCCCAGCTGATTCACAAGTTAATAACTTAGTTACAGCATTAAAACACTATCTAGTTACAAAATAAGGAAAATAAATGAAACACTTAATTTTATTTGCAAGTTTACTTTTTGTATTTGCAGGATGTTCTTCAAAAGAGTACTTTGAACCAGAAAATACTGCAGGAGACTACGAACTATCTGAGTCAAAAGCTTTAAATGGAAGTATTTCTTACTTCAACAAAGATGGGGCGACTTTAGATAGCCAAGATATTATTACAAAAAGAGGTGTTTCTCAATTTAAAATACCTGAAGGATACAAATTCTTAAATATTGTAGATGATACTGTTATTGCTTCTAACTATAAAGATACTGTATTAGTTGGAGAAAAAGAGATTAAAGTTGATGCAGTAGTTGTAGCAGCTTCTAAAAACAATAACAAACTTGCTTTACTATTCTCTGACAACTCAATCATGTTATATGATATGAATACTGAGAAAACTTTATTAAAAGAGTATTACACTCACTCTTTTGTAAATGATACAAGAATCGCAAACCCTTACTTTATGAGTAATATTATTCTTTTCCCTACTTTAGATGGAAAGATTATTGTTGTATCTGATTCTAATAATAAAATTGTTAGAAATATTGTTGTTGATCCAAATGGACAATTTAACAATATCATTTTCCTAGATGTTGTAGATGATACACTTGTTGCAGCAACTGCAAATAAAGTAATCTCTGTTGGACAAGGAACTGTAAATCTTAAAGATTACAATGTTAGAGATATTATTACAAAAGATAAAAATATTTACATTGCAACTATTGATGGACAAATTATTAAAACTGATATTTCTTTAAATATTGTAGATAGAAGAAAATATAAATTTGCAAAAATTTACTCTTTAGCCTATGGTGAATCTTTATATGCCTTAGAATCTCAAGGTTATTTAATCAAGATTTCACAAGACTTTAAAACAGATGCAATTTATGAATTAGACTTTGACGAAGAGAAAAAAGTAATTGCATTAGAAGATACTATTTATTATGATGATGAATTCATCATTCTAAAATAAATTAAAAAGAGAACAAGGCTTTAGATGTCAACGGTTATACTTTTTATTTCTTATATTCTTATCTCAATGATTTTTACATGGAAATATGTAGATTTTATTAAAGAGAAACAGTGGGATATAAAAAGTGCAAGAACTTTACTGGCAATCTTTATAGCAATCATTGGATTACTACTACTTTCTGTACGTGTTGCTTTTTTAGGTGGTATAGAAGATGGAGAAAAAAATGTAATCAACTTAACTCTTATTTTAGGAGCAACAATAATTTTAATTATTGTGCTTCTTTCTCTTATTGTTATGCATCTTGTTAGAAAGATGAAATATATGGAAGTTACTTTCAAAATCTCTGAAAAAGACTCAGAGAGAGGCTCTTTATCAGAAAAAGAGATGACTTGCCTTGTAGATAGAAATCAAGTACTTAACGTACAAAAAATAATCTCTCAACCACAAAATACTGCTATTTCAAAAAATGAATCTTCAGAAGAAGAGTTCGAAATTATTGAAAAGAAATAAACAAGTAATCTAAGCTTTTAAATTTCTATTTGCTATATTCTCAATTAAAACTGTTGCATAAGAACCCTTAGGCAAAGTAAATTTCAATGTACATTTTGATGTTTGTTTATTATATTTTACACTTACATCTTTAGGATAAACAATAGCATCTCTTCTATATCCTTTTTCTTGAATATATGTATCATCATAGTTTTCTTCAATTTTTCTAGCTTTTGCAATACTTCTAAAAGCATGTCTTCCTGGAAGTAAACCTGTAGAAACTATTTTTTTATTTAAAAAATCTTGAATGATAGTTTCATTTAATTTCTTAGGAGTAAAAAACTTGTCACTTTTGTATTCCCTAAAAACATCACCATCTAAAGGTTCAAACTCATTTTCACTTTTGTTAACTCTTTCTACTAGCCATTTATTATAAAAATCACTTTGATATGCAGAAACAAGCATTTTTGCTAGTTTTCTATCTTTTATAAGTAAATCTCCATAAATATATCTTCTTGCTTTATCAAGGTTCTCTTTAGCCTCATGACCAAATCTTTGAAAACCAAAATAGTTTGGCATTCCAATTTTTGAAATCTCTTTTAATAGTTTCTCTATTTTAAAAACATCTTCTTCTTTTACATCATGTAGTCTTATCTCAAAACTATTACCTTCTAAATCACCAATATTTAGTTTAGTACTATGTAAAAAAGTCTCTTTGATTTCAATTTTTGGATGTCTAAATTTTTTTAAATCTTTTGCATACTTTCTAGGAATAGAAATATACTGAGTTGTTGTTGCATTTTTATCTTTTAGTCCTGCATAACCTAGCTCATTTTCATATATTTTTAAGCCCTTTGATAAACTCTCTAATAAATCCCAAGTTCCAAGACTCTTTTTCTTTATTTTTGCAATAATAAAGTTCCCCTTGTTTGTGAACTTAATAGGGTTTTCTACTACAATAAAATCATCTGGATTTTGATAAAACTTAAAGTTTATTGCTTTATGGTTTTGTATAAATTCTCTTTTTATCATTTACTTTTCTTTTTTAAATTTTTGGTATTATATAACAATCTTATTGTTTAAAAGGTTTAATGTATGGATATGGAAAAAATTCAAACAATTATTAAAGAGTTTTCCACAAAAAGAGATTGGGAAAAATTTCACAATCCAAAGAATCTAGCTATGGCTTTAAGTGTAGAAGCCTCTGAACTAGTTGAAATCTTTCAATGGTTAGATTTAGAACAAGCACAAAATCTAAGCTTAGATAAAAAGACTCATGCAAAAGAAGAGATTGCAGATATTGCTGTTTATTTAATAAGAATGTGTATGAAATTAGATATTAATTTAGAAGAAGCAATTATTGAAAAAATGAAAAAAAATGAAAAAAAATATCCTTTACTTGATGAAAATGGAAATAAAATTGACTATGGGAAGAAAAAATGAGAAAGATATATATTGCAGGACCTGACGTTTTTGAACAAGACTCAAAAGACATAGGAAAAAGATACTCTAATCTTTGTAAAGAGTATGGATATGAAGGTTTATATCCATTAGACAATGTTGTAGACTTTAACCAAGAGAAAAAGAAAATTGCAAAAGATATATACAAAGCAAACAAAAATTTAATTGACTCTTGTGATATAGTAATTGCAAACCTTAATTCTTTTAGAGGAAAAGAGAGTGATAGTGGAACTGTTTGGGAATGTGGTTATGCAACTGCAAAGGGCAAAAAAGTCTATGGTTATTTACATAGACACAATAGCTACCAAGAACAGTTCACAAGTGAAGAAAAAATGTCTAGTAAAGATGGTTTTATAGACTTACAAGGAAGAGTAATAGAAGACTTTGATTACCCTGTAAACTTGATGATTGCATGCTCTGTTGAAACAATAGTAGTAGGTGATTTTGAAGACGTACTAAAAATTTTAGAAAATTAAATATTTAAATAGTATAATCACAAAAATTATAAAAGGAAGACTCCATTCAAATTAGTTCTAAAGAAAAAATAAAAAATTTAAGAAGCCTTTTTACAATAATCTTTGTTTTATTAGCTGCTTTTAGTTTAGTTATTTTTGACTACATTTCTACAAAAACAAAAGAGTATCACCTAAACCAAAAAACAATGACATACGAAAGAGCTTATCATACTATTTATGACCAATATAAAGAGCTTTCTTATGTTGTTTTTACTGGTCTTTTAAAACTTACAGATGTACAAAATGAATTTAAATATATAAATAATAAAACAGAAAAAGAAAAAAAAGAGATAAAAAGAGAACTATATATTAAAGTGTTAAATAGGTTTAATACTTTAGATGATAAAAAGCTTACGAATATCACTTTTATACTTCCAAATAGTGAAATCTTTTTAGACATGAAACAACCTCTAACAAAAACTTCTATGAATGAAAATAAAAGAGCTTTTAATTTTGTAAAAAATAATAAAGAAGATATGGATAGCTTTGAAGTAAAAGATGAAGATACAGGTTTTAACTTTTTATATTCAATCAAAGTAGAAAATGAAGTTGTTGGGTTTTTAAATATTACTTTTAGTGAACAAGCAATTACTTCTTCACTAATGAAGCAATATTATGTTCTTACAAACTTTATTATTAAAGATGATAACTT
Organism: Arcobacter sp. CECT 8989; assembly: GCF_004116715.1. Classification (NCBI taxonomy): domain Bacteria; kingdom Pseudomonadati; phylum Campylobacterota; class Epsilonproteobacteria; order Campylobacterales; family Arcobacteraceae; genus Arcobacter; species Arcobacter sp. CECT 8989. The sequence goes on along the minus strand of NZ_PDKE01000002.1, from coordinate 231,595 downwards.
TTCAAAAGAGTATTTAAAAAATACTAAAGAGTATAAAGCTGCTCATTTTGATGGTTTCTTGCACAATACAAATATCTTAACTGAATTAAGAGATGTCTCAAGAAAAGATATTTTAGTTTTAAAACCAAGTAGAAGTATGTCTATTAAAATATACAAAGAAGCAATGGAAAATAAAGCTAACTCTATTTTTATAAATAAAGATAATATCATAGTTACAACTATTCCAATTATGAATAAACTTAGAAATAAACAAGAGGCTTTTTTAGCAATATTAAGTAAGGAAGATGGACTTAGTAATTTAGAAAAAACCTATAAACTTATACTTTTACTTTTAATATTTTTATACCTGTCTATTTTATTAGCTCTATATTTTTTAATATCAAGAAGTATTGCTGAGAAAAATAGTTTAAATAAAATTATCAAAAAAGACAAACAGCTATTAGAACAGATGAAACTTGCTCAAATGGGTGAAATGATTGGAAACATTGCCCACCAATGGAGACAGCCTTTATCTACTATTAGTACTGCTGCAAGTGGTCTAAAAATGAAACATGAATTTGATATGTTAGAAAAAAATGATATCCCAGAATTTACAGATACAATAGTTACAAATACAAAATATCTTTCAGAAACAATTGATACTTTTAGAGACTTTATTAAAGAAGAAAAAGAGACAAAAGAGATTGTAATTCAAGAAAGAATAGATGAAACACTAAAAATTGTAAGAGCTAGTTTAGAAAATAGTCATATTAAACTTATAAATAATATCGACTATGAAAACCCTATTAAAGTAGAGCTTGTGGCAGAAGAGTTAGCTCAGGTTTTAATCAACATTTTAAACAATGCCAAAGATGTAATACTTCAAAGAAAAATAGAAGATGGAACAATTACAATTGCTTTAATAAAAACAAATAAAAACTTCAAAATAACTATCGAAGATAATGCTAAAGGCATTGAAAAAGATGTATTACCTAAGATATTTGACCCATACTTTACTACAAAACATCAGTTTCATGGAACAGGCTTAGGTTTATATATGAGTAAGATTATTGTAGAAAAACACCTTTTTGGTCAGCTTGAAGTTGAAAATACTAAAAAAGGAGCAAAGTTTACTATAACTATTCCCTTATAGTAAACTACTTACTCAATAACTTTTGTAAACTCTTCATAAAGATTATTTGTAAGAGGAGTTTCAAGTTTTAGTTCTAAATCTATTGGCTTTTCATTTTTATAAGAGTTGGTATTTGCCAATCCTAAATAAATAAAAGGCTGAACCTTTTTATCAACATGTGAAAATTTTCTTACAAAGATATGAAGTTTAACTGCGTGTTTTTTGTTTTCAATAAGTCTTTTTCCATCACCTTTATGGCAACTCATAGAAGGCTTACTTGAATAAGTAAAAAGTTCTTTTGAAAGAAAAGCATTTTCATACTTGGCACCCTTTGTAAACTTATCTTTTTCAATAGTTATAAAAAGGAAAAAATCATCTTTAAACTTTAAAAAACCACTTCCTCTAAAAGAGCTATGAATTTTGTCAAAATTACATAATTGAGCAATATTTAACATATTGTATTTTTCATAAAGTTTTAAAAATGGTAAACCATAATTCTTTACTCCAAACTCTTTTTCATATTTTATTAAAGCATAATTTATAGAATCTAAAAGTAAATCTCTTTTAAAATCACTTGCTAACAATTCATCAAACTCCTTAGTTCTAGATAAGGTATCTCTTTTTAAAGTAGCAAGTTTCAAAAACCTTTGTTTCTGAGCAGAATCAAAAAACTGTTCATCTAAGAATCTAAAACTATGAATAAGCATTTCTTCACTAACTTCTTTTAAATACTTTTTTAAATACTTAAGTGCAAAAGAAATAGAAATCTCTTTATTTGATATTAGATACTTTAAAATTGCAAACTCATAAACTCTTTTTATTGGCATCAAGCCTTGAATAAACCTAAGAGCTTTTACAAAGTTTTCATCTTCACATGCTTTTTTATAAAGACTATCTTTCTCAACTTTGCAAATAAACTCTTCATAAGATTTAGAGTATGAAATAAAATCTAATACATCTACATATTCATCATAATGAATATAATCACTAAGTCTAGGAATAGTCTTTAGATTTTGCGAAGTTTTAAACTCTAAATACTGCTCTTTTAAATATTTTAAACTATTGAAGTTTTCGTTTTCAATTTGTTCTAAAACTCTTTTTTTAGAAATCTCATCCATGATAATATGAGCATTAGGAAAGTTAGAAAAGTTATTGTTTAGAGATAGTTTTATACTATCTTTATCAAAACGTTTTTTACCTACAAGTGCTAAAGCAATAAGATAAGCTCTATTATGGTTTCCAATAAAATCAAGTACTGTTAAAAACTCTTTATCACTATTTTTTCTTAATCCTCTTCCTAGCTGTTGTACAAATACAATTGAAGAGTTTGTAGGTCGAAGCATCAAAACAGTATTTACATTTGGAATATCAACACCTTCATTAAATATATCCACAGTGAAAATAACTTCAAGTTCATTTGTACTACTTTGAAGTTTTTTAATAGAGTTTTCTCTTTTTATAATAGAGTCTTCACTTGTTAAGGCTGTTGCTTTAATTCCTCTTTTATTAAACTCTTCACTCATAAAATTAGCATGCTCTTTAGAAACACAAAAGCTTAAGGCTCTTCTTTTATCCCCACTAAATCCATAAAAGTTCATCTTCTCAATGATAAAATCAACTCTTTTATTTATCATCAAAAACTTTGAAAGCTTTTTAATATTTGTTAAATCAATATTCTCATAATCAAGCTCTTTTATATCTTCAATTCCAAAATAGTGAAAAGAACTTACTAAGCTTTTTTCTAAAGCTTCATTCAAAGTTACTTCACAGGCTAAATTATCATCAAAAAAATCAAAAATAGAAACCTCATCAGTTCTATTTGCAGTTGCTGTAAGTCCTAATAAAAATCTTGGTTCAAAGTAGCTTTTTACACACTCATAACTTTTACTTGCTATATGATGAGCCTCATCAACTACGATATAATCAAACTCTTGAGCTTCAAACTTTTTGTAGTATTTACTTAGTGTTTGAATTGTTGCAAAAATAAACTCACATTTTGTATCTTTTTTATTTCCCGTAAAAAAGCCCATAGTTTTGTCTTTGATTACAGCTTCAAAACTTTTTCTAGCACTAATTAAGATATCTTCTCTATGAACTATAAATAATACTTTCTTTGCATCAAACTGTTTTATATCAAAGACACTTAAAAAGGTTTTTCCTATTCCTGTTGATGCAATTGCAAGGGCTTTATTTTCACCACTATTTCTTAAAAAATCTAGCCTTTGTAAAGCCTCTTTTTGCATAAGGTTTAATCTAAACTCTTTTCGTGTAAAACTTTGTATTGGCTCTTGTTTTAACTTAAAACTTTTATACTCATCTAAAAACTCTTTATCTACAAAAATTGAGCTATCCCAAAGTTTATTAAAATCAGAAAAAAGCTCTTTTATAAAAACATCATCTTTTTTTAAAACTGTTTTTATATTCCACTCTATATTTGCTTTAAAAGCACTTGCTGTTAAGTTTGAAGAACCAATTAATAGTTTATACTCATCTTCAAACTCAAAGATATAAGCTTTTGGATGAAAGCCTATTTTATTATTTGCACTATCAAATATCTTAAGCTCGATATTTTCAAACTCTTTTATTTTTCCTAAGGCTTTTTCATCTGTAAAGTTAAGATATGTAGAACTTAAAACTTTCCCTTTAATTCCTCTTTGTTCACACTTTTTTAAGTTTTGAAGTATTAATTGAAGTCCTGAATAGTTTATAAATGCAACATTAAAATAAAAACTCTTACATGAGTCTAACAAGGATACAAACTGATTATAAAAATTACTATCTTGGGAATTTGTTATTAATTTAAGATTTTTCAAAAAAGAGATTTCCTTTTTAGATTTTATACTCTAAAAGTATCTCTTTTTTTATAAATTTAGTTGTGGCATTTGATGTTGCCTCGGCATCTATTTTAGGAGCACATCCTGCTTCATATGCCTCTTTCCATCTTAAAGCACATAAACACCATTTATCACCCTCTTGTAAACCAGGGAATCCAAACTGTGGTACTGGTGTTGTTAAGTCATTGCCTTGTTTTTTAGAAAACTCTAAAAACTCATTTGTCATAATTGCACATACTGTATGAGTTCCATGGTCTTCTGGGCTTGTTCGACAAACTCCGTCTCTATAAAAACCTGTCATTGGAGAAGTACAACAAACGCTTAAGTTTGTTCCTAAAATATTTGTTTGCATTTTTTATCCTTTTAATTGTCACGATTTTATAGTTTTAAACTTTAGGATAAAAAAAGTTTCTAAACTGTATTAATAAATTTATCTTTTTATAATTTTTATTATTTGATAGAAGGAGCAAAGGCTTTAGTACTTACTCTCACATCTTGACCTACGACTAAATCTTTTGCTTCATTTGATGTTATTGTTACTTCAACCAACTGTTGGCCAATTGCTACTATTGCAATATTTATTACATCTACTTTGATGATATCAAGAAGTTTACCTTCAAAAGAGAACTTAGCACTTCCACTTGTTTTAAGTAGCACACTTTTCGCATCTCCATCATCTATAACATTTCCATCTTTTAAAACAATTACTCTATTACTAAGTTTATAAATTTCACTTGGGTCATGACTCACTAAAATAGTAGTTGTCTCAAACTCTTTATGTAGTTGTAATATTTCATCTTGAAGTTTTAATCTCATGCTTGGGTCTAGTGCAGATAAAGGTTCATCCATTAAAAGAAGTTTTGGTCTATTCATCATAGCTCTACAAAGACTTACACGCTGTTTTTGTCCACCACTTAAACTATTTGGTAACCTATTTGCTAAGGCTTCTAAATCTGTTATTTTTAAAAGATGATTTGCTAACTCTTTATCATTATTTACAAAAAACAGATTTTCTATTACTGTCATATTAGGGAAAAGTGCATAGTCTTGGAAAACAAAACCTATTTTTCTTTTTTGTACTGGCAAAAACTCTTTTTCATCTTGCCAAATTTCATTATCAACTTTTATAATTCCTTCTGCCTTTTCAAGTCCAGCTAAACTTCTAAGCAGAGTTGTTTTTCCACTTCCACTAAGTCCAGTTAGGGCTATAAAGTCTTTATTATTAATATTTAAATTTACATCAAGATTCATAGCCCCTTGTGAGCCATGAAGTTCTTTTTTTATATCTATATCTATCATCTATGTAATCCAGTAAATTTTTTATTATATTTTTGATTGAAAATATATACACAAAGTAAAACTATAAAACTGATTATCAACATAATTGCACTATAAATATGAGCAGAACTATAATCAATAATTTCTACAAACTCATAAATAGCAACTGCTGCAACTTTTGTTTCCCCAGGAATACTTCCACCTACCATTAAAACAACTCCAAACTCTCCAACTGTATGAGCAAAAGTTACTATAGTTGCTGTCATAAGTGCTGGTTTGATATTTGGTAAAGCTACTTTAATTAAAGTTTCAAATTTACTTTTTCCTGCTACATAACTTGCTTCAAGCATATTTTTATTTATACTTTCAAAACCACTTTGTAAAGGTTGAACCATAAAAGGCAAAGAGTAAAAACAACTAGCAATTACAACACCCGTAAAATTAAATACAAGTTTTATTCCTAATACTTCATCAAAGAAGCTTCCCACAGGGGAATTAATAGATAAAGACCAGAGAATATAAAAGCCTATTACAGAAGGAGGTAATACAATTGGTAAAGCAGTCACTGCTTCTATAAAGGGTTTTGCTCTAGACTTGGTTTGAGACAAATACCAAGCTAGAGGCAAAGAAAAAATAAAAAGTATAATAGTAGTGATAAGGGCTAATTTAAATGAAATTAGCAAAGGGTTTAAATCTAGATTTGTAATTGCTTCAATCATTACTTATCTCCATTATTGCTAAATCACTTGCTTTAAATAGTAAAACTATATCTTCGTTTAAAGACAAGTTCATTTTCTCTAAAGAGTTTGTTGTAATAACTGCTTCAATTAGTGTTCCATTTACATCGCATATTACACTACTTAATAATTCACCTATTTCTAAATTAGATATCTTTCCAAGGAGTTTATTTGAAGAACTTAAAAGTCCTTCAAAATTTTTTGCTAAGGTTATATTTGTAGGTTTTATACTCAATAGAACTTTTTTATCTTCTTTCACCTTCTCATCTAAATCCAAACTAATCATTGTAAGAGAGTTTGTATTAAATGAAAAAGAGACTAGATTTAAACTCTGTTTACTTTTTATTTTTGTAACTATTGCCTCTAGTTTATTCATGGTACTAAATATCCAAATTCTTTAAATATTTTTTTTGCTTTCTCGCTTAAAATAAAGTCATAAAAAGCTTTTACTTCTTTATTTCCATCAGCATTTTTTAGAATAATAATTCCTTGATTAATTGGTGTATATAGTTTTGGGTCAACATCAGTCCAATTAACTCTTTCTTTATACTTTGCCATCTTGTCACTATATAAAGATGACTTAGCAATAAATCCTAATTCAGCTGCTGTAACCGAATAAGCTACAGTCTGAGAGATAGATTCACCATATACAAACTTCTTTTCAATACTGTTATATAATTTTGCATTTTTTAAAGCTTCAACAGTAGCTTTTCCATAGGGAGCTGTTTTAGGATTTGCTATTGCTATTTTTTCAATATTTTCTTCACTTACAATATTTATTCCCTTTGAAAAATCTTGTTTCTTAGAACTCAAAATTGCAAGACTTCCTTGAGCATAAATCAATGGCTTAGTTAAACTTAACCCATCATTATCTAAAGTAATTGGATACTTCATATTTGCAGCCATAAATAACTGATATGGAGCTCCATTTTTTATTTGAGCTGTTAACTTACCACTACTTCCTAAAGTAACTAATACTTTAGTATTAGGGTTTTGTTTATTAAACTCTTTAATTAAATCATCAATTGCATAACTTACATTTGCTGCAACTGCAATATTTATTGTGCTTGCTACTAAACTTGAAGTCAAAACAAACAACAAAAATAAAAACTTTTTCATCTTATTTTCCTATCATTATGTCACTTGATTTTATAATTGCACACACTGGCATCTCTTCTTTCAAGTCTAATGTTTTAATAGAGTTTGTAGTAATTACAGATACTACAGAATCTCCATTTCCAATATCAACTACTAGTTCAGAATTTATTATATCTTTAGTAATAGCTGAAACTTTTCCATCAAATTTATTTCTAGCACTTAAAGCAGTATTTGTATCTGTACTTATAAGTACATTACTTGATTTAAAAAATGCAGTAACTTCATCACCTTTTTTTATATCTAAATCTTGAGCAGCAGTTTTAGTTATATTAGAAACTAACGTATTTCCACTTTTTAACTTAATAAGAACTTGGGCGTTAACTTCTGAAAGTATTATTGACTCAACAATACCTTGTATTTGATTTCTGGCACTAATTTGCATAGCTAGTCTCCCTATTGTTTTAAGTGTTCCTGTATCTATATCAGTCATCTGTTTTAATCTATCTAAAAAACTTTTTTGTTCTTGCTTTAAAAATAAATATGTCTTCAATAAATTCTCACCATAAGGAGTTAATGAAGTACCACCTCCACCTTTTCCACCTTTTTCTGTAGTAACTACAGCTTGTGAAGATAGATTGTTCATAGTATCAACTGCTTCCCATGCCTTTTTATAACTCATAGGCACTTCTTTTGCAGCTTTACTTATTGAACCACATTTTTGTATTGCAAAAAGAAGATCAATCCTTTTCTCTAACAAAAAGGGTTGATCTAATAGTTCTAGGGTCAAATTTGATGAAATTTCCAAGGCATTCCTTTTTTCTTTATATACTATAGTAAACAACGCGTTGCATAAAAAAAGATTCATGCATCAAAATCGTAGCGTTATATACCTTAATACATATTGAATCTAATTATTTATATTTTTGTATGTAGCCTAAAAGCTACATACTAGTTATTTAAAGAGTCTTCTACTTTTTGTACTTCAGAAGATGAACCAAAATAAATTGGTGTTTTATCATGTAGTTCTACATTTGTCATATCTAAAATACGACCTTTTTGACTAGTTGCTCTTCCACCTGCTTGCTCAATAATATATGAGATAGGGAAAGCCTCAAATAGTACTTCTAGTTTTCCATCTGGGAAAGATTTTGTTGCAGGAGATGAATATAAACCACCTCTTTTAAATAAAATTTGGTGTGTATCTAAAGCTAAAGAATCAGAATATCTTAATCTATATCCTTCATTAAAAAAGCTTTCTATTAACTCTTTATGTTCTTTTGTCCATTCACTAGCAACTCCACCAGTAGAATTGATTTTTCCTTTTTTCTCTAAAGTTAAAGGGTCTTGTTCTATAAACTCACCATCTTCATAAGAGAAGTAAACTACACCTTCAGATTTTGAAGCAAATACTAATTGGAAAGTTGGTCCATAAGTAATATACATAGCTGCTTTTAAGTGGAAAGCATCCATTTGATGCTCATAAATTCCAAAAATAGTTCCTAGTGAAAAATCAACATCTAATAAATCTACATTATCAATAGCTACATAAGAGATTTTGTATTTTCCATTTTCATTTATTGTTGTGTAGTCTTTATTGTCTTTTCCAATAAAACCATGAACTGATTTTACTCTTTTGAACTCTCTTTCAATAATCTTTGAACAATAATCATGAACACTATCATGCATTTGTTGGTCACTTAGTCCACTTGATAAAAACTTTTCACAATCAACAAATACGTTTTTTTCTATATCTTCTGCAATATTTGTAATGGCATTAAAAACTGCAATCATAAATCTTAGCCTCTTTTATTTTTTAATTAATTAGTATTTATAATATCAAGTAATTGATTAAAGCCCTATAAGGCTAGTTCACTAATCTCTTTGCTAGGTTAAGCAACTCTTCTTTTATCTCATACTTTGAAGAGTTCACATAATCAATTGATACAAACTCAAACTCACCTTTATTATAAACAATCACACTACTTGTAAACTCTTCTTTAAAGATTTCATCAATCGCAAAAGTCACAAACTCTGATGCCATAAGTCTGTCATATACTGTTGGATTTCCACCCCTTTGTATATGACCTAAAATAGTTGCTCTTGTTTCAATTCCTACATCTTCTTCAAGCCATCTAACAAGTTCATTTGTAGTTGTACACTTATTTTTTGAACAACCTTCTGCAACAACACAAACTATGTATTTTCTTCCGTTTTTAAGCTCTTCTTTTAATCTTTTTCCTATAACATCTAAATCATAATCAAGCTCAGGAATCATACAAACCTCAGCCCCACAAGTAATAGCAGAAACTAAAGCTAAATATCCACAGTCTCTTCCCATAGTCTCAATTACACAAGCTCTTTTAAATGAAGCAGAAGTATCTCTTATGGCATCTGTTGCTTCTCTAATAATATTCAGTGCTGTATCAACACCTAAGCAGTACTCTGTTCCAAAGATATCATTATCAATAGTTGCTGGGATTCCTACAAACTTTACACCAAAGTCTTTATAAAACTGGTTTAAAGCTCTAAAAGAACCATCTCCACCTAAAATAATAAGCTTATCAACTCCATGTTTTTGTAAGTTTTCATAGGCTTGTTTTCTATACTCTAATTCAAAAAATCTTTTTGACCTTGAAGACCTTATTTTAGTTCCACCTTCATGCATAATTCCAGCAACATCATCAAAGGTAGCTTCTTTTATATTTCCATCAATCAAACCTTCTAGTCCATCAAATACTAAAAAAGGTTTAATTTCTTTTATAAAACAATAATCTACAAACTGCTTAATTGCAGGATTCATCCCTGCACAATCTCCACCTGAAGTTAATATTGCAATTGCCATTTTTAACCTTTTTTCTCTTTTTTAGTTGTTATATCTGACATTAAAATAGCTATCCATTGAGTAGTAGAATTAGAACTAAAGGCTATTTTTAAAGTCATAGTAATTGGAACGGCTAAGAACATTCCAACTATTCCTAAAACCCATCCCCAAAGAATAAGTGAGAAGAAGATAACTAAAGGAGATAAACCTAACTCTTTTCCCATAAGCTTAGGTTCAATAATATTACTAATTGAAATATTGATAGTAACATAAAATACAATTAGTGCAATTGTTGTATTTAAATCTAAACTAACTAGGGATAAAAGTACCGCTGGAATTGCTGCAATAATTGAACCAACTACTGGAACAAAGTTAAATAGCATTGCAATTACACCCCAAAGTACTGGATAATCAACACCAAAGATTATAAGTCCTACAGCTATTATAAATCCTGTTAAAAAACTTGTTGTACTTTTTACTAAAAAGTATTTTTGAATATTGTGTGAAAATTGATTAAAGTGTTCTAACTCTTCTCTTTTTTGTTTGAAAATAACTTTTAACTTTTTTTCAAAGGATTTTGATTCTGCAAGAATAAAGGCAACCCCAATAACAATAAGTAAAAACTTAGAAAGGAAAGTTCCAATACTTCCAATTATGTTTGTTGTAAAACCAAAAAATGAACTAAAATTAAGTGCATCTAAAATCATCTTTTTATCTACTGCTATTCCATAACTCTCACCTAAAGCAATTGTGTTTACAACTAAGCCTTGCAACTGCTTTTCATATTGAGGTATATTTTCAATAAAGTTTTTCAAAGAGTTATTAACAATATAACCTAAAAGTAAAGATATCAATACAAAAATACAAATTACTAAAACATATGAGATTACTCTTGGTATATGCTTTTTCTCTAAAAACCTTAAAAGTGTAGAAAAAATTGAAGAAATGAATATTGCTAAAAATAGTATAACTACAATTTCACTGGCAACTTTTAAACCTGCAATTATTACTACCAAGGTAGCTAAATAAAAAAAATAGTGTCTTATATTTATTGCATCCAAACTACTGTTCCTTTTGGTTGTTTTCTTCTAGAACCTGTGATAACGTTTTAAACTCTTCTATATTTTTAGGTTCAATATTTACTATATCAGCTAAAGACTTAACTCCCATTGATAAAAGATACTGTAAATTTGAATCAAAGGTTGCTTCTTCTATAACTCTAATTTTGTCTTTATGTACTTCAAACATATATCCACCATTTGGAATAGGTGTCATTGATAAAACAACCGTATAGTGGTCTTTAAGTACAGACTCTTTTGTTGAATACATTAATCCGATATTATAATCATCTTTAGAGAAACCAGAGATTAAAACAACAAGTACTTTTTTCTCACCAGACTTTGAAGTATTAAAAATATTTACTAACTCTTTTATAGTTGAGAAACCTGGTATTTTAGAATATATCTTTTGAATAATTTTAACTAATTTTGTTTCTACAAATACTCCTAGAATATATGCAAAAGAAGCCATTAAAATTACACCAACAATTGTCCATAAAAAAGGAAATTTTTCAGGTTCAAAACCAAATAATTCAAACATACTTCCAGTTAACTGATTTATCTTTTCATAAATCCAAATTACGATTATAGTAATAGCTGCAATTGGAGCTAACCAAAAAAGTCCTTTTAGAATAACTGTTATTACATGATCTTTTCCATGGGAAAAATATTTTTTTAACATCTCTTTCCTTCTTTCAATAAAAGAATATTATAGCTACTTAGAGTACTTTTTTCACTAAAAAATATATACAATTATCATATTTTGATTAAGAATAATACAATTTGAATATTTAATATACAGCTGTTAATTAAATTTGTTATTTTTTTAAGATAAAATTTAACCATGGAAAATACACTATTTATATTATTTGTTTCACTTGCCCTAGCAACGGTTTTAAATTTACTATTAAAAAAATTATCAATATCCCATATAATTGGATATATCTTAACAGGAACTATAGTTGCAACAATATTCAATTTAGATGAGAAAAACACCCTTCATACTTTAGAGTTAATAGCAGAGTTTGGTATTGTTTTTCTAATGTTCACTATTGGTCTTGAGATGCCTTTAGAAAAAATCAAAAGAATGAAAAAACTTCTTTTTGCAAATGGTTTTTTACAAGTATCAGTTAGTGCGGTTATAATATTTTTAATCACTAGATATATTTTTGGTTTAGATACTACCCCATCTTTGATTATTGCCTTAGCATTTTCACTTTCATCTACTGCAATTGTATTAAGCTACTTAAAACAATCAAAGGATATTTATACACCTTATGGAGAAAAATCAACGGCTATTTTGGTTTTCCAAGATTTAGCTGTTATTCCTATTTTACTTTTGATTACTTTTTTATCAACAAGTGGAAGTTCAATTGAAGCAATTTTATTAAAAACTTTTGTTTCAGCACTATTGATTATTCTTTTTATGTTTACTGTTGGTAAAAAAATAATGGGATACTTATTACAACTATCTTCAAATACAAGACTAGAAGAACTATTTTTAGCTTCAGTTTTATCTATTGTTTTAGGAGCTTCAATCTTAGCCCATGAGTTAGGTTTTACTTATTCGCTTGGAGCCTTTATTGCAGGTATGATTATTGCAGAAACAAAATACCATATAAAAGTAGAGTCAGATATTGCAAGTTATAAAGACTTATTACTTGGTACTTTTTTCTTTTCTGTTGGTGCTAAAATAGATATCTCATATTTTGTAGAGAATATTTTATATCTACTTATTGTTTTAGTTTTAGTAATGTTTACTAAAGCCTTAGTTATCTATTTAATTGTTAAAAAAGATTCAAATAAGAGTGACTCTGTAAAATCAGCCCTAGCTCTTTGCCAAATTGGAGAGTTCTCTTTTGCTGTTTTTGCCCTTGCTGCATCAAATGGTTTATTAGAAGAGAACTTAAGTAACTTCCTTATCTTAGTTACAGTTTTATCAATGATACTAACTCCATTTATAGTAAATAATATCTATAAATTATCTTCTCTTATCATTGAGGAATTTTATGAGTCAGATAAAATTACACCAATTAATAAGAAAAACCATATTGTAATTTGTGGATACGAAACTTTAGGAAGAATTATTGCAAGGGATTTAGAAAAAGAGAATAAAGAGTTTGTAATAATTTCAGATAATCTAAAACACGTTTTATTAGCTAGAAAAAAAGGCTACCTAGCATATTTTGGACACTTAGAAAAACTTCCTGTAATTGAGTCACTACAAATAGAAGATGCTTCAAGTATTATAATTACCCTTAGTAATCTTTCAAAAAAAGCTTTGATTTGTGAAGCCCTATTAAAGTATGATGAAGATGCAAATTTAATAGTAAAGATTGATTCAGTTAGCGAGAAAAAATATCTTAAAAACTTAAGTATTAGAAACTTTATTCATGCTCAACAAGAGACTGCAAATTTAATCGTTCAAAAAAGTTTAGAGATTAGTAATTAACTTTTGATTTTTCAGTAAATAAAAAAAGAGCGAGAGATAAATCTCTGCTCTTCTTATCTACTATGAAGGACGTTTAATTAGTAGGTGAAGAAATTATAACTACTCACTATAGCAAAACAGTAGCATTATGAAAAAATTTAACAATTTTTAAAAAATTTTTGTATATAATTGTGAAATTATTAGGAGTAGTTATTGTACGAAAAAGAGTTGAACTCAATAAAAAAAGCTAATAGATATCGTACTAGAAAGGTTTTCGATACAAATCTAATTGACTTAGCCTCTAATGACTACTTAGGTCTTGCCTCACAAAAAGAAATTTTTGAAAATACATACAAAAAACTTCACAATGAAAAATTCACCTCTCCAAAAGCCTCAATTGTTGTAACTGGATATTCTCAACTACATAAAGATTTTGAAGATGATTTAAAAAAATACAACGGTTTTGAAGATGCAGTTGTTGTAGGAAGTGGATTTCTAGCAAATATTTCTATGATAGAAGCTCTTGTTAGAAAAGGAGATGTTTTATTTATAGACGAGAATTATCATGCAAGTGGTATGTTAGCAACTAGACTTTTAAATAAAAACCAAGTTGTTATTTTCAATCACAATGATTGCCAAGACCTAAAAGAAAAGTTTGAAAATCAAAATGTTAAAGGAAGAAAGATTATTGCCATAGAAGGTGTTTATTCTATGGAAGGTGATTTAGCTCCTAAAGAGATTTTTGATTTTGCAAATGAAAAAAATGCTTTACTAATAGTTGATGAAGCACACTCCTCAGGTGTTTTAGGAGAGAATTTGCTTGGAATATTTGACCTTTATAAAATAACTCCTAGAGAAAATCATATAAAAATGGGTACACTAGGAAAAGCATATGGAAGTTATGGAGCTTATATTTTAGCATCAAAGACAATTATTGACTTTCTTGTAAATAGAGCTAAAGCTATAATCTACACAACTGCTCCATCTTTATTTGATATAGTTTCAGGCCACGAATCTTTAAAATATATACAAAAAAACAAGGTTCAAATAAAAGAGAAAATCTCTACTAATCTGAACACTGTAAACAATATTTTAAATATGGATTCTCAAAGTTTAATTATTCCTGTACAAATTGCAGATAATAAAAAAGTTCTAGACTTACAAAAACAGTTAGAACAAAAGGGTTATCTTGTTGGAGCAATTAGACAACCAACCGTAAAAAGTGCAATAATAAGACTTATTGCAAAAACTGATATTAAACAAAATGACTTAGAGTATGTTTGTAATTTTCTAAAGGAAACAAGATGAAAAAACTACTTTTAACTCTTACATTCTGTGTTGCAGCCTTTGCAAATGAGAATAACTTCGTGAATATGAAAAACTGTGAAAGTGTAAAACTTTCAAAACTTACATCAATAGTATCTTGCCATCAAGTGGATTATCTTGTTGAGTATAGAGTTGTTGATGATGAAGAAAAAGACCCTGTTAAAAAAGTTACTGTAGTAACTAAAGAAAATCAAGTTGTAATAAAAAACTTAGGAAGGTAGCATGATTTTAAACGAATTAATCAAAGGAAATGAAAAATTCAGAAATTCACAATTTTTGGATTTAGAAGACGAATTAAAAGACTTAGTTGAACATGGACAAAAGCCAGAGGTTCTGTTTATAGGATGTTCAGACAGTAGAGTTACTCCTGATTTGATGCTAAATTCAAAACCAGGAGATATGTTTATTTTAAGAAACGTAGGAAATTTTGTACCTCCATATAAACATGATGAAGATTACCACGGAAGTGCTGCTGCTATTGAGTATGCTGTTGCTGTTTTAAAAGTAAAACATATTGTTGTATGTGGTCACTCTCACTGTGGAGCGTGTAAATCTTTATATGAAGATATTCCTGCAACAGACTCACTAGTTCATGTTAAAACATGGCTAAAATTAGGTGCTAAAGCAAAAGAAAGAACATTAAAAAATAAAAAATTTAATACAGAAGAAGAGATGTATAGAGCAACTGAAAGAAACTCTATTAGATATCAACTTGAAAACCTTCTAACTTATCCTGATGTAAAAAGATTATTAGATGAAGGTGAACTTAAAGTTCATGGATGGTATTATGACATCCAAACTGCAAAAATCGACTACTATGATAGTAAAGATGACAAATTCAAACCTTTAAGTGAGTTTACATATGAGCCATAATGTAGAAGTTAGAAGACTTCCTAAAAAAACTGTTGTTATAATTGCAATAATGTCTATTGCTACTATTATAGGTTTTGGATTCATTATCATGACAAAGAACCTAAAAATGGAGGAAGTTCTAAGTTCACTTGGACATGAAAAAATTTCTAGTATCAAAGTTGTAAACAGAATGAGTGTTGAAGATAAAGAAACAAAAGTTAAAAGTACTGTTTACAAAGTTACATTTTTTGATGAAACTTTAAATAAAGAGTGTATTGGATTTGTACATAGAAGTAACCATGGAAAATATAGTAAAGATATAGACTGCAAATAAATTAAAATGAAGAAGAGAATATGAGTGTTTTAGAAAAGATTAAAAATAACCAAAGACTTGGCTACGAAGATGCGATAAAATTATATGATTTAGACCTTTTTGAATTAGCATCAATAGCAAATGACATTAGAAGAGAGAAACATGGAGATAAAACCTATTTTAATATAAATAGACATATTAATCCAACAAACATCTGTAAAGATGTATGTCAATTCTGTGCATATAGTGCAAGTAGAAAAAATCCTAATCCATACACAATGAGCCACGAACAAATTTTAGAGACAGTTAAAAACTCATCTAAAAATGGTATTAAAGAAGTACATATTGTATCTGCTCATAACCCAGATACAGGATTAGAGTGGTATTTAGATATTTTTAAAAAAATCAAAAAAGATTTTCCTCATATTCATGTAAAAGCATTAACAGCAGCAGAAATACACTTTTTAGCACAAGAGTATGATTTAAGTTATGAACAAATCATTGAAAAGATGATTGAAAGTGGTGTTGATTCAATGCCAGGTGGTGGAGCTGAAATCTTTGATGAAAAGGTTAGAAAAAGAATTTGTGGTGGAAAAGTTACTTCACAACAATGGCTTGATATTCATAAACTTTGGCATAAAGCAGGACATGAAAGTAATGCAACAATGCTATTTGGACATGTTGAATCAAGAGAACACAGAATTGACCATATGCTAAGACTACGAGATCTACAAGATGAAACAAATGGTTTTAATGCTTTTATTCCCCTTGTTTATCAAAAAGAGAATAACTATCTAAAAGTAAAAGATTTTTTAACTGGTCAAGAGATATTAAAAACTATGGCTATTGCTAGAATCCTTTTAGATAATATTCCTCACATAAAAGCTTATTGGGTAACATCAACTGTAAAACTAGCTCTTTTAGCTCAAGAGTTTGGTGCAAATGATTTAGATGGAACAATTGAAAAAGAGTCTATTCAAAGTGCAGCAGGAGCAAAAAGTGCAAATGGTATGCCACTTAAAGAGTTTGTTGATTTAATCAAAAACTCTGGCTTTACACCAGTTGAAAGAGACTCAATTTATAATGAGATAAAAGTTTGGTAACTTTTATCTTATTAAAATAGAGTTTTCTTATGAGTTTTTAACTCTTCATTCTCTTTTTGTAAATTTGTAACTAAATCTTTTAAATCATTTATTCTTTTTTTATTTTCTAAATCTTTTTTTATAAAATGATCTAAGTCATCTTTTTTTAAAACTAGCATAGCTTCTAAATCTTTTATAGTTTTTTCTTGTCTTATATTTACACCCTTTAAAGTATTTAAAGCATTATGCATTTGATCAAACTGTTTACTTTTATCTTGTTTGGTCATAAGATTTACTTTGTCATACTCTAAATTATTTTTTTCATATGCTTCAAGCTGTCGTAAAAGTTGTTTTCTTTTAAGTTCTGTTTGCTGTGCTTTTCTTTCTAATGTAGTATTTATATTTGTTAAATCAAGAACTCTCTTAACTAAATTTTCTTTCTCTTTATTTAGCCCACTTATAGCTCTTTTATATTGAGATACTTGTTCTAAATACTTCTTATAACTCTCTCTTTTTTTAAGTTCATCTTCTGTAACTAAAAATCTAACTGCTATGTACTCTAAAATCTCTTTATTAGAAGAATCAAAAATAGGGATAATTTTTGTATTCACAAAAAATGTCGAACCATCTTTTGCTAAATTTTTAAAAGTTCCACTCCAAATTTTCCCTGCTTGTATAGTTTCCCAAAGACTTTTAAAAAACTCTTTAGGAACTTCTGGATGTTTTATTAATTTATGAGAATTACCAATTAGTTCATTCTCTTCATAACCTGTAACGACACAAAAACCATCATTTACATAAGTTATGTTTCCATTTAAATCAGTTTTTGAAACTATTGCTTCTTGATTTAAAATATCTAAATAAGTCTCTAACTCTTTCTTTTGGTTTTCATAATTCTTTTTATAGAAAATATCACTACAAAGTCTATTTAGTTTTTCATCAATTACAGTTAAGTCTATTGGTTTTAAAATATAACTATCTATATGTAAAGAGATAGCTTTTAATAATTGCTCAATTTCAGTCCTAGCAGTGATTAACATTGAAGGAATATTAGTATCAAGCTCTTTAATCTTCTCAAACATTTCAAGACCATCCATCTTAGGCATGTTTATGTCACTGATTACTAAATCAAACTTCTCATTCTTATGGAAAGCTTTTTCAAAGGTTAAAAAACCATCTAAACCATTTGCACAAAGTTCAACATTATTAAACTTTCTTTGCAAAAACTTTCCTAGTTTTTCCCTTGCTAAATCTTCATCTTCAACATATAAAACTTTTAAACTTTTAATCTCTTCATTTTTTTCTATCATAATAAATCCTTTTTACAAGATTGTTATATCTTTGTAATTACCTCTTCTGTTAGTGGTTTTTTAGCAAAATCAAATACTTGCTTTTTATATTCATCTTCTAAATCATTTTCAGATATAAATATTAACTTAGATTCAAAGTTCGTTATCAGAAAGTCTATTTCATCTTTTGATAAGTTATCTATATCAATAATCATTTTCTCTTTTCTTTCAATAAATTTTTTTAATTCATCAAAAGTAAAAGCTTGTATTACTTTATACTTTTTATTTAATTCAATTACTAAGTTAAAAAAGACTATAGGGTCATTATTTAATACAATAATCTCTTCTTTAATACTATTTAGTTCAAATGATTCTTCTTTGTTAGAACTTATCTCTAAAAAATTTATTCCCTCTAAAAGATGTTTATTTTTTGGAATAACTAAAGTAAACTTTGAACCTTTATCAATTTCACTTTCAACAAAGACATCACCTTCTAGTAATTTACTCAATTCCTTGCAGATAGCCAATCCTAGCCCTGTTCCACCATATTTTCTTGTTGTACTTCCATCAACTTGTTTAAACCTATCAAAAATATGTTCTAACTTATCTTTTGAGATCCCTATTCCATCATCTTCAATAATAATTTTTACATTTGGCTCTTCATCTAAGACTAAAAATTTTACTTGACCTTTCTCAGTAAATTTAACAGCGTTACTTAAAAGATTTTTTATAATTTGGCTAATTCTATCTTTATCACTAAAGATAAAATCTAAAGATTCATCTATATGATACTTAAACTCTATATTTCTCTCTTTTACTTGTAAGTTAAACATATCATAGATACTATCACTTAACTCTCTTAAATCAAGTTTATCATTGTTTAATATAATCTCACCAGCTTCAAGTTTAGAAAGGTCTAAAACATCATTTATTAAAAACAGTAAATCTTTACCACACTTATTTATTATCTCTAAATTTTTGATATCCTTTTCATTTAAAACGCCTCTTTTGTTTTTCATCATTACATTACTAATTACATTGATAGAGTTTAGGGGTGTTTTTAACTCATGGCTCATATTTGCCATAAAATCATCTTTTGATTTATTAGCATCTTCTAGTTCTTTCTTCTGTAATTCGAGTTTATCTTTTTGAATCTCTCTAATCATAGTTAACTGTTGCATATTGATATAAGCTTCATTGATTCTCTTTGACATTTTATTAAATGTTCTTGCAAGAGTATGTAACTCATTTTTTTCTACTTTATCTAGCTTTATTTCTATAATTTCATGACCAACAACATCAAACTTTTTTGTAGCATCAATTATTTTATTAAGTGGCTTAATTAAATATTTTGTTGAAAAGATCAAAAATAGAATTCCAAGAATAATCATACTTGCTAAAATATTTAAAAGTATTAAAAAAATTGATTCTTCCATATTTTTATAAATTTCATTTTTATCTATAAATAAAAATATAAAGTAATTCCTATTTTCAATACTAAATTCTATTCCATGGGTTAACAAGCTATTAGAAAATCTATAATTCAAATTAGGTAATCTTATTATTGATTTAATATTTTCAATATCACTAGCAACCATTCCATTTAAATATATAAACCGTTGTTTTTCTTCAATAATAGAAATACCTGAGATATCAGTGGTTTGTGCTATTGCATGGGAGATACTATTTAACTGTTTAATATTTTTATCTTTTGTATTCTTTATTAAAATATTTTTATATACACTCTCTATTTTTGTAAATACTCTTTCAAGTTTCCGTTTTTCATTTTTATACTCAGTAAAGATTTGAAAAAGTACAAATAAAAATACAAAAACAAAATAAGTAAGATACACTCTATTAAATAAATTTGAGCCGATACTGTTTTTAAATTTATCAAAAATACTTAGCATTTTTTTAAGAACTTTAATGTTCTACTCCTTTAAAAATAACCTTACAGTTATTATATAGATAAAAAATACTATTATAGTATCATTTTAGAATATAATTTTAGATAATATAAAATGAAAGGATATATTATGAAAAATAAATTTTCTGTTTTAATTATAGACGATGTTCAAGATAATATATATTCACTAGAGCTACTTATTGAAGATTTAGATATCAATATTCACTCTGCACTTAATGCAAATGATGCAATTAATATTCTCATGAAAGAGAGTGTTGATTTAATACTTTGTGATATTCAAATGCCAGACGTTGATGGATTTCAATTTGTTGAATATATTAAAAGAATAGAAAAACTCAAAGATATTCCTGTTATATTTATTACTGGTATTTACGATAAAGATTTATATCAAAAAAAAGGATATGATTTAGGGGCTATTGAATATATATCTAAACCAATTGATGATGTTTTATTAACCTCTAAACTAAAAGCCTATATTGAACTTTTTAATAAAAATAAACAAATTAAATCTTCCCTTGAAAAAGCAAATAAACTTGCTGTTCATAACACAAAAATGGCTAGTATAGGTGAAATGATAGGTGTAATTTCACATCAACTAAAACAACCACTTAATGTATTATCTATTTATTGTGATGATATTAAATTTGCCTATCAATTTAATGAGTTAAATGATGAAATGGTTGATGAATTCTCTCAAAATACTAAAAAACAAATTCATTATATGAGAGATACAATTGATGGTTTTCTTAGCTTTTTCAACCCAGATAAACATAAGAATCAATTTGAAATAATAAAAGTTATTGAAAGTACAAAAGAGTTAATTGGTTCACAAATAAAAAAAGCTAATATTGAACTTGAAACACAAATAATTTCAAACTATCAATTAAATGGTATAGAAATGGAGTTATCTCAAGTTTTAATAAACTTAATTACCAACTCAATGCAAGCTTTTGAAGAAAGAGAGATAGCAAATAGAAAAATTGAAATTATAACTTTTTCTAAAGATGAAAAAAAATATCTAATCATTAGTGATAATGCTGGGGGAATAGAAGAAGAAAATTTAGAAAAAATATTTGATCCATACTATACTACAAAAGAAGAAGGGACAGGAGTAGGATTATATATGGTTAAATTAGTTATTAAAAATAGTTACAATGGGAATCTAAAGATAGAAAACTTTGAAAATGGTGTTAGATTTATAATGCAGTTTTAATCAACTACTTTGGTTGATTAAACTGTAAAATAAACTCTACTTCAATACCAGCTTCCGTTTTAACAAAATTAACTGGATAATTAATATTTATAGAGTACATCTCATTATTTAATACTTCTATTACTTTAAAAAACTCTAATGGAGATTGTATTAACATATTTACAAGATAATCAAAGCTTACATTAGTCTCTTTAGAACTTGATTTAAAGTTTATGCTTGTTTCTTTAGGAAATAGCATTTTTATCTGCTCTGTAACAGTAATAATTGACATAAACTCATTTGATAAATAAACATCTTTATACTCTTTTGTTCCAGTCTCTTTTTTATCTTTGAAACCTTCTACATCAATAGTTGCTTTTAAAACAGGCTTTTTACTCTCTTTAAAAGTTATATTTACTTTTTCATAATCTTTTTGCAGTTCAGGTTTTATAACTTTGATATAAGTGTCTTTATTTAACATATTTACATCAAATAGTAATCTATCTTTATCAACTGTTAATTCAGTTAAAACCATGTCATAAGGAATAACTTCTAAAGCTTTTAATACTTTAAACTCTAGCTGAGAGTTTATTTCCATATGATTTGGAAGTATTATTTCTCGTTTGATAGGTTTTGCTTCTTCAACTTTTTTTGAAACAGTTTGAGTTGGAGTTGTTACCTTCTTATCTTCCATCCCTAGCCATTTTTTATATGGTAAAACAAAAGCACTTCCTGCAAAAATTACAGCAAATACTGCTAGGGCTAAAACAAAGTTTCTAAATGTGTTTGTAGGTTTTGACCTTGGCTTTATAAAACTTTTATGACTATGTGTATCTTTTGATAACTCAAATAACTCTTCATCAACAGAGATTGGATGATAAGTTGTATCAATCATAAACTCATCACTTATTTGTTGTATCTGTTCATTTGTTAAGATTTTAATATTATATAATAGTGAAATTCTTTCTATAAATATGTTTTTACTATTTGCATAAAACTCTTCAATTGTATTTTGAATAGCCTCATGTAGCTCTAAAGCATATACTTCATCAAAAAGCTTTTGACCTAATACTTCATTTTCATAAAACTTACTTTGTTTTATATCATCAAAGGCAGATAATGTAATCTTTTTATTAAATATAATTTCATTTTTTTCATTTAAAACTACACAAAAAGCTTGGTCATTAAATAGAAGTATTACTAGATTATTGTTGCAAGGGTTTTGTTCAATATGAAGATTTAAAACATGATAAGCAGAGAAGATATAATCAACTCCACACTTTTCAAAATAGTTTCTTGTTTCAAAAAGATTGTTTTTAGAAACAGCAATATTATAGTCATTGTTTAATACTGTTACTTCGCAATCTTTTGGTTTAGCACTTTTCTTTTTTAATAATACAGTATCATCTGCAATTAATAGTGTAGAAATATAAGTGTTGTTTATTTCAGAGGCATGATTATTAAGTTTTGTGGCAATGTCTCTTCCTAAGATATCATCTTTTGCAATAAATGTAGAGCTATTTGTTTCAATAATATCATTATTGTTTAGCTTCTTATAATTGATTTTTAATTGATTAGTATATTTTATTGCATTTATATATAATGACTCTTTAGAAAACATTTTAAACTTTAACCCCTATCTCATGGCATTTACTAACATTTTTTCTTTTATATACTCTTTTGCTTCATCCATTTCTAAATCATTTACAGAAAATGGTTCAGATACATAAAAATCTATTATACCAAAAGGTTTAGGTATAACAAATCTATCCCAAGATTTTAATTGCCAATAAGATTTTGGAACAGCATTTAAAGATACTATTCTAGTATTTGTTTTCTTTGAAATAGCTACAATCCCATCTGCGATAGAAAACCTAGGACCACGTGGTCCATCAGGAGTAATTGCAACATCAGTTCCAGCTTTTAACTCTTTTAGAGCATTTTTTAAAGCTTTAATTCCACCCTTTGATGAAGACCCAGGAATACCACCTACTCCTAGATACTCACATACTTTTTTTATTATTAGTCCATCTTTGTGTTCACTAACAATAACTTTTACTTTTCCATTTTTTCTAAAGTTTCTGTAGTTTAATGGTTGCATTAATAAATCCCCATGCCACATGGCAATTATCAATGTCTCATCCTCAGAAACTTTACTATAATGAAAGTTTTTCTTTGATGTTAGATAGATAAATCTAACTATAAGCTGTAAAAAAGAAGGTGCTATTTTAGTAAGAAAATAGTTCTTTAAACTTTTCATTATTCTACAATTTCACCTTTAAGTGCAGTTCTAGTTGCACCAGTTATTTTTACTTTTACAATTTTTCCTAATAGCTCATCACTACCTTTTACAAATACTTGACAATAGTTATCTGTAAATCCAGCAATCTCACCATTTGGTTTTAATGATTCAAATAAAACCTCTACAGTTTTTCCAACATTTGAATCCATTAGTTCACTTTGATGTAACTTGTGAAGTTCAATTACTTCTGTAAGTCTTGCACTTCCAATTTCATCTTCAATCTCTAAATCTTTAAATTCTAAAGCTTTAGTGTTTGGTCTTGGAGAGTATTTAAAGTTAAAGATTTGATCAAAACGAACTTGTTTGATTACATCAATTGTATCTTCGAAATCTTCTTGAGACTCACCAGGGAAAGCTACAATGATATCTGTTGTAATTCTAACATTAGGAACTAAATCTCTAATTTTCTTAGCTCTATTTAAAAACCACTCTTTTGTATATCCTCTTTTCATAGCTTTTAATACTTTAGTAGAACCACTTTGTAAAGGCATATGAATACATTTAGATATTTTTGGATTTTTTGCAAACTCTTCAATAAACTCATCATCCATATGTAATGGGTGTGGAGAAGTAAATCTAATTCTCTCTAAACCTTCTACTTTAGAAACTTCTTGTAAAAGTCTAGTAAAGTTAATTTTCTCTCTACCATCAGAGAATCTTCTTCCATAAGAGTTTACATTTTGACCTAATAAAGTTACTTCTTTTGCACCCTTTGACACATCTTTTTGAACTTGTTCTACAATCATCTCAGGTGGAATAGAGATTTCATCACCTCTTGTTGCAGGAACGATGCAATAAGTACACTCTTTATCACATCCAATAGAAATATTCACAGATGTTTTATATAAGGAATTAGAATTTTGTGCAAACTGGTAAGTTGAATCATCATAGTCAATATCAATCTCAACTGAACCTTTTTTATCAACTACATCTTTGATTTTTGAAATATTTCTAGCTCCAACTACGAAATCTACATATGGAGCCCTTTTTATAATATCTTGACCTAAGTGTGAAGCTGTACAACCACATACTCCAATCTTAGCGTCTTTTTTCTTCTTAATATTAAATTGTCCAATCTCTGAAAACAGTTTTTGAACAGGTTTCTCTCTTACTGAACAGGTATTAATAATAATTAAATCAGCATCTTCCATCTGATCTGTTGTTGTATAATTTTTATGTTCTTTTAGTTCAGCAATTATATGTTGGCTATCAGTGTCATTCATTTGACACCCTAGCGTTTGTATAAATAATTTTTTTTCTTGGTTACTCATTTATTTTTATTCACTTTATTATTATAAAGCATGTACCTCATACATGTACTCATCATCAGCAAGTCCGTATTTAACTTCTCTGAAATATACGTTATAACCCTCATCTTCTAACGCATCAACTAAAGACATCATATCTTTGTGAGAGTTGTCTCTATCAAAATAGAATATTTTTTCACCGCTTTTATTTAACTCTTCTTTAATCTTATCAAGTTGAACTTTTTTTGGCTTTTCAGTAAGTTCATTTCTTGCAAATAATAATTCCATTTAATTACCTTTTTGTTTTTAATTAGCTAAATAGTTTATCTTAAAGTTGCTTTAATTTGTATAAAAGAACTTTTTGATATAATATTGTTCTATTCCACATTGAAAATCAAAAAACATCACATTTCAATGTTAAAAAAAGAAGGTAATTTAATGGATAAAATTATTGATATATTGGATTCTATTGCCTATGAAAAAGGCCTAAAAGTAGAAGAAGTTGAAACAGCTTTAAAAGAAGCGTTAATCAAAACTGCCGAAAAAATGGTAGATGAGACGTTAACATTTGATGCAAATATAGATAGAGAAAATAAAAAATTAGAGCTTTCACAAAAAGTAGAAGTTGTACCAGATGGAGATAGTAGATCTTTAGGACTTGACGAAGAAGGAAACAGTATTAACCCTGAAAACTTCATTGAGTTAAGTGAAGCACAAGAGATTGATCCTGACTTAGAAGTTGGAGATACAGTTGATTATGACCTAGAGTTTGAAAACATGGGAAGAAATGCTGCAACAATCTTACATAGTAACTTTGAATACAAAGTTCAAAGATATTTAGAAGAGACTTTAGTTAGTAAATATAAAAATAAAATTGGAAAAACTATTAACGGTACAGTAACTAGAGTTGACAGACAAGAAAATACTTTTGTTGAGATTGGTGAAGTAAAAGGTATGCTTCCAAGAAAATCTAGAATTAAAGGTGAGTTCTTTAAAGTTGGAGATACAGTTAAAGCTGTAGTAAAAGCTGTAAATATTGATAAAGCAAATGGTTTAATCATTGAACTATCAAGAACGGCACCTAAATTCTTAGAATCACTTTTAAGAGCAGAAGTTCCTGAATTAAAAGATGAAATCATCTCTATTGAAGCAAGTGCTAGAATTCCAGGAAGTAGAGCTAAAATCGCTTTAACTACAACTGATCCATCTGTTGACCCAATTGGTTCAATTGTTGGGGTAAAAGGTGTTAGAATTTCTGCTGTTTCTGCACAATTACATGGAGAAAATATTGATTGTGTTGAGTATTCAGCAATTCCTGAAATGTTTATTTCAAGAGCATTATCTCCTGCTATTATTCAAAGTGTAAAAATTGAAAAACCTGCAGATGGAAATGACAAAGGTAAAGCAGTAGTTACAATTCCAAGTGACCAAAAATCAAAAGCAATTGGTAAAGCTGGTTTAAATATCAGACTTGCATCAATGTTAACTAGATATGAAATTGAGCTTGTAGAAGTTGGTGGTTCAACTACTGCGACATCAAGTTCAGATAACCAAGAAGTTGAAAAAACAACAGATACTGCAAGCTTAGAGGCACTATTTAAGTAATGGCACTATTTGTTTATGACTCAGTAAAAAAAGAGAAAATTGAGTTTCAACCAATAAAAAACAATGACGTAAAAGTTTACGTTTGCGGACCTACAGTGTATGATGATTCACACTTAGGTCACGCAAGATCTGCAATTGCCTTTGATATACTACACAGAACACTAAAAGCAAATAACTACAATGTTATCATGACAAAAAACTTCACTGATATTGACGATAAAATCATCAAAAAAATGAATGATACAAATAAGTCATTAGAAGAAGTTACAAACCACTATATAGATGCATACAAAAATGATATGCAAATTTTAAATATTTTAGATAATACTTTAGAACCAAAAGCAACACAAAATCTTGATGTGATGATTGAAATGATTGAGAACTTAATCTCAAAAGACATAGCCTATTCTACTAGCGATGGGGTATATTTTGATGTTTCAAAAGATAAAAATTATGGTTCTTTATCAAAAAGAGCAAGTGATGAGAACTCACAAGCAAGAGTTGAAGCAAATACTGAAAAAAGAAATCCAAGTGATTTTGCCCTTTGGAAATTTGAAAAAGAAAATGATGTAAGTTTTGAAGCTGCATTTGGAAAAGGAAGACCTGGTTGGCACATTGAGTGTTCTGCTATGATTAATAAACATCTTGCATATAAAAATGAGCCTTTCCAAATTGATATTCACGGTGGAGGAGCTGACCTTCTATTCCCTCACCATGAAAATGAAGCTGCACAAACAAGATGTTCATCAAAAGCTTCTTTAGCAAAATATTGGATGCACAATGGTTTTGTGACAATTGATGGAGAGAAGATGAGTAAATCATTAGGTAACTCATTTTTCTTAAAAGATATTGTTAAATCATACTCAGGAGAAGTTATAAGATTCTATCTTTTAACAGCTCAATATAGAACAAACTTCAACTTCAATGAAGAGGATTTAATTGCCTCTAAAAAAAGACTTGACAAGTTCTATAGAGTTAAAAAAAGAGTTTATGGTTTAGGAAAATCTGCTGTAAATAAAGAGCTTAAAGAGAATATTCTAAAAGCTTTAAATGATGATTTAAATACTCCAAAAGCAATCTCAGTAATTGATGAATATATTAATTCAGCAAATGAGACTTTAGACAAAGAACCAAAAAATAAAAATATCAAAAAAGAACTAGTTTCAAGTTTTGAATTTATAAATGACGTATTAGGAATTGGATTTAATGATGCATATACATATTTCCAATTTGGTGTGTCACAAGAAGATATTGAAAAAATTGAACAATTAATCTCACAAAGAACTGAAGCTAAAAAAAATAAAGATTTCGAAACTGCTGATAAAATCAGAGAAGAGATTTCTTCATTAGATGTGTCTATTATGGATACTCCTAATGGTACTGTATGGGAAAAGCATTAAGCTTTTTCCATAAACTTAAAATTACATTACTGCTACAAAACTAAACATTTTTACATTGCTATTTTATTGCTACGATTGAATATCATACAAATGTCACAACTTCTTTTTATCATTAACTATATATTATAGAAGGAGTCACTATGGGAATTGGAATACAAGCATTATTTGCTGCATTACCAATATTCATTGCTGGTATTTTACTTGTAGGTTTTAGATTACCTGCAAAAAAAGCAATGCCTATTGTTTATCTTGCAACTACAGCAGTTGCATATTTAGTTTGGGAAGTTACATTCAACAGAATCTTAGCTTCTACTATCCAAGGTCTACTTATTACAGTTGCGGTTTTATGGATTATCTTTGGTGCTATTTTACTATTAAATACACTTAAGCACTCTGGTGCAATTGCAGTAATTAGACAAGGATTTAACAACATTAGTCCAGATAGAAGAGTTCAAGTTGTTATTATTGCTTGGTTATTTGGGTCATTCATTGAAGGTGCATCAGGATTTGGTACACCAGCGGCTATTGCAGCACCTTTATTAGTTGCAATTGGTTTCCCTGCTATGGCAGCTGTTATGGTAGGTATGATGATTCAAAGTACTCCTGTATCTTTTGGAGCAGTAGGAACTCCAATTTTAATTGGTGTAAACAAAGGTTTAGATAGTGCATCTATTGGAACAACACTAGAAGGTCTAGGTTCAAACTGGGAAACTTATTTACAAATCATTACAAGTGAAGTTGCTATTGTTCATGCAATTACAGGAACACTTATTCCACTATTTATGGTAATGATGTTAACTAGATTCTTTGGTAGAAACAAATCATGGACTGAAGGTTTAAATATTATTCCATTTGCTATTTTTGGTGGATTAGCATTTACAATTCCTTACGCATTAACTGGTGTATTCTTAGGGGCTGAATTCCCATCATTAATTGGTGCATTAATTGGTTTACCTATTGTTGTATTTGCTGCAAAAAAAGGTTTCCTTTTACCAAAAACAAGCTGGGATTTTGCTCCAAAAGAAGAGTGGCCAGTTCACTGGGTAAGTAAACTAGAAATCAAACTAGACTCTATGAGTACAAAAGCAAATATGTCATTAACAAAAGCTTGGATTCCATATGTATTAGTTGCTATTATTCTTGTTATTACAAGAGTTTCAGCTGAAGCTAAAGCATTTGTTACATCATGGGTTATTCCATTTAAAGATATTTTAGGAGAAGGTTTAGGATACTCAATTACTCCATTATATTTACCAGGTGGTATTTTAGTATTTGTTGCACTTACAACTTACTTCTTACACAAAATGGAATTCAAAGAGATGAAAGCTGCAATTGGAGAGTCTTCACAAGTAATGATTGGGGCTGGTTTCGTTCTTGTATTTACTATTCCATTAGTTAGAATTTTAATTAACTCAGGAATTAATGAATCTGGATTTGATTCTATGCCTGTTGCTATGGCAAACTTTGTTGCTACATCAGTTGGTGATATTTATCCATTATTTGCTCCTATGGTTGGTGCATTAGGTGCATTTATTGCTGGAAGTAATACAGTTTCAAATATGATGTTATCACAATTCCAATTTGGTGTTGCAGATGCCCTTGGAATTTCAACTGCATTTATGATTGCACTTCAAGCAGTTGGAGCAGCAGCTGGTAATATGATTGCAATTCACAATGTAGTTGCAGCAAGTGCTACTGTTGGTTTACTTGACCAAGAAGGTGAAACACTAAGAAGAACAGTTATCCCTACAATTTATTATTGTTTAGTTGCTGGTATTTTAGGTTTAGTTGGAATGTATGTGCTAGGATTAGCAGATCCATTAATGAAGTAACTATAAAGGCTTTTAAGCCTTTATAGTTTTATATAAAAAGAGAAAAGAATTAAACTTTTTCTCTTACTATTTGAATATCTTTTAAATCAATATCTAAATAACATTTATCCCTGCTAGTTAAACAATCGATACAAAATGATTTTACTGTAAGTTCTAAATTATCATAATTATCTAAAGATACTTCTAGTTCATAATAATCACCGCAATAAGAGATATCTAAAATAGAAGCTTTAATCTTAGAGCTATCTGCTGTTACTTCAATCTTATCAATAGGAATTACAGCTAAGTTCTCAGGAGTGATACTTGAACCTAAATCCTCTATAAGTTTTGTTGGAAGTTTATTAATTCTATTTAAAAAGTTTGCTATATAGTATGATTTTGGTTTTTCAAAAAGCTCTTTAGCTGTTCCAAACTGCTCAATTTTTTTATCATTGATAATTGCAATTTTATCAGACATACTTAGAGCCTCTTTTTGGTCATGTGTAACTAAAATAGCACTAAGACCTAACTCTTTAATCATCTTCTTTAGCCAAACTTTTGTTTTATTTCTTAAAATTGTATCTAGGTTTGAAAAAGGCTCATCTAAAAGCAATACTTTAGGCTCATAGGCTAAAACTCTTGCTATTGAAACCCTTTGTTGCTGTCCACCACTTAACTCATGAATTTGCTTATGTCTGTGGTCAAATAAATCAAACTGCTTTAGTAAAATATCAATTCTTCTTTGCTTTTCATCTTGTTTAAGTTTATAAAGCGCAAACTCAATGTTTTCTCTTACATTTAAATGTGGGAATAAAGCATAGTCTTGGAAAATATATCCAATATCTTTATTACATTGATTTCTTCCATCATTTACTAAACAAGTTTCATTTAAAAATATTTCACCCTTATAATCATCATGTAAAGAAGCAATACATCTTAAGATTGTACTTTTCCCACATCCACTAGGACCTAGAATAGTTACAATTTCCCCTGCTTCAACACTAAAAGAGATATCCTCTAAAATCTTTGTTTCACCAAAAGAAACTGCTAAATCTTTTACACTAATTCCTATCATGAATCATTAATCCTTAATCATATTTTTAAGTAATATTAAAACAGAGATTATTCCTAAACCAACAATAAACATTGCTGGTACACTTGACTCAACAACCTGTGCTTGAGTTACAAGTTCATGGGATAATACTGCTAAAGTATCATAGTTAAATGGCCTTAGAATCATTGTAAGAGGCAACTCTTTAATTACTTCAATAAAGATGACAATAAAACTAGCTAAGGCAGAGTTTTTAATTAAAGGCAACATTACTTTATAAAAAGTTTGGAAAGTTCCTGTACCCATAGTTTTACAAGCATCATCATAGCTTTGAGGTATTTTTGCAAATCCTGATTCATAGTTGTTTATTGAAATAGCAATAAATCTAACTGTATAACCAAAGATTACTGCAATAACTGTTCCACTAAGTAAAATATCAAAACTTCTATCTATAATAGAAAAGAAACTAAGTATTCCAACTGCAACAACAGCTCCAGGAATAGAGTATCCTAATTTTGATATTTGCATTAAATAGTCTGCTAGTTTACTTTTATGAAGTCTTACATTATAAACTAAAATAAAAGCTAATGCCGTAATAAATATTGCAGAAAAAATACCAAGGGATAAAGTCTGATAAAGTACAGTTAAAAAGTCTTCATCAATTACTTCTTCATATGATCTATAAAACCATACTGTCATTTGAGAAAATGGTAATAAAAACCCAAAAAAGAAAGGAATAAAACATGCAACAAATGCAAAAATATTACTAAAGCCAGTTAGCTTTTGTTTTGCAATAGGTTTAAAATCTTTTCCACTACTTTTGTATCTTTTATTTCTTCTTTGATATTTCTCTAAAAAGATTAAAATAAAAATAAATAGCATTAACATAGAAGCTAATTTTGAAGCATCTTCAACACTTCCCATTCCAAACCAAGTTCTAAAAATACCAGTTACAAAAGTTGCAACACCATAATAATCCATAACCCCAAAATCTGCAACTGCTTCCATTACAGCTAAAATAACTCCAGCTACAATTGCTGGTCTTGAAATAGGAATTACTACTTTATAAAAAATTTGAAAATTGTTTAATCCCATAGTCTTTGAAGCATCAATAATAGACGAAGACTCTGCTCTTAAATATGTCTTACATATTAAATAAACATATGGATATAAAACTAAAGACATTACAATAATAGCACCTTCAATTGACATAATATCAAAGAAGTATACTTCTGATAAATCTTTTCCTAATAATTCTAAAATAAAAGTTGTTACACTTCCAGTAATATCAAACATTCCACCATAAATATATGCAACAATATATGTAGGAATTGCAAAGGGTAAAATCAATGCATAATGAAAAAATGAAGACCCTGTAAAGGTAAATAGTGAAGTTAAATATGCTGTTGCAAAGCCTAGTATTGCAGTTATTACTGCTACACCTACCATAATATATAATGAGTTAAAAATATATTCAAATAGTACAGTATCTACTAGATGTTTCCAGTTTTCACCGCCTGTAAATATATTTGTAAATAAAATAATTGCTGGTATTGAAATAAGTAGTGTTATAAAAACACTACTTATTGTAAGTTTATTAATATATTTCAAATTTGTCTAAAGCCTCTTATCTCCATCCTGCTTGGTCGAAGATTTTAACAGCTTTTGCATTATTTTCACCTAAAGTGTTGATAGAGATTGTATCATCTTCAAAAGTTCCCCATGAAGAAACTAGTTTTGAAGGCTTAACACCCTTTAATACTGGATATTCAAAGTTACCTTTTGCGAATAATTCTTGAGCATCTGGACTTGCTAAGAACTCAACAAATTTAATTGCATTCTCTTTATTTGGAGCATATTTAGCTACACCTGCACCTGAAACATTGATGTGAGTCCCACCATTTTCAAATTTAGGGAAGAAGATTTTAACTTTTTTAACAGCTTCTGCTTGTGCAACTTCTTTGTTATCTACCATTTTACCAATATAATAAGTGTTTGCAATTGCAATTTCACCAATTCCATTTGCTACAGCTTTAACTTGGTATCTATCATTACCTTTTGGTTTTTTAGCCATATTCGCAACAACACCTTTTGCCCATTCTAAAGCTTTCTCTTCACCGTGATGAGCAATCATTGCTGCCATTAAAGATTGGTTATAAATATTATTTGAAGATCTAACCATGATTTTCCCTTTAAATTTAGGGTCTGCTAAGTCTTCATAAGTTGATAACTCTTTTTCAATTCCTGTTCCAAGTTTATATACTGCAACTCTTGATCTTTTTGTAAGAGCGAACCATTTGTTATCTTTGTCTCTTAATTGTGCTGGGATATTTTTTGTTAAGTAATCTGAATCAATTGATTGTAATAAATCTTTTTCAGTTGCTTGGTATAATCTTCCTGCATCAACAGTGATTAAAACGTCTGCTGGTGAGTTTTTACCTTCACTTTCAATTCTTTTGATTAAAGCACTTGCTTTTGCTTTTACAACATTTACTTTAATTCCTGTTTTTTCTTCAAACATTTTAAACAGTTGTTTATCTGTATCATAGTGTCTGTGTGAGTAAACGTTTACTTCATTTGCTGCAAATAAAGAACTTGCTAACACAAGAGTTCCTAAGGCTAATTTCTTTAACATATCTGTCCTTTTTTATTAATGATAATAGTTATTGAAATAATATTGTATTGACTCTTAGTTCTTCCTTAATACTAAGAACGATTATCATAATATAATACAGGCATAAAAAAAGGGAAGAAGCATAAAGCCTCCTCCCTTTTTAGTATTAATACTTTTTAATTACTTTGCGTATGCTGCGTCAGTAACATCTTGAGTATTTACAATATATGGAACTAATGCCATGTGTCTAGCTCTTTTAATTGCTTTCTCTACCATTTCTTGAGAGTTTTTAGAGTTACCAGTAAGTCTTCTTGGCATGATCTTACCTCTCTCACTCATAGATAGTTTTAATAAATCAGTGTTTTTATAATCAATGAAATCAACTTTCATCTCAGTATATTTACAAAATTTTTTTCCGTATTTTCTTCTTTCAGCCATTTTTATTCCTTATTCCTAGAATGGTATTTCATCGTCATCGATATCGATCTCAGGTATGTTTTGCTCAGGTGCTTTTTGCATTGCCTGACTGTTCATACCACCATAACTATTTTGCCCAGCATTCTGCTGTGGTTGATTGTATTGATTTTGTTGTGGTTGATTATAACTATTTTGAGGATTGTTATATCCTACTTGGTTATCTTGCCCCATATTTTGTGAATCAGCTTTTGAATCTAACATTTTCATACTATCAACTCTTAGAGCGTGTTTACTTCTGTTAGAACCATCTTGTGCAGTCCACTGTTCAAATACTAATCTACCTTCTAATAAAACTTTTGAACCTTTTCTTAAGTACTGATTAGCAACTTCTGCAGATCTCCCAAAGATATTAAAATCTAAAAAACAAACTTCGTCTTTTTGTTCACCAGTTTGAGTTTTATATCTATGACTTGTAGCAATTGCACCTTTTGCTAGTGCTGCTCCATTAGGCATATATCTTAACTCAATATCTCTTGTAAGATTTCCTACCATTACTACTTTATTATACATAAGACTGTCCTATTTTGCTTTGTTAGTTAGCTTTCTTTGCTGCCTCATCGCTCATTTTAGTCCATGCAGCGATTTCTTTTTTGCTTTCGTATTTAATGAAAATGAATCTAATGATATTTTCGTTAATTCTATAGTTTCTTTCGATTTCTTTTAATGAAGATGGTTCACCTTTGAAATATGCAACAAAGTAGTAACCTCTTTTTTGCTTTTCAATTTCATATGCTAATGGTCTTGAACCCATATCATCACAAGCAACGATTTCTCCACCATTTTTAGTGATTAAAGTTTTCACCGCTTCGATTTGTGCCGCAGTCTCTTCTTCTGTAAGAGTTGGCTTAACAATAAACATTGTTTCATAATGTTTTAATTTTGACATCTAATTTCTCCTTTTAGTTTGTGCCGGTATCTTTACAAATATCAGCAAGGACTTTTTTTGTAAAGTTGCTGATTTTATCTAATTAAAACTGAAATTTTTCTAAGACAAGCTTGTAGATATAGATTTGAATCGTGAATTTTTGAAGATTTTAATTCTAACTCAATATTTAAAAGGTAAGTAAGTATTTCTAAGAATTTCTCTGGTTTGATATTAATTGCTAATCTTGTTTTCTTTTCCCATACATTTTTAGGAGGAACAAAACCTAATATCTCTTTTGCATTTGGTGCCCCATGAACTCTTGCATAAGAGCTTATCATAAATAGTTGTTGCACAAAAGAAGTTACTTGAGTTAATAAATAAATTTCATTCATTCCCTCTTCAAGTAATAACTCTAATTCTTCACTTATATCTTGTGTAGATAGTAAATTATGTAAAAAATCTTCAAAATTAATTGCTCCAATTCCAAAGCAGTGAGCATTTATTTTATCAGTTGTAATTTTTTCATTTAAAATTGCAAGTTTCTCTAAATCATTTACACATAAAGATAAATCTTGTCTATGCATAAAATAAAGATGATTTAATGCTGACATCTCATAATTTAAATTTAAACTTCTTGCATGATTTTCTATAAGCTTTACTGCTTCATTTGCAAAGGGTGAAAAAAGTCTAACACTAACAGATTTTAGTTTTGTAGTAAAGTATCCGCCCATTGCTTTAAAATCACTATCTCCCATACAAGCGAAAATAACTTTAGAATCAGGATTTATACTACAAGCTTCTATTAGTTCTACAACTTCTTTTTTTGGAAGTTTTTTTTCTATTTTGATAATAAGTATATTATTTGATGCAAAAAGTGAAGACTGAAGAAGTTTATCTTTTGCATATTTAAAGTTATAATCATCATAATATAGTTTTTCTATCTCATCTTTAGAACCTAAACTATCAGCCACTAAATTAGTGTAATAGTCTATTAAAAAAGATGACTGCCCATAAAACATATAAGCATTAAAGATTTCATTTTGTCTTAACTTATTATCAAATTCGTTTCTATACATGTTGAAATAATAACTAAAATTAGCTTTTTTTGTACTTTTCTTTTTTTATGAAAACAATTTGTTACAATATCAGAAACAAAAGGTTTAATTTATGGATATTGAAATTTCTACTCCTGCATTACTATTTCCAGCAGTCTCTTTACTACTATTAGCTTATACAAACAGATTTCTTACAACGGGTCAATTAATTAGAGCTTTAAGTTCACAAGCAAGAAAAGGAGAGATTGGGGAATACAAAGGTCAAATTGATAACTTGAAAAAAAGACTTGAATTAACAAAATGGATGCAGTTTTTTGGAGCTTTATCACTTTTAATGTGTACAATCTCTATGTTTTGTCTTTTTTTAGGGTTTTATACTTTTGGTAAACAAATTTTTGGATTAAGTTTAATCTCTATGTGCTTATCATTAGGTATTTCTATTTGGGAAGTTTATATCTCATCAAATGCATTAAACCTTGAACTAAAAGATTTAATGGAAAAATGTAACTAATAAATTAATAGGAGCTATTATGCAAACAGAAGCAAAGATTTTATGGACTAGTGATAATAAAGAAACAGTTGAAAACATGGTACTTTTATATGCTCATAATGCAAAATTAAAATCATGGATGGAAGAAGTGACAGTTTTAGTTTGGGGAGCAAGTCAAAAACTAATCCATGAAGATAAAAAGATTCAAGAAAAAATAAAACAGATGTCAAAAGATGGTGTTAAATTTATTGCTTGTTTAAAATGTTCAGATAACTTAAGTATCACATCAACACTAGAATCTTGTGATATTAATGTTTATTATACAGGTGAACTTTTAAGTCAATGGATTAAATCAGGGGATACAATTATTACTGTTTAATCTTCTTTTTTATATAAAGCATATATAAAATTTCTTGTATTTAAACTTGGCGTAGTAAACTCAAAAGTTTCAGACTCTAATAGTTTGAAACTTTTCCCAAGATAAAATTGAAACTCTTCTAAATCATACTGCTTTAAAGGTAGGTTTGCACACTTTTTTGCACTACCTTTTGTATATTGTGCAAAAAGAATAATACCATCTTTTCTAAGACTTTGTTTTAAACTTTCAAAATAGTTTTTGATATCTTCTTCATCAATCAAAAAATGTAGTACTGCCCTATCTATCCAAACATCACACTCTTTTTTAAAATGCTTTGAAATATCATGGTGAAAAAACTCTACATTTTTATTTTCTATTCTTTGTTTTAAAATATCTAAAGCTTCTTGGCTTATATCATTTAAAACTGTTTTTCCTTTTCTTGAAGATAAAATATCTGCTATTTTAGAAGTACCTACTCCACTTACAAAGATATCTTTATCACTTAAGTTTTCAATTTTTTCTAAATACTTTTGTGTTTGAGAAAAATCTTTTTCAAACCAACCTAAAACTTCCTCACATTGAGTATTAAAGATATTATCCCAGTGTTCTTGCTTTTCCATTAGTATTTTAATGACCCCACAATTTTTTTAGTAATTATATCACTTGATTTTATTACTATCTTTTGCTTAGAGAACAACACTTGCCCCTTATAGTTATCTAAATATACTTTCATACCAGGAACTACTCCATAAGCAACACAAACACCCTTTTCATCATCAGTTATTTTTACTTTTATTTCAGCACCAAGATTTTTTGCTGCCCATCTTGCATATTTTCTATCTTCAAAATCCCAAACCATTTGATCTATCTTTCTTTCTTGAATAGAGATATGGTCACATATTTCATCAATATTTTTAGGTGTTTGTTTTGTTTTTAACATACGGTGTAAGACTAAATCAGAGTATCTTCTAATTGGACTTGTAAAGTGTGAATAAGAAGAGAACCCTAAACCAAAGTGTCCTAAGTTTTTAGAAGAGTACTTAGCTTGTGTTTGAGCATGAATAATCAGTTCATCAATTTCATCTTTGATTACTGAATGTTTAGCTTTCTTTTGAATATGAGTAATTGTATCATGTACATCATTTTGTAGTTTTGCTTTTATTCCTAAGGCATTTACATCATCAACTAGTTTTGATATTGCTTTAAACGCTGGTTCTTCATGTATTCTAAAAATCCCAACAGAGTTTACTTTTTTACTTGCTTCAATATTTGCTAAAAGCATACACTCTTCAACTAACTGGTGAGAAGGTGAAGAAGTTTCAATATCAATACCTTCTAACTCACTTTGTCTATTTAACTTTAGTCTATACTCAACACTTCTAAAGTCATAACCTTTCTTTAGTCTTTCATGTCTAAAAGATTTTGTAACCTCGTATAAAGAGACTAAAGTATCAAAAATAGCTTTTTCTTCTTGTGTGAAAGTATCAAACTTACCATCTAAGATTCTGTCAATTCTTCCATATGAGAATTTTCTTCTTGATTTTATGATTGCTTCAAATACTTCTGATTTTAATATTGCTTTATTTTCTATATCTAAATAGATTTTAAATACATAAGAGTATCTTTCTACGCCTTCTTTTAATGAACACATATCCTCACTAAGCTCATTTGGAAGCATTGGTAAAACTTTTCCTGGTAAATAAGCAGATGTACTTTTTTGAAAGGCTAATTTATCAAGCTCACTACCCTCTTTTACAAAATAAGAAACATCAGCAATAGCTACATAAAGGATTTCTCCTTCTTCATCATAATAGATTGCATCGTCATGGTCTTTTGCACTTGCAGGGTCAATTGTAGTAAAAGCTAAATGTGTTAAATCAACTCTCTTATTAGTATCATCCATTTTGGCTTCTACATTTAATGGTTTTTGTAATCTAAACTCTTCATTATATAGATGTAATGATATTTGTTCATCTATTTTTGCGTCTGAAATATTTCCTAGGTTTTTTATAATTTCAAACTTTTTGTCATCTATTAATAAAACATCATTCTCATTTGCTTTAAGCTCTTTTTTTATTTGAAGTTCAATATTCTCTTTTATAGTATAAAACTTATTGTCTCTTTTATATACTAAAATTTCTTTTCTAGTTCCTTCTAGGATTCTTATAATTTTTGCTTTTGTTCTACTTCTTGGATTAAAAACTCTTTTTGCTAATACTAAATCATTATCATATGCACCTTCTAGATTTTCAAAATCTATTCTTATATCTTTGTATTCATTTGATAAGTCTTTTAAAGTTGCTGTATTTTTATTGATTTTTACTGTAGCAATTTTATATTTAGAATTTATTTCAAATATATTATTATCTTTTCTTATGATTATCTTTTCATTTAAAAAAGGTTCTAATCGCGCTAGTTCCTCATTTGAAAAGTCATTTATACCTTTTTCAATCTTTGTAAAAATCTTTTTTAACAAGACTTATCCTTTAATTAATATTTTGTTATTTGTTTGATATAATTTTATTCTTAAGTTTATTCAAAGGATGTTTGAATGTTTTTCAAAATAATTATTTCTCTCACTCTATTATTAAGTACTTCACTTATAGCAAATAGTATCAAACCTACACTTATATTTTATTGTGGAATTACAATGGTTAAACCTATCAAAGAGATGGCTAAAATTATTGAAGATAAATATAACTGTACTATTAAAATCTCTCAAGGTGGTTCAAAAGACCTTTATGACTCATTGAGGTACTCAAAAGTAGGTGATTTATTTCTTCCTGGAAGTAACTCCTATAGAACAAATAATCTAAAAGATGGATATTTACTAGAAGCAGTTGAAATAGGCTATAACAAAGCAGCAATTTTTGTTAGAAAAGATAAAAACAAAGAAAATATTGATTTAGAAGATTTTATAAAAACATCTTTATCTTCAATTTTATGTAATCCAAAATCAGGAAGCATAGGAAGAGAAACTAAAAAAATATTTGAAAACTACAAAGGTGAAGATTTCTTTTATGAGGCTTACGACAATTCTGTTGAAATTGGAACAGATTCAAGAAACCTTAATAGAGCCTTAATAGATAAAAGAGCAGATATAACTATAAACTGGCGTTCAACAGCTTTTTGGCAAGAAAATAATAAATATATAGATATAATAGAAATAGATGAAAAATTTGCTAAAAAAGAGCCACTTAAAATATCACTACTCAAGTTTTCACAAAATAAAGAGATTGCAAAATCTTTTATGGAGTTTGCAGTTTCTAAAGAAGGACAAAAAATTATGAAAAAGTATGGTTTTTTATAGGATGATTTTTGTTTAAAAATATATCTTATAATCTTAAAAATTTAATTTTATTACTTTTAGTTTTTGTATTTGGACTAATTTTTCTTATTTCTTTACATCTATTTTTTCTAAATCTAATTGAGAACTTAGATAAAAAAACAGAGAATCTAAAAGCAAAGATGGAAATTGGGGAATTAATTGTAAATGACCTACATAAAATACGTTCTGACTTTTATGAATTAGCAACTTCTACTACAAATGTTAGAGGAATGAAACTTATAAATCAAAGAATTGAAAATAAAGTTGAAGAGATAGAAGATAGCCTAAATATTTTAGAAAATGGGGGAAGATTAGAGAGAACTATTAGATTAAATATCGTAGGACACAATGACACAAAAAAGATAATTTCCTATAAAAAAGATAACAATAATATTTCCCTTGAAGTAATTGACTTAAGCCCAAAGATTATTCAATTTGAAGAGATGCTTCAAACTTTAAATGAGCTTTTAAAAAAACAGTTTTCTCTTAAAAGAGAGAATAACTTAGAAGGTTTTTTAAAACAAAACAAAACAATCAAAAGATTTTATAAAAGTACTCCTGCATTTTTTGTAAGGGTTACGGAAAATGCAAATAGACTTTTATATGAAGGAACTATTGAGCTAAAAAAACTACAAGATGAGATTAAAAAGCAAAAGAAACAATATACACAGCTAGAACTACTTTTAATTTTAATGATTATTTTGACAGTTTTAATTCTAGGGTTCTTAATTGCTATTCAAATAAATAAAAATACTAAAAACCTTCAAATACAAGAACGTTCAACTAGAGGTATTTTAGATGCTCAAAAAAATATAGTTGTAGTAAGTAATGGCGATTATATGATTGATGCAAACCAAGCACTGGTTGAGTTTTTTGATGGCTACAATAATTTTAATGACTTTAAAAAAGATCATATTTGTATTTGTGACTTTTTTATTGATATCAAAGATGATGATTATATAGTTGATAAAGATTATGATGGAAGAATGTGGTTTGAGTATATTCTTGATAACCCAAATAAACTCCATAAAGTTGCAATGTATAAACAAAAAAGTTTAAACTATTTTACAATCACTGCTACCAAAAAAATATTAGACTCTCAAAACTTTATTGTTATTGTTGCATTAAATAATATTACAACAGAAATTCAAACACAAAAAAAGTTAAAAGCTTTAAATGATAACCTTGAAAATATAGTAAACCATAAAACAAAAGAACTTCAAGACCTAAATGAAACCCTTGAACTAAGAATCAAAGAAGAAGTTGAAAAAAATAGAGAAAAAGATAAAACTCTAATTCAGCAAGGACGATTTGCAGCTTTAGGTGAAATGATAGGAAATATTGCCCATCAATGGAGACAACCATTATCTGCAATTTCTTCAACTGTTTCTTCAATGCAAATTCAAAGACAATTAGCAATTGCAAGTGATAAAGATATTGATAGCTCTTATGAATCGATTATGAAGTATGTTCAGTTTTTAAATCAAACAATTGAAGACTTTAGAAGCTTCTTTAGAAAAGACAAAGAGCAAATAAAATTCAATATTATAGAAGTTTTAAACAACTCTTTATCTATCACAAGTGCCGTATATAAAGACAATGAGATTATCCTAACATTAGATATAAAAGAAGAACAACTAATTTCAAAAGGCTTTCCAAATGAGCTTTCACAAGTATTTTTAAATATATTAAATAATGCAAAAGATGTTCTAAAAGAGAAAAAATTTGAAAAAAGACATGTTTATATAAAAGCTTACAGTACAAAAATAAATAACGTTATTGAGATTTTCGATAGTGCAGGAGGAATTCCTGTCCATGCAAAAGATAAAGTCTTTGACCCTTACTTCACGACTAAACACAAATCACAAGGTACAGGTATTGGTCTTTATATGAGTAAAGATATTATTGAAAAACACATGAAAGGTTCTTTAACAGCCATAAATTCAGACTTTTTTATTGAACAATATCATTATTTTGGTGCTTGCTTTAAAATAGAATTACCCAAACTTTAGTTTTTTTTAGGTATAATCCCTCAAAATTTTGAGAAGAGGTACACAGTAATGGCATTAAATGTTTACTACGATAAAGATTGTAATATTGAATTAATTAAATCAAAAAAAGTTGCAATGATTGGATTTGGATCA
Source organism: Arcobacter sp. CECT 8989 (assembly GCF_004116715.1). NCBI lineage: Bacteria > Pseudomonadati > Campylobacterota > Epsilonproteobacteria > Campylobacterales > Arcobacteraceae > Arcobacter > Arcobacter sp. CECT 8989. The sequence goes on along the minus strand of NZ_PDKE01000002.1, from coordinate 189,499 downwards.
CAAGGTCACGCGCACGCAGAAAACTTAAGAGACTCTGGTGTTGAAGTTATTGTTGGATTAAGAAAAAATGGTTCTTCATGGGCTAAAGCTGAAGCTAAAGGTTTTGAAGTTAAAACTGTTGCTGAAGCAACTGCAGCTTCAGACGTTGTTGTAATTTTATTACCAGACGAAAACCAAGCTGATATCTGGGAAAATGAAATCAAAGATAACTTAAAAGAAGGTGCTTACGTTTCATTTGGACATGGTTTCAACATCCACTATGGAAGAATTGCTCCAGCAGCTAACATCAATGTAATGATGGTTGCTCCAAAAGCTCCAGGTCATACTGTAAGATCTGAGTTTACTAAAGGTGGGGGAATTCCTGACTTAATCGCTATTCACCAAGATGCATCTGGTGACACTAAAGATGTAGCATTAGCATATGCTTCTGCAATTGGTGGTGGTAGAACTGGAATTATCGAAACTACTTTCAAAGACGAAACTGAAACTGACTTATTCGGTGAGCAAGCTGTATTATGTGGTGGAGCTACTGCATTAGTTCAAGCTGGTTTTGAAACATTAACTAACGCTGGATATGATCCAATGATGGCATACTTTGAGTGTTTACACGAATTAAAATTAATCGTTGACTTAATGTATGAAGGTGGTATTGCAGATATGAGATATTCTATTTCAAATACTGCTGAATACGGTGATTATATTGCTGGAAAAAGAATCATCAATGACGAGTCTAAACAAGCTATGAGAGAATTATTAACTGAAATTCAAGATGGAAGATTTGCTAAAGACTTTATCTTAGAAGGTCAAGCTGGATACCCAAGAATGAATGCTGAAAGAAAGAACTCAAGAGCTTCTTTAATTGAGCAAACTGGTTCTCAGTTAAGATCAATGATGCCATGGATTGCATCTAACAAAATCGTAGATCAAGACAAAAACTAATTATCTAAGTAAGAGAGTTTAACTCTCTTGCTTCTTTTTTTATATGGCTAAAAGAAAAACTAAACGAAAATCTACTAACACAAAACATAGAAAATCACAAAATATTAATTTTAAACTAATTAATATACTACTATTAATAATCCTTGCCCTAATTATTGCAATTGGAATTTTAATCTATTTAATTGATAATAAAAAAGTAGAAGAATCTAAAAAAGATATTTCTAAAATTGAAAAGAAAATCAAAGAAGATATTACTAAAATACAAGAAACTAGTGAAGATAAACTAAATAAATACGTAAAAAATATTGAAGTAAAAAAAGACAAATTTGAAGAGTATACTGAAGACTTATATAAAGAGTATATTCATGAAAAAACTGAAGACAAAACAACAAATATTATAAAAGAAAAAAAGCCAGACACAAAACCTAAAACAGAAGAAACAACAGATATTCAGACAGAAGAGGTATCTGTATTTCATAAACCACTTCCAATACAAACAAATAAACCTAAACTTGCAATTGTTATTGATGATGTTACAACACAATACCAAATCAATAAAATTAATAATATAGGCTATAAAACTACAATGTCAATCCTACCTCCTACATCAAGAAACGGAAGTACAATTGAAATGGTAAATGGTCTACCTTTTTATATGATTCACTTTCCTATGGAAGCAAAATATTTCAAAGGTGAAGAGCAAGGCACACTTCATATAAAAGACTCTTATGAAAAGATTGAAAAAAGAGTTGCTCAAATAAGAGACTGGTATCCAAATGCACAATTTACAAATAACCATACAGGTAGTAAGTTTACTCAAGATACTGAAGCTATGGATAGACTATTTAAAGCTTTAACAAAATATAACTTTACTTTTATGGATAGTAGAACGACAAGTAAAAGTAAAGGTAAAATCATGGCAGATAAATATGATATGCCATATATTGCAAGAAATATTTTCTTAGACAATGAACAAGAGTTTAGCTATATACAAAATCAATTAAAAAAAGCAATATCAATTGCTAAAAAAAGAGGTTATGCTATTGCCATTGGTCACCCACACGATATCACTATAAAAGTTCTTAGAGAATCTAAACCTTTATTAAAAGATTTAGAACTTATTTATGTAAATCAACTTCCTATTTTATAACTTTATTTATTATTTATAAAGTTTAATTCCTATATTATCTTTTAAAATCTAAGGTTTTAAAATGATAGACAAAATTAATTTTCATATAAATGAATTAGACTCAATGAAAAAATACCCCAAGGAACTTTTTTGTATTGGGAACAAAAATCTTCTAAGCAAAAGAAAGGTTTCTATAGTAGGAAGTAGAAGACCAAATTTATATTCTCAGAAAATGACACACCTTCTTTCACAAGGCTTTTCTCAAAGAGATATGGTAGTTGTAAGTGGCGCTGCTATTGGCGTTGATAGTATTGCTCATAAAGCAGCTAAGGCAGAGAATACAATTGCAGTAGTTGCAAATGGTTTAGATATAAGATATCCAGCTATTAATAAAAAACTTATTGAAGAGATTGAACAAAGTGGTTTAATGCTTAGCTCTTATAAAAAAGGAGAGAAAGCTAGAAACTATAGTTTTGTACAAAGAAATGAAATAGTTGTATCACTTGGAGAAATTTTAATAGTTACTTATGCGGATGAAAAAAGTGGTACATTAAGTTCCATAAACTATGCACTTAAAATGGGTAAAAAGGTATATACTATTCCCCATAGATTAGATGAAAGTATTGGAACACAAAAACTTTTAGAAAAAGGTCTAATTGAACCAATATATTGTATTGAAACATTTTTAAACTCTTTTTGCAGTATTGAGAAAAAAGATGATGAGCTTACAAACTATCTAAAAACTTATCCAAAATATGAAGATGCGATATCAAAGTATGCTAGTAAAATATTTGAGTTAGAACTTGATGGAACAATTATAGTTGAAAATGGACTTATAAAGCCCACTTTTTAGTGCTCTTAAGTTTTTTCTTTTTTATATTCACTTTCGAAAACTTGTTTCAAACTTTCAGTAATCAAAATATTATGTCTTTGCTGTATTTGTTCCCACTGCTTTTTATCTATTTCGATATTTTTATTTTTATCTTTTTTATTTTTTTCAAGAATATCTAATACAAAATTAATTGCATCATTGAAAAAACTTGCAAGCTCACCTTTTTCTTGGTTTGCAGGAAGAGAGAAAAAATCTCCTATATTAGCTTTTACCTTATTCTCAATTGTACTTTCACTAGTGTAAGCTTCTTCTAAAGAGATTTCTCCATCAAAATCTTTATCTGCATTTAGTGTATAGTTTAGTTCATCATCTAAAGATTTTACATGAATACCTGTTCTATATATTGTTTCATCAATACTAGCATAATTCCCATAACCTAAGTTGTCAACTTTTTCATTAATAGATATATCATCAGAATTATAAGTGATGGTTCCTTTTATTCCAAAAGCATTATATGTATTAAGATATTCTTCTTCGGTAAGTTTTCCATCATTATTTACATCAGATGATAAGAATTCTCTTTTGTATGCAATATCTGCAAACCAACCAGATACAAAAGCTTCTGCTTTGGCATTAAGTCTTATATCACCATTTTCTCTTTGAAAAAAATCATCTTCAGAAAAATTTCTTTTAAGTCTATCGATTATTGAATTATCTAAAGCAACTTGAACATGGTTACCATTAGTAGGGTCAGTAAATACTATATTTGTAGTATTTTCATTTTCATTAGTTGTTTGATAAGTGATATTATCTGATTCATTTGTTTTTGTTAAAGTATTATCAAAAGAAAGATTTTCTTTTGATAGTTCTTCTTTTGTCCTATTTTTTATATTTACTTCATATGATTTAAATGCTGTTCCAGATAAAGTAATTTGCATATTTCTTCCTACTCATATAATTATATTGATTATATAACATCATTAAGTTATTAATACTTAAAAGAAGAAATACACAGTAAATATTGATTAGATATTACATATTTTTTTAGATTTTGAGAAACGTAAAATTAAATAACCCAAAATACCAGAAAGAAAAGAACCAATTAAAATAGCAAGCTTGTCAGTATAAAAAAATACATCTGATTCATTATAAGCTAAAGAATTAATAAACAAACTCATAGTAAAACCTATACCAGTTAAAACTGCCACTCCATAAATTTGTTGCCAGTTTGCCCCCTTAGGAAGTTTTGCCAATTTGTATTTAACAGCAAAATAAGTAAATAAGAATACACCTACTTGCTTACCTACAAAAAGTCCTATTATTACACCTAATGAAACCCCTGTTGTCACCTTTTCCAAAGACATATCCCTTAAATCTACACCTGCGTTTACAAAAGCAAACAGAGGTAAAATATAAAAGGCAACCCAATAATGAAGTTGATGCTCAACTGTTTTTGCAGGAGAAACTCTTTTTCTTTGTTCATTTATTGCATTTAATGGAATAGTAAATGCAACTATAATACCAGCCAAGGTTGCATGTACCCCTGATTTTAATACAAAAATCCATAATATTGCACCTACAATCCAATAAAAACCAAGTTTGGTTACATGAAATCTATTAAAAATGATTAAAAGCAAGATACAAATTGCAGCCATTGAAATTGCATGAAATGATAAGTCTGAAGTATAAAAAACTGCGATAATTAAGATTGCGCCTAAGTCATCAAATATAGCAAGTGCCATTAAAAAGATTTTTAAAGTTGTTGGCACTCTTTTACCTAAAAGAGATAAAATACCTAAGGCAAAAGCTATATCTGTTGCAGTTGGTATTGCCCAACCTCTTAATGCAAAATCATCTCCATAGTTAAATATTACAAATATTACTGCTGGAACAACCATTCCTCCAAGTGCAGCTATTGCAGGAAGTGCTATTTTGGAGGGGCTAGAAAGATGTCCAGCTATTAGTTCTCTTTTTATTTCTAAACCAATAAGTAAGAAAAAAATAGCCATTAACCCATCATTTATCCACAAAATTAATGGTTTATCAATATCTAAAATATTACCAATTTTAAAAGTAATTGGTGTATGTAAAAAAGTAGTATAAAACCCGGAATAATCAGAGTTTCGTAAGGCTAAAGCTATAATTGTTACAAATATCAAAATAAGTCCAGATGTAGACTCACTTTTCATGAATTTTTTAACTAATATTTTCATTTTTTTGCCTTAACTTTAAAGATAATAATTCTATTTTATTATTAAAAGCTTTACAAAAAATTAAATTATTATATTTTTTTAGTGTCTAATTATGTCTTAATTGATAAGTAATATCCCCTGCTCCTACACCTAAAACTATTCCATCAGTTATCTCTTCAATAACTTCTCCATCTTTTATAAGTTCAATTTTTCCATCAGTAGTTTTTAAACTATCTGCAAAAGTAGGATTATAAGAAGAGAACTCTTTTTCAAAATCTATTTCAATTTTTTGTTCACCTGGAATTGTCCAGATTGGTAAGATAACTAACTCATCACATCTTCTAAAACACTTTTTAAAACCTTCTAGATTGTCATTAGTTCTGCTGTATTTATGTGGTTGCCAAATTACAACTCTTTTATTCATATTTGTTAAGTTATCATATACTTCTACAGACTTCATTGTTGCTTCTATTTCTGTTGGGTGATGTGCATAATCATCAACAACTACAAGGTCTTTATTTTTTTGAACAATATCAAATCTTTTTTTAATACCCTTATAGTTTTGAATATTTTTTCTAATCTGCTCCACATCAAGCTCTTCAAGTGCTGCTAATATAGCTAATGATGCATCAATTGCAATATGATATCCAAAGCCCCAAACTTCAAAAGAACCAAGCTCTTTTAAATCAAATTTTGTATGTGGTTCACCATCTTTTAAAAGATATGATAGGTTTTTAATATCACTACTTGGATAAAGGTAAGTAGCCTCTTTGATTTCAAGTTTTTTGATGTATTCATCTTCGCCATTTAAAACTCTTTTTTCACCTAAATTAATAAACTTTTTATAGGCTTCAAAAAACTTTTCATAGTCGTATTGGTAGTATTCCATATGTTCTGGTTCTGCATTTGTAACTATAGAACAATAAGGATTAGAAAGTAAAAAGCTTGCATCTGATTCATCAGCTTCAAAAGATACTAAATCATTTACATATCTAAAATTAGAACCAAAATCTTTAGAGATAGCTCCAATTAATGCAGAACTTTCTAAGATAGAAGCTAAGATAGCTGTTGTTGTTGATTTACCATGAGCTCCTGCAACACAATAGTTTTTCTTATCACCTAAAATAATAGGTAAAGCTTCTTTTCTAGAAATAGTTCTTATTTGTTTTAATCTTGCTTCTATTAACTCAGGATTTTCATCTGTAACAGCAGCAGAATAGATAACAATATCTAAATCATCACTAATATTTTTTGCATCTTGAGGACAAAAAACTTTAATGCCTTCACTCTCTAAGTCTTTAGTTATAGGAGAACTTTTTATATCTGAACCACAAACTTCATGTCCATCATTTTTTAAAAATCTTGCAAGAGCTGAAAGCCCTATTCCACCAATACCAATAAAATGTACCTTCATTAAGCGTCCAGTAAATGTTTTAAATTTTCAAACTCTTTTTTTAGAAGTTCACTATTATCTTCTAATAAAGCTTTTACATCATTGTTAAAACTAGTGATAAAGTATCCATACTTTTCTTCACTATTACAAGCATTTAGATTTACTTCTTTTTCATAGAAATCATCAAGTGTAATGTTATTTGCTAAAGCTATAATATGTACTTGTAAAGCATCAGCTAAAGTTTCATCTTCAACAATATTTGAAAGTACAAACAGTAAATCCTTTGCCCCATCAAAGTTATCATAACTCCACTTTTCAATACCGTGCTCATAAAGTGCTCTTACATAAAAAAGTTTTTCATCATCTAAAGATAGTTTTTGATTATTGTTTACAATCACTTCTACTTTTTCAAATGATGTTTCTAAAATTGTTTGGTAAACAGAGTTTATTTTTTCTTCATCTAAATCTAAAATTAACATAGAATCTAATACTTCATAAAGTGCTGCAATATCTTTTGCTGCAATTGCATTGATTCTTGTTGTTTCTAAATAATCTAAGAACTCTGGATTAGTTCTAGCTTCTTGTAACTCTTGTTTATCCATCAATAAAATCCTTTAATCTTTTTAATACTTCTTTTGTCTTCTCTTCATTTTCAACTAAGGCAATTCTTACATAACCTTTTCCAATGCCATTTCTTCCAAGGAAACTTCCTGGTAATACTTTGATATGCTTCTCTTTGAAAAGATTTTTTGTAAACTCTAACTCATCTTCAACTTCTAACCAAATATAAAAAGTTGCTTGAGGAGGTTTTATCCCTAAAATCTCTTGTGCAAGTTCAAAATTTCTTTTATAGATTTTTCTAAATCCATCTACATGAGATGTTTCACTCCAAGCTAAAGCTGCTGTTTTTTGTAATGGAACTGGACTTGCACAACCAACATAAGTTCTATACTTCATATACTCTTCTAAAATCTCTTTGTCTCCAGCAATAAATCCACTTCTAAGACCTGGAGCAGAACTTCTTTTTGAAATAGAGTTCATAACAAGTACATTTTTAAAAGAACTATTTCCAACCTCAACACTTGCTTCAAGTAGTGATACTGGCTTATCATTTTCATCAAAATATATTTCAGAATAACACTCATCATTTACTAAAATAAAATCAAACTCTAATGCCTTTTTAACCCACTCTCCTAACTCTTCTTTTGTCATTTCAGCTGATGTTGGATTATTTGGATAGTTTAAAATTACTAAGTCACATCTTTTAAGTTCTTCATCACTAAGTGTTGCTTTAAAGTTATTCCCTTTAGTTAAATCAATATGAATAATCTCAGCCCTACTAGCAATTGCAGCACCTTCATAAATTTGGTAAAAAGGGTTTGTAAATGCAATTACTGGGTCTTTTTTATCAAAAAGTGCAAATTGAGGGAAGTTAAATAACACTTCTCTTGTACCAAAAGTCGGTATTATCTCACTCATTTCAAGTTCTACATTAAATCTGTTTTTTACAAAAGTAAGCATTGCTTCTTTTAACTCTGGTAAGCCTGCACTTGCTGGATATTTTTGTAAAAAAGAAGTTGTATTTTTTAACTCATCTTGAATAAACTTTGGTGTTTCAAACTTTGGTTCACCAATTGTTAAAGCCGATAGCTCATAGTTATCATTTGGTGTAATATCTTTTAAAAGCTCATTTAACTTTTCAAAAGGGTATTTTTCAAATTTCATTTTTTTCCTTATTCCTCAATAACTGGTATTAATAATTGACTATATTTTTTCATATCAAAAGAGATTAAATCTGGGTTTGTATATAAAAACTTCCAAGAGAATCTTTGTTTAAACATCTCATTTTTTAATGGTAAAATTTGTAAAGTATTTGTTTGCTTTTTAAGCTCTCTAATTGGATTATTATCATTTGAAATAACCTCAACTTTTTGATTAAATATCTTCGCTAAATTCTCAAAGTGGTTTAATAAAGTAGTTTTATCAACTTCTTCACCAATTGGGTCCATATCAAAAATCTTTGTTTTTGTTTTTAGTTGACTTGCAACATCAAAGATTACAGGTGATATTTGCTCATAAGAGTTTACATCATTTACTAAAACAGTTGTCTTTTTAATACTTCCTGTTAACTCTTCCCCTAACTTATAAATAGGAACAGTAAGAGCTTTTATCTCTTTTGCATACTCTTTGATTTTGAACATTTCATGAGTTAGAATAACCATTCCAATATCATACTTTTTCATATCATTTTTAAGTTGCTTTTTCATGGGTTCATAGTGATAATCCATTCTAATTAAAACGGTATCATCATCTTTGAAGCTCTCTTTGATTAAGTCTAATATTCCCACATTTGTAGGTCTTGTTATTCTAATAATCATCTTTGTACTTTTAAACATATTATTTAAGTACTTAACTTCTTTGATTACATCTAATATTCTTTGTTTTGTTTGAATATACATATCCAAATAAAAATACAAATGATGCCCAAAAGGCATAGGAAATTGTCCTTGTGATTTTCCTATTGCATTATATACTTGCATTAATACCGTTGGTTTTCCAATTACAAGAATTATGTCATTTGGTTTTAAAATAAGTGATGGTTTTATATTGATTAGTTTTTCATTTCTATATAATCCAAATATTTTCCACTCATTTTGTTCAATTGAACCAATATATCTATAGGCATAAGAACTACCAAATGGAATTTTAATCTCCATAATTTCACCTTGTTTTAACCCAATATTTTGAGCCATTACAGGGATATTTGGAAGTCTTTCAACCATACCATTAGCTAATACTTCAATTCCTTTGTAGATATTTAAGTAAGGGTCTTCAATCTCAATTCCCCAATAATCTAAAATAGAAATATGTAAAGTATTTTTTCGTGTCTTAATATTTTTAATAACATTTAACATCTCATCTTTTGAGTTAAGAGCTACTAATGCTTGGATATGAATATCCTTGTCAAGTACCATTGCTAACTTAGACTCAGATGTAGGGTCAAACTTATAAAATGTAAAATTTGAAGGTTTTTGTTCTGGAACAATTGCATCGTTCATATAAACTACGTCATAGTTGTTTTCTGTTGTATTAGACTCAACAATCCTACGCATCAATTTTTTTGCAACAATACCATCAAGAATAACTAATATCTTTTTCATAGTAAGATTATATCTTTTTATCTCTAATCATTTACTTTTGTTTAGATATAATCATGTTTTTAATAACAAAAGGAATATTTTTTATGGAATTTAAAATTGATGCAACCTCACACCATAAAGCAAGAGCGTGTACGATTAAAACTGCACACAGTGAGATTAAAACTCCTGTTTTTATGCCTGTGGGGACTCAAGCAACAGTAAAAGCACTTGATGCAAATGATTTATTATCAATGGGTGCTAAAATTATACTAGGAAACACATACCATTTATATTTAAGACCAGGAAGTAAACTTGTTAAAAAGTTTGGTGGACTTCATGGCTTTTCAAAGTTTCCAAACTCTTTTTTAACAGATTCAGGAGGCTTCCAAGCTTTCTCTTTAAGTGATAACTCAAAACCAGATGAAAATGGAATTACTTTTAAATCACATATTGATGGAAGTAAACACTACTTCACTCCTCAAAGTGTACTTGATACACAGTATGATTTAGGTAGTGATATTATGATGATTTTAGATGATTTAGTTGCATTACCAAATACAAAAGAGAGAATTCAAAAATCAATTGAAAGAACTACTAAATGGGCAGGTGAAGCAATCACTTACCATAAAGAACAACAAGCAAAAGGTATTGGAGTAAATCAAAACATCTTTGCAATTATCCAAGGTGGTACGGATAAAGAGTTTAGAAAAATGAGTGCAGAACAACTTTGTGCTATGACTGATTTTGATGGTTTTGCTATTGGTGGATTGTCTGTTGGAGAACCAAATCAAGATATGTATGATACAGTTGAATGGACAACAGATTTTATGCCACTGGATAAACCAAGATACCTTATGGGAGTTGGAACACCTGAGGATTTAATTGAAAATATTGAACGTGGTGTTGATATGTTTGACTGTGTTATGCCAACAAGAAATGCAAGAAATGGAACACTATTTGCAAGTACTGGTAGAGTAAATATCAAAAAAGCAATGTACAAAGAAGACCCAAGCCCTATTGATGAAGAGTGTGATTGTTATACTTGTCAAAACTTTACAAAAGCATATTTAAATCACCTATTCCGTGCAAATGAAATTACATATTTCAGACTTGCTTCAATGCACAATATTAGATACTATTTAAATCTAATGACTCAAGCAAGAGAGGCTATTTTAGCTGATAACTGGGTAGAATTTAAAAAAGAGTTCTATGCAAAAAGAGGAAAATAATTCCTCTTTTACATCATAAAATTTTTGATTACCAAATAAGAAAAAAACAATACTAAAACAATCAGTACAACTAAAGTTTTATCAATTGCTGCTTTCTTGAACTGTTTCTCCTTCTTTATTTTCTTCACTATTAATTCCTTTTTCTTTTTAAATATCTTTTAAGTTTATCATCAACATACTTAGTAAATGTTGTTTTCACTTTAAATATACTTTTTATTTTTAAAAAGTCTAATAAAGATATAGAACCTAATATCTCCTTCATATTTAATAATTCTAAAACTCTTTTTAGCTATAATCCAAATACTTTACTAGTTAAGGAAAATTATGACTGTAGATGATAAATTAATTGATAAACTATCAAAGTTATCAAGCTTAGAGATTGAAGATTCAAGAAAAGAGAATCTAAAATCAGAACTTGCAGATATTATCAACTTCGTAGAAAATCTAAATGAGATTGATGTATCAAATATTGAAGCTACATTCAATACAGTTGAAGGTGGAACTCCATTAAGAGAAGACACTGCTAAGCAAGATTTAGAACTATCAAATCAAATCTTAGAAAACGCTCCAAAAAGCGAAGATGGATACTTTATAGTACCAAAAATTATAGAATAGGAAAAAAAATGGCAGTTAAGGTTTATGGAATAAAAACCTGAAACTCTGTTAGATCAGCCTTAAGGTTTTTTAAGGACAACAACATAGAAGTAGAGTTTTTCAATTTGAAAAAAGACACTCCTACTTCAACTTCTATAGAGTTCTGGGTTCAAAACGCAGGAATTGATTTAGTTTTTAATTCAAGAGGAACTAAATATAGAACACTAAAATTAAAAGAGTTAAACTTAGATGACTCTGGAAAACTTGAATGGCTTATTAAAGAGCCAATGCTTTTAAAAAGACCTATTGTAGAATATGATAATAATGTTTTAGTAGGTTTCAATGAAGAGACATATAAAGAGACTTTCTAGTCTCTTTATAGTTTTATTTACTTTCTTGCTTCTTTTAAAGTTTCAGCAATCATAAATGATAATTCTAATGCTTGGTCAGCATTTAATCTTGGGTCACATTGAGTGTGATATCTGCTAGAAAGACCTTCAGCTGTAATAGCAGAACTTGAACTTCCTGTACATTCAGTTACATTTTGTCCTGTCATTTCTAAGTGAATACCACCTGCATAAGTACCTTCTGCTTTATGGATTTGGAAGAACTGTTTTACTTCACCTAAAATAGATTCAAAATCTCTTGTTTTGTATCCATTATCAGTTTTGATAGTATTCCCATGCATTGGGTCTGATGACCATAATACATTTCTTCCTTCTTCTTTTACTCTTTTTAGTAAATTCGGGAATTTATCAGCAATCTTTTCATTACCCATTCTAACAATAAGATTTAATCTTCCTGCTTCATTTTCTGGGTTTAAAGCATCAATTAGTTTGATTAATTCATCTTCTTGCATAGAAGGACCAACTTTACATCCAATAGGGTTTTTAATACCTCTAAAGTACTCTAAGTGCGCTCCATCAAGTTCTCTTGTTCTATCACCTATCCATAGCATATGAGCAGAACAGTCATACCAATCACCAGTTAATGAATCTTTTCTTGTTAATGCTTCTTCATAGTTTAATAATAATGCTTCATGAGAAGTATATAAAACAGTCTCTTTTAACTGTGCTGTATTTTCAGCAGTGATTCCACATGATTGCATAAAATCTAGTGTTTCAGAAATCTTATTTGCTAAGTTTTCATACATCCCACCTAGTCTATTATCTTTTACGAAATCAAGGTTCCAAGAATGAACTTTATTTAAATCAGCCATACCACCTCTTGCAAACGCTCTTAATAAGTTAAGAGTTGATGCACTTTGATTGTATGCTTTTAATAATTTCTTAGCTTTTGGTGCTCTATCTTTTTCATTAAAGCCCATATTATTTACAATATCACCTCTATATGAAGGTAAAGCTATTCCATTTACTTCTTCAAAGTCTGCACTTCTTGGTTTTGCAAACTGACCTGCAATTCTTCCTACTTTTACAACTGGGCATCCACCTGAAAAAGTTAAAACAACTGCCATTTGCATCATTACTTTAAATAAATCTTTTATATTATTTGCATTAAATGCATTAAATGACTCAGCACAGTCTCCACCTTGTAGTAAAAATGACTTACCATTTACTACCTCAGCTAATTGAGATTTTAAGTTTCTTGCTTCCTCCGCAAAAATTAAAGGAGGATAAGAAGCTAATTCATTCTCTACTTTTTTTAATTTTTCTAAATCTTTATATGTTGGTTGTTGCTTAATAGGGAAATCTCTCCAGCTATTTGGACTCCAAGCTTTCATTATATAACCTTTATTAATATGAAATTGGAAAAATTTTATCCAAAAAGAACTTTAAGTTGACTGGAAAATAGGAGTGATTAAAGTAGTAAAACTACTTTAATCTGCTTTTCTTGCTAGTTTGTTTAATAGGTCTGCAAAAGAGTCTTTAAATGCTTCTAAACCATCATTTAAAAGCTTAGTATAAACTTCATTTACATCAATGTCTTTTGATTCTAATAATTTAAAATACTTATTACACTCTTCTTCACTAATAACTTTTGTAGGAGTTTTTTGACCATTTTCTAACCAATCTTCAATAGTAGCTAATGGTGCTGTATTTACAGAGTGTGGATAAATTAAAGTATCAATATAATAACTTGCTCTTAACTCATCACCTTTTACTCCTGTACTTGCAAAAAGTGTTCTAATATTTTTGTTTTCAAACTTTTCAACTTCGTGGTAACACTTAGCTGCATTGATAATTCCAAGTTTAGCAGTCTCTAAACCTTTTGAAACCATTTTGTTATCACACATTCTATCAAGTCTTGAAACAAATACAGAGATAACAGCTTTGATATCTTTGTTTGAAGCTTTAATACCTTCATCTAAAGCTTGTGCACATTTAATAGCTTGTTCTGGTGAGAAGATTAAAGTTGCATTTACATGAATTCCGGCACTTGTAAGTTCTTTCATTGCTTCATATCCAGCCTCAGTTGCAGGAACTTTAATCATAACATTATCTGCTCCAATTAAAGAGTTTAATCTCATTCCCTCTTCAACTGTTCCCTTTGCATCATCGCAAAGTGTTGGGTCAACTTCAATTGAAATAAACCCATCATTGTTATCTTCTAAATGTAAATCATGTAAAAGTTCTGCTGCTCTTCTAATATCAGAAACTGCTAACTCTTCATAAATAGTTTTTGCTTCATTTGCTTTTAGCATTTGAAGTTGTTGGTCATATGCTGCTGAATTTGTAATAGAAGATTCAAAAATTGCTGGGTTTGAAGTAGCTCCATGGATTACTTCATCTTTAATAATATCTTGAAATCTATTCTCTAAAAAATCTCTTTCTATAAAATCACACCATAAAGAGTAATTAATATCTTCTTTTAAACTCATTCATTATCCTTTTATTTTACGTAGAACGCTTTGTTACTTGTTATATATGGTCTAATATTTTTGTTAAATCTTTTTCATCAACAATAATATTAGCTTCTTTTTTTAATATATCTTTCGCACAAAATGCAACTTTTTTTGCTGCATAAGGGAACATAGAAACATCATTTGCTCCATCCCCTGCTACTAAAGTATCTTCTTGTGAAACTCCAAGCATAGCTTGAACTCTTTGAATCATATCACCTTTAGAAAAACCAAACATCATATCTCCACCAACAAGACCAGTTAAAACTCCATCTTTTTCGTGTAGTATGTTTGAAAAGTCTGCATCTATTCCTAGTTTTTCTTTAGCTGGCCCTGTTCCTATTCTAAAACCTCCAGAGAAACAAACTACTTTATAGTCTTGTTTTTTAAGCTCCGTAATTAATTCAAAAGCACCTGGCATAAGAGGTAAATTTTTACAAATCTCTACAGCTTTTGCATACTCTAAACCTTTTAGTAAAGATACTCTTTCTACTAAAGATTCAAAAAAGTCAAGATCTCCTGCCATTGCTTTTTCAGTAATACTTGCAACTTTTTCCTCTAAACCTAAAGGCTTAGCTAAAAAGTCAATTGTTTCTCCATCCATTAAAGTTGAATCGAAATCAAATACAGCTAATTTCATATACATTTTCCTAGTTTTATTCTTTTAAGGCTATAATATTATCCAAATTTTACTAAAGGAAACTGATTGAAGCTTTGTTGTATTGATATTGGACTTAAAAGAATAGGACTTGCAATTTGCCTACAAGGGGACATTGTTACACCTCTTCCCGCAATATTAAGAAAGAATAGAAATCAAGCTTCAAATGACGTTTTAAAAACTTTAAATGAGTGGGAAATTGATACTTTAATTGTTGGATATCCAAGTGCAAGTGAAGATATGCAAAAAAGAATTAAGCACTTTGTAAATCTACTTGATTTTGACAAAGAAGTTATCTTTCAAGAAGAGAATATGAGTTCAATAGAAGCAGAAGATTTGATGAAAGGTGACATCAAATATAAAAGAGATGGAAGAGTTGACTCCCTTGCTGCTAAAATTATATTAGAAAGATATCTTAGTAAGAACTAATCCCTTTATTTAGTTAAGTTATGAACCACTGCTATTGCAACGCCTTTATCATGTGTTATTGAAAGAGATGTTTTTTTAATCTTATATTTCTTTCTTAAGGCTTTAGAATACTTTAGTTTTGGTGCACCATTTTTATCTTTTTTTATTTTTAAATCATGAAAAGAACACTCTTTTCCAATACCTGTACCTATTGCTTTACTTGCAGCTTCTTTTGCTGCCCAAAAACCAGCTGCTGTTTCAAACCTTTTAATTAGTTCAATCTCTTCATCATTAAGAAATCTTTCATAAGCTCTTCTTCCGAACTTTTCATACATATTTTTTATTCTATCAATTGAAGCTATATCAATACCTATCATTTTTAACCTATCTCTTTGTATAATTCTTTATGAAAATATTTTTACGTAAATTATTATATCTTATCATTATGCTTTTTATTATAAGTTTAATATCATTTGTAGCTATAAATCTAGCTCCAAACTCTTTTTTTGCAAGTGGAGAACTAAATCCAAATATAACAAAAGAGTCTATTGAACAACTAAAGGCTATCTATGGTTTAGACAAACCTCTTTATGTACAATATTTCTCTTGGGTTCTTGCAATTATACAACTTGATTTTGGAATATCTTTTGCAAGTGGAGAGCTTGTGAAAAATGAGATTTTACAAAGACTTCCAGTAACTTTAACACTAAATATTATTTCAATGTTTTTAATCTTTATTATTTCACTTTACTTAGGCATCAAAGCAGCATTAAATAAAAACTCTTTATTTGACAAGTTTGCTAGTCAACTTTCTTTGGTAAGTTTCTCTATGCCTTCATTTTATTTGGCACTAATTGCAATAATGGTTTTTTCTATTCACTTAGAAATACTTCCTATTGCTGGACTTCACTCAGTTGCCGATGATGGAAGTTTAACTTACTATTTAGATTATGCATGGCATTTAATTTTACCAATATCTATAATCACTTTTGCAGGAATTGGAAGTTTGACTTTATATGTAAGATCACTTGTAATTGAGATTTTAAAATCTGATTATATCTTCTTTGCAAAAGCAAGAGGTCTTACTAAAAATCAAATTCTTAGATACTATATTTTACCTAATCTTTATCCACCAGTTATAACATTACTTGGGTTATCTCTTCCAGGGATAATTGGAGGAAGTGTTATCTTAGAATCAATTTTTTCTATAAATGGAATGGGATTACTATTTTTCCAAAGTGCTTTAAGTCATGATTACCCAGTTATTATGGGAATACTTATTATTGGAGCTTTACTTACGCTTCTTGGAAATATGATTGCTGATTTAATCTTACTAAAACTAAATCCAAATTATGATGCAAAATAGTTAGGATTTCTTAGGTATTTAGCAATTTTTTTATACACTTGCCAAAAAGAAACTTGATAAGGAAAGTCTTGAAAATTTTAAAAACAATAGAAGAACTTCAAGAAGTAACTTCTTCTAACAAAACTAAAACTACAGGTTTTGTTCCAACAATGGGAGCACTACATGATGGACATATCTCTTTAATAAAACAAGCGAGAAATGAAAATGAAGTAGTTGTAGTTTCTATCTTTGTAAATCCAACACAATTTCTTCCAGGTGAAGATTTAGATGCTTATCCAAGACGTGACGAAGCAGATAAGAAAATATGTGAAATGTGCAAAGTTGATTATCTATTTATGCCTGATATTTCTACTATGTATACAGAAGAAGAGGTACTAATAAAAGCCCCTAATAATAGTTATGTTTTAGAAGGAAAAACTAGACCAGGACATTTTGATGGGGTTTTACAAGTTGTACTTAAACTATTTAATTTAGTTCAACCAACACGTGCTTACTTTGGAAAAAAAGATGCTCAGCAATTAACTCTTATACAACAAATGGTTAAAAATCTATTTTTACCAATTGAAATAGTTCCTTGTGAAATAGTAAGAGAAAAAGATGGTTTAGCACTTAGTTCTAGAAATGTTTATTTAGATGAAACTCAAAGAAAAGATGCTCTTTTAATCTCTAAAGCTTTATATTCTGCTGCTTCACTTGTAGGAAAAAGTGAATTAAAAGCATCTGCTTTAAAGGAAAAAATGCAAGAAGTAATGCAAACTTTAGATGTAGAGTATATTGCTGTTGTTGATAGAAACTTTAATGAGATTGAGAAGATTGAATTAAAGAACTCTATTATCCTTGTAGTTGCAAGATTTGGAGATACAAGACTACTTGATAATATCTGGCTTTAAGATAATAAAGGTGTACTATTAAAAGTACACCGCTTTAAAGCTTGCTATTTCTTTATTCTCTTTATCAAATAAACTCATACTCTCACCTTTGGTTTTAAAAGTTTTTGCACCTGATAAAACCTTTGCAAAAGCATCTTCAGTTTTTATATTTGGACACATCATTTTTGTACTAGCTACTTTGCTAAACTCTATGTTTTCACTATTTTGAGTAAACTGTCCAAAAAAGTTATTACATCCTAAATTTCCAATAACTCTTCCATCTTTTTGAAACTTGATATAGGCTTCTTTTCTGAAAACTTTTACTTCTTTATCAAAAAAAAATATTGCTTTCCAATAAGTATTTGTCAATGACACATTTGGTTTTAGTTGCTCTTTTTGAACATTTGTATTACTCGAACATGCAACAAAAAAAAGGCTCAAAAAGCCTAATACTGAAAGATTAATATTTTTAATCATAACTGCTCCTGTAAATAATCATTTATTAATTTTGCAAAGATAACATATCAAAATGATTTTAATATAAAATTAATGTAAAATTTTCAGCTAATATAATTTACAAAAATCTGATATTATGCTAAAATTCGCAAAAAATTTAAAAAGATAAAAAAGAATGAGATTTAGCGAAACAAAACCTACAAAAACTTTACATTTAGTTAGTCTTGGATGTACAAAAAACCTTGTTGATTCAGAAATCATGTTAGGAAAACTAAAAGAGTATGAAATTACCAACGAACCTACTATTGCTGATGTAATCATCGTAAATACATGTGGATTTATTGATAGTGCAAAAGAAGAGAGTATTAATACTATTTTAAATCTGCATGATGAAAGAAAAGAAGAATCAGTTCTTGTAATGGCAGGATGCTTAACACAAAGATATCAAGAAGAACTACAAAAAGAGCTTCCAGAAATTGATATTTTTACAGGGGTTGGGGATTATGACAAGATTGATAAACTTGTAAATGAAAAAAGATCTGCTTTTACGGATGAAGTATTTTTATTAGATGAATCAGATGATAGAGTTATTACTGCTTCTTCATATCATGCCTATATCAAATTAAGTGAAGGATGTAATCAAACCTGTTCATTCTGTGCAATCCCTAGCTTTAAAGGAAAACTTCATTCTAGAACTTTAGAGTCACTTGTAAAAGAGGTTAAAAATCTTGTTTCAAATGGATATAAAGACTTTTCTTTTGTTTCACAAGACTCTTCTTCATATTTAAGAGATTTAAATATTAAAGATGGACTTGAAAAGTTAATTGAAGAAGTTGAAAAAATTGAAGGTGTTCATAGTGCAAGAATTCTTTATCTTTATCCGAGTACAACAAGCCTAAATTTAATTGAAAAAATCAAAGACTCAAAAGTATTTGAAAACTATTTTGATATGCCCTTACAACATATCTCATCTAATATCTTAAAAATTATGAAAAGAGGAAAAGGTGTTGAAAAACTAAAAGAGCTAATGAACTCAATGAAAGCAGTTCCAAACTCTTTTGTAAGAACAACATTTATTGTAGGACATCCTGGAGAATCTCAAGAAGATTTTGAAGAGTTATGTGATTTTGTTAGAGACTATAAATTTGACAGAGCTAATGTATTCTCATATTCTGATGAAGATGGAACAAGTGCATATGATATGTTAGATAAGGTTCCTCAAGAGATTATTGATGAAAGAGCAGAAGTTTTAGGTGAAATCATAAAAGAGACAACTCTTGAATCACTAGCACAAGAGATTGGAAATGAGTTTGATGTTTATGTTGATGGAGAAAGTGATGAGCATGAGTACTTATTAAGTGCTAGAAAAACTGCTTGGGCTCCTGAAATTGACGGAGAAGTATATATCAATGATAATCAGCTACTAAATGAAGATGGCGAAGGAAAACAGATTGAGTTTGGTGGTAAATACAGAGTTAAAATCACAGAACTAGTTGGAGATAAACTATTAGCAACTGTTACTAAAGAATATGCAAACTAAAAATTTTGAAGTAATCAACACAAAGAGAAATCTCTTAGGTTTTTCAGGTGGTGTTGATTCTTCTGCTCTTTTTTTTCTTTTACTTGAAAAAAAGATTCCCTTTGATATTGCAATTGTTGACTATAACTTTAGAAAAGAGTCTAAAGAAGAAGTTGCATATGCAAAAGAACTAGGTAAAAAATACAATAAAAAAATCTATCTAAAAGAAGTTGTTTTAAATAATACTTCAAACTTTGAAAAAAAAGCAAGGGATGTTAGATATAACTTCTTTGATGAAATAATTGAAGACAACTCTTATGAAGCACTAATTACCGCGCACCAACTAAACGATAAGCTAGAGTGGTTTTTGATGCAGTTTACTAAAGGTGCAGGACTAAATGAAATACTATCCTTTGAATTAGAATCTAGTAGAAAAGATTACAAAGTTTTTAAACCTCTAATTAATATTTCTAGACAAACTCTTGAAAACTATCTAAATGAAAATAATATCAAATACTTTATAGATAGCTCAAATGAAGATGAAAACTTTAAAAGAAACTATTTTAGAAAACACTTTTCAAATGCACTTATAAATGAGTTTGAAGAAGGAATTAGTAATAGTTTTGAATACCTAGAAGAAGATTTAAAATCTTTAAAAAACTCAATATCACTAATCTTTAAAGATAAAGATTTAGAAGTATATAAAAATACAAATGATGATAATCTAAATATCAAAATCATTGACGAAAGTTTGAAAAAAAGAGGAATACTTCTTACAAAAAAACAAAGAGATGAGATTTTAATTCAAAAAGAGTTAGTAGTTTCACATAAAATAGTTATTTCAATTTTGGATACTTATATTTATATTTGTCCATATCTTAAAGACACTATTTTAACAAAAGAGTTTAAAGAAGTTTGTAGGATAAATAAAATCCCTAATAAGGTTAGATTTTATATTTTTGAATACGTAGAGATTGAAAAACTGTTAGAGAAAATAGATTAAAGAAATTTTCTTACTTTTCTATTTTCAACAATCTCTTTTCTTGTAGTTTCTTTGTGAGTTTTTAAAAAATCTACACTTTTATAAAAAAGTTCTTGAAGTTTTTTTAAATCTTCAAGTTCTAAATCAAAGCTAGTGATATCTCCATCACTTAAATATTTCTCATACCAATTTACAAGAGCATCTGCTCTTTGGTAAGAGTCTAAAGAGTCAATATATATTAACTCTTCTAAAGCCTTTAAAGACCTGTCTCTTCTTTCCATGCGTCAATTAAACCTTGAACAACTTTCATTACTTGTTCTACTGCATTAACATTATCATCAACACCTGCAGTAAATAGTGTTTCAATTTGATATAAATATAGCCCATCTAAATAGTAAGAAACATCTCCACCATTATCAAAATCAAGAACATTTCTTAGTTCATCAAAAATAGCTACAGTTTTATTAATATTAGTGAACTTCATCTCTACGTCACCTGTTTCCATTGCATGCTTTACAAAAGATAAATATTTTAAAGTTCCTTCATATAACTTTAATACAAGCATGTAAGGGTCATTTGATACTGCACCTTGTTGCTGATATGCTTCAATTCCCATTAAATTCTCCAATTAATATTCGAAAAGTATATTATAACTTTACTTAAGTTGAACTAATTTTAGTTCCCAGATATTGATTGTTCAATCATCATTTTTAAGCCTGCGAATTGATTTTCAAACTGTGCAATAACTGCACCATAAGATGCAAATTGCTGTGCCAATAATGCATATCTACTATCTAAAGATTCTTGTGCACTATCTACATCTTCTTGTAAAGACTCTTTTCGAGAATTCATGTTCTCTTCATACTTTGTTAAAAGTCCATCAAATGAATCTAAAGAGTCTACATACTCTTTTAAGTCTGTTCCTAAGCCAGGACTTTCTGCTGCACCAATAAATAAATCTTTTAAAGCACTAATATCATCTTCCATTGCTTCATTAAATTTTGTACTATCTAAACTTAGCACACCATTTTTGTCAACTTCAAAACCAAAATTAAAAATACTTAGCTTATCATCACCATATGAACCAAAAAGTTTATCTTTAATTCCTTCAACAACTGTTCTAAGTGTTGACTTATCTTCAATTGAACTTTCTGATGAGTACAACTCATCATCTATCACTGAAATTAACGCATTATATTGTGACACAAAATCTTGTAAAAGAGGTTCAACTGTTGAAACATCTTTCTCAATAGAAATTGAAGAAAACTCTCCAGGTTCATTCTTTTCTACAGCCGTGATTTTTAATCCACCATCAACAACTATAACATTTGAAGAAACATCATAATCAATACCATCTACTGTAGCTTTCATATTTTGTGCAGAAACAGTATGATTAGAAGCTTCATTAAGCCCTAAATCAACTCCTGTTTGTGTAATTGTAATAGCATTTTCAAGTCCTGACTCACTACTTTTAATAACAAGTCTATTTTGATTTTCTCCTACACTCTCTACATTTGCAGTATAACTACTATTGTTGTTTATTTTTTTTGCTAACTCTTCATAAGTTAAACCCTCTGTAGAGAACTTTTCTCCTCTTGACATTCCTAATGTTTCGGTAGTAAGAGATTCAGTTACTGTAATATCTGTTTCTTTATCTTTATGAGAAATAGATAATCTTCCTTCTGAAGAAAGTTTAGCATCTAACTCTTCATCTAAATTAATCTCTGCAATTAAGTCCCCATAAGTAGTGTCAGCATTAATAGTAAATTCCTTATCAACACCATCTACATTTATAGTTATTGTTCCGCCTGTAGCATCAACTATATCATCATTAGATACTTTAATATCACTTTGATAAACTGGCTTACCTGGTTGATTTAACGTCAACATATCTCCAGATATAGGTTTTGCAGGAATAGAAGAACTAAAGTTAACATCAGCATCAATATCAGTAGCTAAATCACTATATGTTTTTCCATCAGTTGAAAAAACAACATCTCCATTTACTCCATCGTTGATTGTTAAAGTATTTGCTACTGAATCATATGTCGCTGTTATTGAACCTTCATCATTAATTACTTGAGCTAAGCTTTCAAAATCTTCACCTTGCGTAGTAAAAGTTTTTCCATTAATATCTATACTTGAACTAGTAGCTACAACTGCTTTTTTATCTGCAAAGGTATTTGTTTGGTAAACATCTTTTTTTGCTAATTGCTCAATAAATACTTCTGTTGTACCTTCACTAATTTGTCCAACATCAACAGCATCAAAAACTGCTGAAGTACCTGTAACATTTGCAACTTTTTGATCAAAGGCATTCACACCACCTTTAACAAAAAGATCAAAAGGTTTTACACTTTCTAAAAATTGATTTACTTGATCTGTAATGCTCTTTAGAGTGTCACTCTCTCCACCTTCTTCTGTAATAGAATTAAGCTGGTCTTCAATAGGTTTTACTCTTGCTACTCTTTCTGCATCTTTTAATTTATCTAAAAGCTCTTGATTTAACTGTGAACTTCCTAATCCTAAAATTCCTTCAGCCATAATTGCCTCCTTTACATTCCAAGAAGAGTTTGAATCATCTCATCTACAGCAGTAATAATCTTTGCATTTGCTGTATATGCTGCTTGAAATTGCATTAAATTAATCATTTCTTCATCTGGATCTACTTTTGTTAATTGCTCAAACTTAAACTGAATTGATTGAAAAACAGTCTGTTGAGTCTCTAATAAAAAATCGTTATTTTCTTTATCAGAAGAAATGTTTACTTTTATTTCTTGAAAAAATTCAGAAAGTGAAGTATTATTTAAATTTGAACCATCTTGTGCAAATCCATCAAATTCAATATCTTTTTTCCACTGCATTGTTGCCATATAATCTAAATCAACTTGACTTAAATCATTTACCGCTTCTTCATTAAATTTTAGTGACATAACATCCATACCACTAAATAAATTTAAATTACTCACTTCTCTATCACCAGAATAATTATCTGATGCAACATGTCCATAAATATAATCTCCATCAGGACTTGTTTTTACAAACTTATCATATAAATCACTTAACGATCTAGCAAAATTATCTAGTTTTTCTTTATAATCAATAATTTTATTGTTTGGAGACATTGTTGTTAAGTTTTCAGTTTCAGCTTTTAAAATTCCTGATTTAAGTGTTATTTCTTTGTCATACACAGATAAATAAACTTTGTCTTCTGCTACTTGGCTTTGCTGTTCATTTTTAAATATTGAACCATTTCTTTTTTCAGCTTGTTCAATTCCAAGAGGAGTTGGTAAGTCTTCAGTTATTTCTAAAGGCTCATTTCTATTCTTTAAATTTGAAATAGTAAATTTACCATCATCTGTAACAGAAGCATTTAAATCTGGGTCAGCATTTATTTTATCAACAAGCTGTGCATAAGTAGTAGTATCTGTTATTGTAAATTCTTTTTCTTCACCATCAACAGTAACACTAATGGAACCTCTAATTTCTGTTGAAGCAGTAAATGAAGTATTATTATTAATTACAGTTGCAACATCTGCATACGTAGCCGGTGCAGCAGTTGAAAAGTTATGGCCATTAATTGAAAGTTGATTTGTACCTGCATTATAAGATGCAACAAAATTAGGGTCTGAATTTATTTCAGTTGCTAAAGCTGCAAAATCTTCTCCTGCAGTAATAAACTTTTTATTATTAATAAAAATTGCATTACCTTCAGCTGCGGTATATGTTCCTTCTGCATTTATATCTGCAATCAAATCATTATATGTTTTTCCTGCAGTTGAAAAAGAAACTCCGTTAATAGTCAATGTTTCAGAAGTAGAGTTATAACTTGCAGGAGATAAAGTAGGACTTCCATCTATTGCACTTGCTAAAACAGAAAAGTCTTCCCCTTGTATAGTAAAAGCTTCTCCATCAATTACAATATGATTTAATCCATCATCAATAGGAACAGTTAAATTACTATCCACTTTATCAGTAGGTGATACTATTTTTTCTGCTTCATAAGTAGGGTTGTAGGCTTCTTCAACTACTATTCTACCTTGAAATTTACCATCTTCTCCATCTACATTTGCTTGAACACGTAAAAACTCATCTTGATCCGTATTATCTACAATGTTACCTTGTTCATCAATAGAATAATCTCCATTATATGCAGTAACATGTTCTGAGATATCTTTATTACTATTTATTGCAAAACTTAAGGCTCTAATATAGTTTGTTTCATCAATAGTATCTGGATTTCCATCACCATCTAAGTCAATTTCATATTCGTTTCCATTGCCATCTTTATATGTATTGCTTCCAATCTCAACAGAAACTTCAAACTCATTATTGAATTTATACGATATTTTATCTCCAGGACCTATATCATAGTTTTCTGCAATAGCATCACCAGCTTTACCTGTTGGTGGATTTGTCGAAAATCTATCAATTTGAGGTTCAAACTCTTCTACCAAATTAATTTCACGAATATTTGTGTTATATCTAACAGCAATCTCACCACCAACTTTTAAGCTATACTCATTATTACTTCTATCTACTTCAATATCAACATATTGAGATAACTCTCTCTCAAGTTGATCTCTTTTATCAAGTAAATCGTTTGAAGCTTCTACATGCTGACCTAATTGTTGATTTACTTCCCCTATTTCATTAATAAGATTGTTAACTTTTTTTACATTTGCTTCTAATGAAAATTTCGTTAACTCTTCTTCTTTTTCAATATTTGAGTATAAATTTTGTAAAGATTCAACTAATACTGTACCTTGGGTTTTGTAAGTTGTTCTATAAATTTCTGAATTTGGATTTGTTCTTAAGTTTTCAATTGATTGGAAATATCTATCTAAATCACTAGAGAAACCACTTTCATCAGTTTCCGAAAACATAACTTCAATACTACCAGTTATTCTTGATATTGTACTATAATAATTTGATTTAGTGTTTTCATTCATCATATTATCATACATATATTGAGAAGTAATTCTGTAAGCACTATCAGCCCTTACTCCACGTCCAGTAAACCTAGAATCTATTAACTCTAATTCACTTAACTGTACAACTCTTTTTTTATATCCAGGAGTATTTTCATTTGCTAGGTTATTTGATATATTTTCAATTGCATATTTCGAGGCAGTTAAACCACTTTGTGCCACATTTAATGACTTTAGCATAATTACTCCTTTTATGATAATTTTTACCAATTATCACATTACATTTCTTAAAATTAGATTAAAAGGGCCAGAAGGTTTGTATTATCCTTGTTGCCCAAGGGGTTCTCATAACATCCTGTTCTTCACCATCTTTTATATATAAAATTTTAAGATTTGCTACTTGTGATGAAGTTACAGAGTTTTCAGGAGTTATATCATATGGTCTAATTACTCCTGTTAAAACTAATGACTGTTTCTGCCCATCAATTAGCATCTCTTTTTGTGCTCGAATTAAATAATTCCCATTCTGGTATGTTTCTTCTATTATAGCAGAAACACTTGTACTAAATGTTTCACTAAGATTAGTTTTTACTTCACCACTGTTTTCACTTGTACTTTCAGTTCCAAAATTAATACCTGCATATGAATTAAATTTATCTGCAGCTTTTTGAACAGATGAAGATAAAGGAATATTTGCATCCATTTGAGAAATAAGTCCACCACCTAAATTAGAACTTCTATCTGAACTAATTTCTCTTTTTGTATTAGTTTTAGAGTTTAAAGACTCACTAATTCTAACTTGAATTATATCTCCAACTTGTAAATCTTTTTTATCAGCAAATAAAGAAGGTCCTCTCATTGAATATAAAGAACCTTTTTTCTTTTGTACTTTTGGTTTTACTTTTGGAACTTGAAGTGTTGGCTTTTCAAATTTAATTTCTGGTTGTTCAACACACCCAACTAATAAAAAAGGTAAAGCTATTAGTAATAAATACTTACTTAATTTCATTCATTTTACTTTCAACAACATATTTTAAATCAATAGCAATTTTAATATTTTTTAAATCTTTTTTTATTAAAGCTGTACTTCCATATCTAACTTTTAATGCGTCAAGATTTGTTCCAACATCTGTAAGAATTAAAACTCTATCAGAAATTATTTTTACATCTTGAATATTTCTTTGTCCTATTAAATCAACTGCAGTTTCAACTTCTCTATAGATAATTCTTTCTAGCTTTTTTTGCATTACTTTTTTATTATCTATTTCTATTGCTTTTAATTTTTGCTCTTGCTCTTTTTTTTGTTGCATTGCAAATTCATTGCTCATATGAAAATAATAAGCAATAAACATTACAATAACAGCAACTGAAGAAGCTACTTTTATTAAAAGTCTTTTTTTATTGTTGGTTTTAACTGCAACTATCATTTTTATTTAATTACAAAAGTAGTGAATAAAATATTTTTAACATTATTTCTTTTAATATCATCATTGCTTGATGTTACTTCATTAATAATGTTATTTATATCTTCTAAAAGCTCTTCTTTTAAAAGTGCTTTACCACCAACTGTTAATAACTCTTCTGAACTTCTTGAACTAATTTGTGCAATCACAGCATCAACTATTTCTGGTTTATACTCTTCTACAATTTTTTCAATTGATGGTTCTGTACTTTTTAAATGAAAAGATAGTTTCATTAATTTTTCTCTACCCTTTGCGTTAGTAATATTAAGTACTAAGTCATTAATTGCTGTTTTGTACATTTCATTAGAGTCTCCTGACTCCTCTTTTTGTACTTGTTGCTGAGCTTGTTGACCATTTAATACACCACTACTAACTAGTAAATATCCACCAACACCTACTGCAAGTAATAAAATAACAATTAGTGCAATAAGCACAATCATTAATCCTTTTCCACCACCAGCTTTAGTTGTTCCGCCATTTTCTTCTGCCATAATTACCCTTCGTCTTGATTTTTAGCCCTATAGTCTTTTAACATTATTGTCAGCATTGCTGCATTTTTTGGGCTTAAAAATTTCATTAATGATGTTACATTATTCTCTTTTAATCTTAAGATTATATCAAAAACATCTTCAACTTTTCCATTATTTATCATTTCATTAAATATTGAAGCTGCAATCTTTGGTTTCATTTTATTATATATTTTTGATGTCTTACTTTCTACTTCACCATTAATATCTTTTAACAATTGAAGATTTTCATCTCTTATCTTTGCAATTGCTTTTTTTTCATTTTCTACTTTTTTTATTAAATCTAATAACTCTTTTTTTCGTTCTTGATACTCTTTCTCTTTTTTATTATAAAAGATATTAAGCTCTTTTTTTAACTCTTTTACTTCAATTTTTTGTTTAATTAAAGCAGCACTAGTTACTCTCTCTTCTTGAGCATTTAAAACTATAGTTGATATTAAAAATAAAATTACTACTCTTAACAAATACTCTCCTTATTGACTTATATATTTACTTTGAACATATTCTTCAGCAGCTTCAACTTCTGCTTTTAGTATTTGTAACTGTTTTTCTTGCTTCATCTCATCAAGAATATATTCAAATTGTTCTGTCTCTTTTTGCAATTCAACTATTTCCTCAACTACTTTTTCCATTTTAGCAGCAACAACAAGTTTTTCAGCCTCAAGTTTTTTTATATGCTCTTTCATTGTATTCTTATGCATTTCTAAAACTGCAAAGTCAGAGATTGCACCAAACTTTTGAACACAAGCACTACTAATTTGATTGTGAGTAAGCATGATTTCAGCATCTAATTGATTTATTTTTGATTGTAATTGAGCTTTTTCCATAAACTTCTGATCTGCTTGAATTTTTTTTAAATTGTATAACTGATCAATCATAAATTACTCTCCAAAAATCAACATTAAATCCCAAAGATCCTTAGTATATGTTGAGATATGATCACCAACCCAAGGTAAAGTAATCAATATAAAAATTGATACTACTATAACTTTAGGTACAAAAGTTAATGATGCATCAGAAACCTGTGTTACTGCTTGAAAAATTGAGATTACAAGTCCAATTATCATACTTACAATCAATGACGGTAAACCTAAGATTAAAATAATCTTTACCGTATTTTCCGCAATAGCTATTAGGTCCATGCTACTCTTTAACTTTAATTGTTATTTCTAAAGTTTTATTATTCAATAATTGTGTAATTAATTTGGCAATGTCATCTGTATTTGCTGAATTAACATCAACTGAATTTGATGGACTACTAGCTTGTGCAATACTTTCTTGCGATTTATCTTCTTTTGTAACAGTTACATTGTCTACATTATTTAAAGCAGCAAGAATATCATTCTCACTTAGAGTATCAAACTCTGAAAAATCATCTGACATGTTTTCTCCTTGAGTATTTGGAACTTCTTTAAGTTCAATACTCTTTTCATTATTTTCTATATTATCTAAATTATCATCAAAACTCAAATCCATAAGTGGATCTACAGTGTTCTCTTCTTCTTTTATTTCAGAAATTGAAGTTTCTTCTATTTGATTTAAAACATCTTGTAAATCCTCTAAGTCTTCAGAACTTCTAGTTTCACTATTTTCTTCCAAATTTGAATCTAATTGCTCATTATGACTCTCTTCTAATTGTACTAAAAGATCATCCAAATTAGAAGATGGATCAAATTCATTTCCTTCTATTTCTTCTTTGTTAGCTTGTGATTCTGGGATTTCAACCTCTTCAACTTGATTTAAAATATCAGCTAATGCATCTTCATCACTCATATGTGAATACTCATTTTCTTCTTCAAAGAAAGATTCATCTTCCTCTTTAGAAGAGGAAAGAAGTGCACTTAATTCATCATCTAAAGTAACTTCTTCAATATCTTCTATTTGCTCTACAACATAATCATCAGAAGTTTTATTTTCAGAATCCTCTTCATAAGCACCTTCAACTATTTCTATAATTGAGTCTTGAATATCTTCAATATCATCTTCTTTATCAATAACTGAATCTAATCTTCTAATTATGTGTTTAGAAAGTTCATCAATAGAGTCAACTGAAACATCACCTATTCCATGGTCTAAAAGATAGTCTTGATCAATCCCATCTTTAGGCTTTAAAAATTTTATTTTATCTGTAAGTATATTCTTTTTTATAATCTTTGAGTCATCAATTAAGTATATATTATTAGGGTTTTCTTCTATTGCTGCCTTTAATTCCTCTAAAGTTTTCAACTCTTTTACTTCGCCCTTGTCATCGAGTCTAAACTTTATATTAGAATGTCTTAAAACAGCGTTTATTTCACTTTTAAAACTTTCACTACCGTAGATATATATAGTCAAAAGATTGCCCTAAAATTATTTTTAAAGAAAATTATACCTTGTTTTTATAAAATTTTAGATAAAATATTCTCAATTATCAAAGAGGTGTAGTGTTGAAGTTTTTTATAGTTTTATTATTTTTTTTACAAAGTATTTATGCTGTAACTATTAAAGATATTTCAAATGTTGTAGGAATTAGAGATAACCAACTTATTGGATATGGTCTTGTTGTGGGACTTGCAGGTTCTGGAGACAAATCACAATTCACTATGCAAAGTTTACAAAACCTTCTTAGAAACTCATATATTAAAATACCAGCCTCATCAATTAAATCAAAAAACATTGCAGCCGTTATGGTAACAGCAGAACTTCCTCCTTTTGCAAGACAAGGGGATAAGATTAAAGTAAAAATCTCTGCAATAGGTGATGCAAAGTCTATTGATAATGGGGAACTTCTACTAACTCAATTAAAAGCTGTTGATGGTCAAGTTTATGCACTTGCACAAGGTTCTATTGTTGCAGACAATCAAAATGAAACTACAGGTTTTATTTATGAGGGTGCAACAGTTGAAAATGAAGTAGAATACTCACTTAAAAATGAAGATAGCATCAAACTAAGTTTATTAAAAAATGATGCAAAACAAGCATACCTAGTAGAAAAAAAGATTAATGAATTTTTTAATAAACCTCTAGCAGTTGCCCTTGACACAAGAACTATCTATGTAAAAAAACCTTTAGATAGTTCAATTGTTAAGTTTCTTTCTGATGTTCAAAGTATTCAGTTAGACTCTACATTTAAGAAAAAAATTATCATAGATGTTGCTAGAGAGACTATTATTGCAGGACTTGATATTCCAATTGGTCCTGTTACAGTAGCTAAAAATGATTTTACAATTAGAATTAAAAAATCAGAACTTAGTGATGTTCAATGGGATGACAAAAAGATTAATAAAGGTCAAGATATTGGTGATGATGTAAGACTTGAAAACAAGCCAGTTGCTGTTAATATTGACAATACTTTAATGAACACAAAAAAACAACCAACTGTTTCAGATTTAGTAAGAGCAATGAAGGTAATGAAATTACCAATTACTGAAATAATTGATACCCTAAAAATGATCAAAGAGCTTGGTGCTTTAGACGTTGAATTAGAGATAAGAGGATAGTATGGCTGAGTTTTTAAGTCAAGATGAGATTGATGCACTTTTAGATATTGCCGATGCCGGTGAAGAGATTGAAACAGCAGCCGAAGAACAAATAGTATCAAAAGAGAAAAACTATTCTATTTATGACTTTAAAAAGCCAAATAGAATCTCAAATGAGCAGTTTAAAGCCTTTTCAACTCTACATGACAAGATGTTAAGGGATTTAATTACAGACCTATCTGCAATGCTTAGAAAAATAGTTGATATCAAACTTTACTCTATTGAGCAAATGACATATGGAGAGTTTATTCTTTCTATTCCACAATTAACATCTCTAAACACTCTTTCAATCAAACCTTTAGAAGGAAGAATTGTAATTGAGTGCAACCCTGGGATTTCTCACAAGATTATTGCTGAATTATTAGGAAGTGGAGCAGTAGCTGCAAGTGATAATTTAGATAGAGAACTTACTGAGATTGAAGTAAATATTTTTGAACACTTCTATAAAATGTTTGTTAAACATATGTATAAAGCATGGGATGAAGTTACAACTTTAAACTTTAAAATTGAGTCAAGGGATACAAATGCAAATGCAATTCAGATTATCTCTGACCACGAAATTGTTCTACTAGTTGTACTTGAAATCACTATTGATGAAGAATCTGGTTTCTTATCTATTTGTTACCCTATTTCATATATTGAAACACTTCTAAATAAAATTGTTGAAAAAATCTTCTCAGAAGGAAGAAATAAAAAAGCAAGTAGAAAAAAAGATATTACTACGCTTATTTCTGGTGCTAAAATGGGAATTGAAGCTATTATGGCTGAGACAGAGATGACAGTTTCAGAACTACTTGGATTAAAAGCAGATGATGTAATAGTTTTCAATAAAAATGCAACTTCTCCATCAGCAAAAGTATATATTAATAGTACTGAGAAATTTGCTGCCGTATCAGGAATTCAAAATAATAGAAAAGCCATTCAAATTGAGTCTAATATTGACCATGAGAAACAAGAGACACTTGATACATTAAGAGAGATGAGAGAAGAGAGAATTAAAAAAGCAAAAGAGTCATCTGAGAATATCAAACGTCTTTTACAAGAAAGACATGGGCGTTAACCCTTAGTCTTCTATAGTTTGAATTGACCAATTTAATACTTCACCAGCATACATTGGTACAACATTTTCACCCTTATAATTATATGAAGCTGGAACAACAAAGTTCTTCTTCACTAACTTGATAGTCTTTTTTATAGGGTTTAAATTATAAATTTTTCTTGCATTTAAACTTACAAAAGCATTTAAATTATCTAAAGAATCATTCTCTTCAAATAGTTGAGTTAATACTTGTAATGCAATTGGAGATGTAAATACACCTGCTGCACAACCACAACACTCTTTTTTATGTTTTGGATGAGGAGCTGAATCACTTCCAAACATTAATTTTGGATGTGCTTTTAATGCGGCATCTAATAAGGCATCTCTATCTTCAGGTCTTTTTGCAATTGGCTTACAGAAAAGGTGTGGATTTAACATTCCACCAGCAACATCATCAAGTGTAATTAATAAGTGATGTAATGTTACTGTTGCATAAAGGTTATCATATTTATCAAGAAGCTCTACAGCATCCTTTGTAGTAATATGCTCCATAATAATTTTTAAATCAGGAAAAGCTTTTGCTATTGATTCATAAATAGGCATAAACTCTTTTTCTCTATCCATTACAAAACCATTTGTTTCACCATGGATACAAAGAGGAATACCTAATTTACTCATAGACTCTAATGTAGGTCTTAATACTTCAACATCCATTGAAGCAACACCTGTTTCAGAATTTGTTGTAATTCCTGCAGGATAAAGTTTGATACCAATGATATCATCCTTGATATCTTCTAAAAACTCATACGAGTAATCATTTTGAAAAAATAGTGTTAAATGTGGCTCAAACTTATCTTCACTACATGCTTCATTAATTCTTTGCTTATATTCAAGCATAGCTTCTTTAGTTGTAACAGGAGGAACTAAGTTAGGCATAATTAATGCCCCACTAAAAGTTTCAGATGTTAAAGGACCAACTAGTTTTAACATTTCACCGTCACGTAAGTGAAGGTGCATATCTAAAGCAGAGTCTATTTCAAAAGTTTCCATACTAAATAGCGTCCTCGTCTTCTTCACCAGTTCTTATTCTGATTGTTTTTTCAATTGGTGAAACAAAGATTTTACCATCACCGATTTTACCAGTTTTAGCTGCATTGATAATAATATCAATTGTACTATCAACACTATCTTCCGCAACAATTAGTTCGATTTTAATTTTTGGTAAGAAATCAACAACATACTCAGCACCTCTATATAGCTCAGAGTGTCCTTGCTGTCTTCCATATCCTTTTACATCAGATACAGTCATACCAGTAATACCTGCTTCAGTTAAAGCATCTTTTACATCCTCTAATTTAAACGGCTTAATCACTGCTTCAATTTTTTTCACTATTAATCCTTTTTATTAATCTTTCTATTTTAACAAAATATTTTTAAAATCAAATTATATTCTAAAATGCTCTTTTAAACTCAGGGTAAGCTTCTAAACCACACTCTTCTACATCTAGTCCTTGCATTTCTTCATCATTGTGGGCTCTTAATGGAGCTATTTTATTAATAATAAATAAAACAATATATGAAACAACAAAGGCAAATACTGCAACAACTACTACACCTTTTAGTTGACCTAAGAATGTAATATCATCACCATTGCTTGCAAAGATACCAACAGCTAATGTTCCCCAAATACCATTTAATAAGTGAACTGATAAAGCCCCCACAGGGTCATCAAGTTTTAACTTATCAAAGAAAGATACACCAAATACAACAAGTACTCCACCAATAGCACCAATTAAAATTGGAGTATAAATATTATAAAGATCAGGTCCTGCTGTAATTGCAACTAAACCACCTAAAGCACCATTTAACACCATAGTAATATCAAGCTTTTTATATCTAAAGTACATAAATGCACCAACAATAATTGCACCTGACAAACCAGCTGTATTTGTATTCATAATAGTTAAAGCAACTGCATCAGCACTCTCTTTTGAAGCAATTGAACCTACTGAACCACCATTAAATCCAAACCATCCAATCCATAAAAGAAATGCACCTAATGTTACAAGTGGGATATTTGATGCTGGAATTACTCTTACTCCACCTTCTTTAGGATATCTTCCACGTCTTGCTCCAATAATCAAAATTGCAGCTAATAATGCCCATCCACCAGTCGAGTGAATAACTGTTGAACCAGCTAAGTCATACATAGATAAATCTAAAAATGTTCCTGCTAACATATCGCTTCCCCAAGACCAGTTAACAACAACAGGATAAATAAATCCACCCATAATTACAGTAAATAAAGCTAGTGGTAATACTTTTGCTCTTTCACTAACTCCACCAGACATAATATTGATTACTTTACCAACAAATGCCATTTGAAAAAGAAAAGCTGCCCATTTTGACATTGAATCACTTCCAAAGTCTCCAAAAGCGATTGAGTAACCAAGAAGTAAAAATGCCAATGAAGCAACTGCATAAATCATTGTATTAACCATTAATACTGCTGAAACGTTTTTAGTTCTTACAAGCCCTGCTTCAAGCATAGCAAAACCTGGAACCATAAAGATAATAAGCGTCATTGCAAAGATTGCAAAAAATGTATCAAGTACATAACTAACTGATTGTAAGTCCATATTTAACCCTTCCTAAGTTTTCTTAAGAAACATTATATATTTTTTTAATAAGTTTATATAGATAGTATGTGTATAAAAAATATACAGGGAGTATAAGATTTAAATCAAAGAAGAAAAGCTCTTCTTTGATTTTATATATTAAACAGCTTCACTACCTCTTTGTTCTGTTCTAATTCTAACTACCTCATCAATAGAAGTAACAAAAATCTTTCCATCACCAATTTTTCCAGTTTTAGCTGCTTCAACAATAACACCTATTGTTGAATCTACATCTTCGTCATTTACAATAACTTCTACTTTAATTTTTGCTAAAAAATCAACAACATACTCAGCCCCTCTATAAAGTTCTGAGTGTCCTTGTTGTCTACCGTATCCTTTTACATCTGATACTGTCATACCAGAGATACCATTTTCAACTAATGCCTCTTTTACATCTTCTAGTTTAAAAGGTTTTATAATTGCTTCAACTTTTTTCATTGTATCTTCCTTTTATATATTAAGCTTTTTTGAATTCAGGGTAACACTCAAGACCAGTCTCATGAATATCTAAACCTGTAATTTCAGTCTCTTCATCTACTCTTAGTCCAACAACTAAGTCTAAGATTTTCCAAACAATAAATGAAACAATGAATACAAATGCTCCAATTACTACGATACCTTTAATTTGTGCTAGGATTGTAACTTCTGGATTGAAAATACCAACAGCTAATGTTCCCCAGATACCTGCTACTAAGTGAACAGATAAAGCACCAACAGGATCATCAATTCTTAACTTATCAAAGAATGGAACTGCAAATACAACTAAAGCACCACCAACAATACCTTCAATAAATGAAACTAACATTCCTAAATCAGGACCTGCAGTAACTGAAACTAAACCAGCTAAAGCACCATTTAATACCATAGTTAAATCAACTTTCTTATAAAGTAGTTGAGTTAATAAAGCCGCCATAATTGCACCTGCACAAGCTGCCATATTTGTATCTGCAACTACTAATGCAATACCATCAATATCAGCTTTTGAACCTAATGCTAATTGAGAACCACCATTAAATCCAAACCATCCCATCCATAAAATGAATGTACCTAAAGTTGCAAGAGTTAAGTTTGAACCAGGGATTGGTCTTACTTTACCATCTTTAGTATATTTTCCTTTTCTAGCACCAAGAATTAATACACCAGCTAAAGCAGCCCATCCACCAACAGAGTGAACAATAGTTGAACCAGCGAAATCAGAGAAGCCAGCAATTAAACCACCAAGTTCAGACCCACCCCATGTCCAGTGACCTTGAATTGGATAAATTACACCACTTAAAATTACAACAAAGATTAAAAATGGCCATAATTTCATTCTTTCAGCCACAGTACCTGAAATAACTGAAGCTGCAGTTGCTACGAACATAACTTGGAAGAAAAAGTCTGCTGCAGCTGGATAAGTAGCTTCAGCACCGTTTTCCATACTAATTGTTGAGAAGCTTCCCATGAAAGCTGAACCATCACCATACATTAAGTTATATCCTACAAAATAATACATAATACAAGAGATTGCAAATAGTGCAATATTCTTTGTTAATACTGTTGCATTATTTTTTGATCTTGTTAGACCAGATTCTAGCATTGCAAAACCTGCAGCCATCCACATTACTAATACACCTGAAAATACAAATAGAAAACCATCTAGTATGTATTTTAAGTCGTTAAAATTTTCCATATTCTTCCTTTTCAAAGTAAATATGCAGAAATTGTAACAGATTTCAAAAAGCAAATAAACATTTTTGTTGTATATAATTTATACATATAAAAAGTAAATTTAATGAATTTTATTCAAAAAATTCCTATTCTTTGGTTGCTAACATATATTTAAAAAATTTACAAAAAATTAATTTTTTTTACAAATAAATAGTTTTTAAATAATTGTTTATTTTTTATACACTTAGTTTTTTCTTTATATGTTATAATTAACTACACATACGAATATAGGAGTGGTTCATGAAAGAGTACTTTGAAGTATATATTCAAAATCAAGACAAAATTGAAGAGTTTATAGAAGAGAGTTTAAATAAATTTGGTGAAGTTAAGAAACACAAATCAAGTAAATTTAAAACTCTTTTTAAAATTTTTCCATCTTTAGAGCTTGTTTATATTGTAAACAAAGATACTAAAGTTCAAACTTCTCCTAACTATCATAGATTCAAAGAAGATTCAAAAGAAAAAGATATCTCAAGGGAATATCTAATATCTAAGCTTCATTTTAAAGAGAACTGTAAAACAGCTTTTAGTTCACCTTATATAAGTAGTGCTACTAGACATAATTGTATTACTGTTTCTATAAAAGAAGGTGATGATATTATCTTTTTTGATTTTAAGATTGAGACGCTTCTTGAAAGACTAAATCTAATTGAATTAAACAAACCCTTTCATACCCTAACAAAAACCTTTTATCTAATAGCTGGATATTCAATGTTTTTATTGGCTTTATTTATAGTTTGTTATTCAATTTATGATTTTGCACACTCTTTTTTAATTAAAGGAATTTTTGATTTAGATGCAATATTCAAACCTGTAATTGCTTTAACCTTAGGTATTGCAATCTTTGACCTTGCAAAAACAATACTAGAACAAGAAGTTTATTTTAAGAGTTATTCAAAAAACTCAAAAGTAGAAACAAAAATTATCACAAAGTTTCTTATTGCCATTACTATAGCTTTATCTATTGAAGCACTAATGGTTGTATTTAAAATTGCCCTTACTGATTATGATAAGATGATTAATGCTTTATACCTAATTACAGGTATTTCTATGATATTAATTGCCCTTTCAGTATTTATATTTTTAACAAAGAAAAAGAACTAGGACTAAAAAATGGAAGAATATATTGCAAAATCAAAAAACTCAAAAGAGATATTAAACTCAGCTCAACTTCTTCAAAGTGTAGAAGTTAATGCTTTAATTACAGGGGAGGCAGGTGTTGGTAAAAAATCTTTAGCAAGATATATTTTACCCAATGTAAAAGAGTATAAAGCAAAGTCTCTACAACGAGATATTAGTGATAATATAATCTCCTTGCAAAATGAAGCAATAATCCTAGATAAAATAGAAAATATTACAAATATAGATTTAGTAATAAACTGGCTAAATGACAACAATATCAGAGTAATCGCAACAACACTAAAACATGAGTTAAACTCAAAACTAGCTGATTTATTTTCGATTACTATTGAACTTCCTGCTTTAAAAGACAGGGAAGAAGATGTTAAACAGCTTATTACTAAGTTTTCAAAAGAAGCTAGTAAAACTTTGGATTTAGAGCCTGTACTTCCTTCTAAACTTATGATAAACTTATCAAACAATGCACATAGCCTTAGAAAATCTATTTACTTCTCTTATCTATTTGAAACCATAGGAGAAGATGAGATTTTAATGTTTATGGAAAACTATATGTTCTCAAACCTACAAGGGGAGAATTCATATAAAGATTTTGTATATCTTTTTGAAGTTCCTTTATTAAAAGCTGCAAAAAAGAAATATAAATCACAAGTACAAATGGCAAAACATTTAGGTCTAAATAGAATTACTCTAAGGAAAAAACTTGATATTCATAAGGGTTTTTTAGATGACTGAATTAAACATACAAGTTGAAGAATTAATAACAAAAGGGGCTGAAGACTTTGAAATTTCAAAGGTTTTTAGAACATATTTTAAATCTTATGTAAATTCAATTGATGAAGTTTTGGAAACAACTGGTGGAAAAGACTTCTTTGTAAAACATACTAAACATACTGATAAATTTATAATTCTTCTATACAAATATATCCTACGAAAACATTTTGGTGATTATCAACCAATGAGTACTTCTATTCCTATCTCTCTTATAGCCTTAGGAAGTTATGGACGAGAACAACTATGTATCTACTCTGATGTTGATTTAATGATTCTTTATGAAGATATAAAAGGCTATAACCTAAAAGCTATTATGGAAGAGCTTGTAACTTTAGCATGGGACTGTGGACTTAAACTTGGTTCTAGAGTTCATGAAATAAAAGAGATTGAACTATCAGTTCAAGAAGATATTACTATTAAATCTTCAATCTTAGAATCAAGAATGATTTATGGTTCTAAGCACCTTTGGTTTTCATATCAAAATGTTTTAAAGAAAATAAGAAATACCTACCAAAAAGATTTTGTATTAGAAAAACTAGATGAACATAAAAAAAGACTTTTAAAATATCCACTAAAAATGGAGCCAAACATCAAAGATGGTTACGGTGGAATGAGAGAATCAAATATGATTTTCTGGACTGCTACTATTGCTTATGGGGTTAGTGATATAAAACAACTAATGGGAAAAGAGTTCTCAGAAGAAGAGTACAAAAGATATAGAAGCTCTTTAGAGTACATTTTTAGAGTTAGAAACTACCTTCATAGTATCTCAAAAAAGAAACTTGATGTTGTAAACTTTGATATTCTACCTGAGTTAAGTTCTAAGATGGGCTTTAAAAATAGACCACGACTTACAAAAGAGAGACAATGTATGTCAAAACTTATTGAGTGTTTGCATAATGTTCACTTCTTCTCAACTATCATGGTTAAAAAGTTCACTAGAAAAGTTCTTTTTGATGCAAAAAATATTTCAAGACTTAAAGAGTATAGAATTAAGAAAAACCTTTATGTTTATGAAAATAAACTTTATACTTCATTTAATGCTAAACCAAAAACATTAAACAATCTATTAAAAGAGCTAATCTCACTTCCAAGGGATGTAAAGCATTTTGATAGGTCATATGTTGAGTATGCTAGTAAAACTAAGTTACCAAATAAACAAACTAAAGAGTTGAAAAAAACAATTAAACAACTTCTGTATAAACAAAACCTTTATCCAATCATTAAGCTTTTATATAATGCAAGATTGTTCCAATCTGTTTTACCTGTAACTAAAAAAATAGTTCACCAACCACAATTTGATGGATACCATCAACATCCAGTTGATATTCACTCAATAAAAACTCTAAAAAAACTAACAAATATAAAAGACGACTATATAAAAGATATCTTTAATAGTTTTGATGCAAAAGAAAAAACATTAGTAAGACTTGCTTGTTTATTCCATGATGTAGGAAAAGGAAGAATTACAGACCATCATATTGCAGGGGAAAAACTGTTTAAAAATATGATGACATCTTTTGATTTAGATAAGAATCATATTCAATTAGGGGCTCTTCTAGTAAGACATCATAATATGATGAGTAAAGTTGCTTCAAGTGAAGATATTTATTCAGAAAAAGTTATTCTGTCTTTTACTGCTTTATTACAAACTAAATTAGCTCTAAAAATGCTTTATGTAGTAACTTATGCAGATATTTCAGCAGTTGGAGAATCTGTGTATAAAAGCTCTACTGCTTCACTTTTAAAACAGTTATACTTACAAGCATTACCTGCTTTTAATAACACTTCTTTATTAAGTGAAAATGCAAGAAGAAATGCAAAACAAGAAAGAATCAAAAAACTTGAGAAGTATAAAAACTTATCAAATATCATGAAGAAAAAGATTACTTATATCTCTTCAAATCAAATGTTCTTAAAATGTAAATCAAATGAAATAATTGATATTGCAGTTAGAGCTTATGATGTAAAAGATTTTACATATAAAGTTATAAATGAAGACCAACTATCTATTAAAATCATTAGAGCTATTCCTTTAAATCTTGGTTTCTTACTTGGTAAGTTAGAGTTTTTAAATATCTCTACAATGAATATCTTTAAACTTTTTGATGAAAAGAAATTCTTTGAAATAAACTTCTCTGAAAGAGTTGATGATGAGGATATTCCATATATTGAGCAAATGATTGAAAACTCTTTTGACATGAGTAAAAAAACAAGGCTTTTAACTCCAAAGATTGAAGAAAAAGGTATTCATATAAACTGTAATCACACTAC
The DNA here is from genome assembly GCF_004116715.1 of Arcobacter sp. CECT 8989. Taxonomy (NCBI): domain Bacteria; kingdom Pseudomonadati; phylum Campylobacterota; class Epsilonproteobacteria; order Campylobacterales; family Arcobacteraceae; genus Arcobacter; species Arcobacter sp. CECT 8989. Next base: position 148,882 of record NZ_PDKE01000002.1, on the reverse strand, counting down.
TTATTTAGCTTCAATGCAAGTTACTGCAAAAGACCAAAAGGGTCTTTTTGCTTATATTGCAAATATTTTTGATGAGTTTGGTATAGAGATTGAAACAGCAAAACTTAGCTCAATCAAGGGAATGGCAAAAGATTTATTCCTAATTGAAAAAAATGGAAACTTTTGTGGTCAGCAAGATGATATTATAAAAGAGTTATGCCACCATAGTAAAGAGAGTTAATCTCTTTACTATAAATCTTCAACCATTTTTTTAGCCCTTTTAAAATCTAATTTCCCACTTCCAAGTTTTGGAACCTCATCTACTATTTTATAAAGGCTAGGAATCATAAGATTATTATCAAACTTCTCTTTCACATCTTTTTTTAGTTTTTCTAGTTCATCTTCTTTGATATTTGAAAGTAAAAGAATAATCTTTTCACCCTTTTTCTCATCCTCTTTTGAAGTAGCTACAAACTCTATTTCATCGCTTGCAATTAGCTTTTCTATATTTTGCTCAACTGCTCCAAGACTAATCATCTCTCCACCAAGCTTTGCAAACCTTGAATATCTATCAATTAAAAACAAGAAACCATCTTTATCTAAATAACCTTTATCTCCTGTAAGATAATACTTTCTTCCCTCAAGTTTAACTATTACCTCTTTAGTTTTTTTCTTATCTTTTAAATAGCCTTTCATAACTTGAACCCCAGAAATTAATACCATACCAGCTTCACCTACTTTTAGTTCCTCAAAACTACCTGGGTCTACTATTTTGATTTTTGTTCCAGGAATTGGCATTCCTACACTGCCAATTTTATTTCCTACTTGAATACCTTCGGGAGTTTTTATATTCGGTAAATTACAACAAGCAACAGGTGTAGTTTCAGTTGTTCCATAGCCTTCTAAAATCTCTTTATCAAACTTCTCATAAAACTCTTGTCTAACTTTAGAAGAAAGTTTTTCTGCTCCTGCAACTACAAGTCTTAAAGATGTAAACATCTCTTTTTTTAGCTTTTTGTTTTTTGTGTATAGTCTGAAAAATGTTGATGTTCCAAGCATAACTGTTGCTTTATGTTTTGAAACAAGTTTTCCTATTTCATATCCATCTGTTGGATCTGGATGAGCTACACATTTTATACCTTCAATTAAAGGTAAAAAGTTAGTCACAACTGTTCCAAAAGCATGAAATAATGGAAGTGAACCAACAATAACATCTTTATCATCTACATTTAGTATGGAAGCTATTTGTTGACAATTTCCTAAAACATTTTTATGACTTAACTCTATTCCTTTAGGAACCCCTTCACTTCCACTACTAAACATAATTAAAGCAGTTGATTTTCTAGGAACCTTTTTTATATGCATTGCTTTTAAAATAAAGCTTGGTAAGGCTATTACACTAATAAATGTCGTTAATCCAACTGCTTTGCTAATAAGCTCTTTTAAGTCTTCTAAATAAACCACATCACAAATACTTAAGACCTCGTTTATTTGAATACCTTTTTCTTGAAGTTTGTCCACAAACTTTTTTGAAGTGATTATTGTTTTTATATCTGCATTTTTAACTGATAGTTTTAAAGAAGCCATTGAGGCTGTAAAGTTCAAATTTACAGCAGTCTTTCCTAACATTAAAACAGAGTTATTTATAAAAGCCCCAGCGGCTGTTGAAGGAAGTAGTATTCCAATATTTTTCTTTTTTATTCTATATTTCAAAAGATTTTTAAAAAGAATAGAAGCTGTTAAAAATTTATATCCAGAAAGTTCAATTCCTGTTGAATCAGCAAATACAATATTTCTTTTCATCTGTTTTAATCTATCAAAAATAGTCTCACTTACTAAACCTAACTCTTTAGTATGACTCTGCCAAGACTTAGTAGATAAGGCTTTGATTTCATTTTTTATATTTATAGTATTTGCTTTATGCTTTTTTATTGGCTTTGAAAAAGATACAGTGATTGTATTTGTTCTATATGACTTTTTATATTTGTTATTAGCTCTACTAAACATACTTTGCCATAAACCTCTAATATAAAAAGCAATAACAGGTACATCAGAGCTTGTTCTTTCTAAAATCTTTTCAAAGCCTTTTTTAAACTCTCCTAAATGACCGTTTCTAGTTATACTTCCTTCTGGAAATAAAACTATAATATTTCCTTCATCTAACTCTTTTGCTACAATCTCTATTGTCTTTTTACTCCCTTTAGTACTAATAGGAATGATTTTAAACAGTTTCATTAACCAATTTAAATACCACTTTGAATAAATAGTTTTATCCATGACAAACTTTATTTCTCTTGGAGTTGCTAGATATATAACTGCCCAATCTAACCAAGAGACATGATTCCCTAAAAGTAAAGCTCCACTTGAAGAAGGTATATATTTTACTCCTTGTATTTCAAGCTTATACTTTAAGCCAACAAGCCATTTTAAAAAGAAGATAATCATAGATTGGGGTAAAGATACAACTACAAATAAACTTCCAAGACACATCAAAAATAAAATTAGATAAATTGTATTAAGAGGGTCAAGGTTATATAAAGATACTGTTGTTGTAAGAACTAAAATAAAAAACATAAATAAAGAATGAAACCAATTATTCCCTGCTAAGATAGTACCTAATTTCTTCTTTGGTGCATTAAACTGAATTAGTGCATTTAAAGGTACAACAAACAGCCCTCCAAAGAAACCAAAAATCAAAAAGCTCAATGCTAAAAAAGATGCACTTTCAACTATAGTTGAAATAAAAATCATAATACTCATTCCAAGAGCTGCAAAAGGTATAGTACCAACTTCAATATAATGTTTTGAATATCTTGAGTAAAAGAAACTTCCTAAAGCAATACCTATTCCTGAAGCTGCAATTACACCATTTATAACAAACACGTCATCTATACCTAAATACATCTTTGCATAAGAAGGAAAAGTTGCAATCATCCCTTGGGAAATTCCCCAAAACAATCCAAGTCCTAAAACACATAAGAAAATGATTTTTCTACTAAAGATATCTTGAACATTGTTTTTAAATAACTTACCTAAAAACATAGCTTGTAAATCAAGTTTTAAGTCTTTGTTTCTTTTTACTTTTGTTTTTATATTTTTTAATACAACAAAAGAGACAAGCATTTCTAAAATAGCTATAGGTAAAATATATAAAGATAATGGAAGTAAAGCTTTTAGTAATTCTTCTTTTGTATTTAAACTTTCTAAATTATTAAACTGAAAAAAGCTTTCAAAGATAAAAGAAAAAGTTGCCATAGATACTAAGATAGCGATTATAGAAACTGCTTGTAAGCTAGAGTTTCCTTTTGATAGCTCACTTTTTCCATAGATATCAATTATTATTCCAAACTTTGCAGGAGAATAAATAGTACTTTGAATAGCAAGTAAAAACAGTGTTGCCATTGCTAGATAAAAAGAGCCTAGAAAATAGGCAATTAACATTAAAACAGATAAAGAAAAAGAGGATAAAGCACCATAAATTAGAACATCTTTTTTATGATATTTATCACTTAAAAAACCACTAAGAGAAAACAGAAGTAAAAAAGGAACTATTATAAGAAGATTTATAATAGATATCCAAACAACTTGTTCACTTCCATCAAATACTTTAAATGCAATATTTTGTAAAAGTATCTTGTGGGAAATATCAACTGCTACATTACAAAAAACCACTAGCAAAAAAGCTAGTTTAACAACTCTTAAATTAGCTATTTTTATTCCTTTATTTTTTGTGATATTACAAAAATTAAGAAACAAAATGGTTACTTCTTATTTGTACCTTTTCTTAATTTATTTATTGTATCTAAAGAGAACACAAAAAGTGCTATCCAAATAAGTATAAAGGTTACTAGCTTATCAAAGTTAAACTCTTCATTATAAACAAAAATTGCTATAAAAAATGCAACAGTAGGTCCTATATATTGGAAGAAACCAATAGTTGTTAACTTCATTCTTGTAGCTGCTCCATTAAATAATAAAAGAGGAATAACAGTAACTAATCCACTAAGAGCAAGCATAAATGAAGTATAAAAAGAAGTTGATTCAAAAAAGGCTACCACTTCATAGTGATACAAATAAAATAAATATGCTAAAGCAAAAGGTAAAAGAATAACTACTTCTATGAAAAGCCCTGCTATAGAACCAACATTTGCTTTTTTTCTAAGCATTCCATAAAAACCAAAAGAAAAAGCTAATATCAAAGAAACCATTGGTAAATAACCAAGGGAAAAAAGCTGATATAAAACAGCTATTACACCAATAAAAATTGCTATATATTGATTTCTTGTCATCCTTTCACTAAAGATTAAAAAACCAAGTCCTACATTTACTAAAGGATTAATATAATACCCCAAAGAAGCCTCTAGTATTCTATCATTTGCAATTGCCCAAATAAAAGTTAGCCAGTTTAAAGAGATAACAAAAGTTGAGAAAAATAGATATTTAATAGTCTTAAAATCTTTTACAGCGGCTATTAAAGCTTGAAGTTCCTTTTTAAAAAGAAAAAAAGGAAGAAGTGTTACACATGAAAAAAGTATCCTATAAATAAGAATTTCAAAGGCATCTACATTTGATACTTGTTTAAAATATATTGGGGCTAAACCACCCCAAAATAAAAATGCTAATATGGCATAAATCTGCCCTAATCTACTTTCACTCAATATATTATCTTTATAATTTTTATGAAACTATAGCTAAACTTTAGTGAAAGTTACAATTACTATTTTAAAAACTCTTTTACTTCTTCTTTATTTAATAATTTACCACTACTTTTAACAACTCCATTTACAACTAATGCTGGTGTTGATAAAACTTGATATTCCATAATTTTGATTGGATCATCTACTTTTTCTATTTGTGCAAATATTTTTTCATCTGCAACTGCTTGTTTTACATTTTGAAGTAATGCTTCACACTTTGTACAACCTGTACCTAAAATTTCAATTTTCACTTTTTCTCCTTCTTATAATAACTACTTTTAACACAGTTTATAAAAAACCGCTAAAGTAGCAAACTCTAAAGGGAACAACGAGTTGTTCCTTATAAAATAGAGTTGAAAACAACTCCAACTATAAATATTGCCACACCTACAGTTCCAAAAAATATTGAAATAAGCTTCATTGACAATACTCTTTTTAAAATCAATGCTTCTGGAAGACTAAGTGCAACAACTGCCATCATAAATGAAAGAGCAGTCCCAAGTAACATTCCCTTTGAAGTAAGAACTTCAATAAGTGGTAACATTCCTGCTGCACTAGAATACATAGGTATTCCCATTATTACACCCATAAGTGGTGCCCACCAAGCATCTCCACCTGCATACTTTACAATAGTTTCTGCTGGAACATATCCATGGATAAAGGCACCAATTCCTATACCTATTATTGCATAAATATAAATTTTTTTAAAGATATCCATACTAGCTGCCCAAGCCTCTTTTGCTCTACTTTGTAAACTTTGACTCTCTTTATTTTGATTTCCACAACAAGACTCAACTGGTTTTACATCTATTAAAACCTCTTTTTCTAGATTTAAACTTCCTATTATAAGTCCAGCAATTATTGCTAATAGAATTACTGTTCCAATATAAAGAAGAGTAATCTTAACTCCAAAAAGAGAAAATAGAAGTGCAATAACAACCGCATCACTAAGTGGTGCTGAGATAAGATAAGAAAAAGTTACTCCTAGAGGTATTCTTGCTTGTAAAAACCCTAGAAAAAGTGGGATTGCACTACAAGAACAAAAAGGAGTTAACATCCCAAAAAATGAAGCAAAAACATGACCTATTAGTTTATGTTTTCCACTTAAATAATCTCTTATTTTCTCAACAGGGAAATAACTTCTTAAAAAGCTAACTATATAAATAATAGTCACTAAAAGAATAAATATCTTAACTGTATCATAAATAAAAAAGTGAAGTGCATCAGCTAAATGCTCACCCTTTGTAAGACCCAATGAGTCATAAACCAAAAAGTCTACAAATTTTTCCCAATAGAAAAACATCTTATAAACCTAAAGCCTCTTTAACTTTTGGTAATAAAACAGATTCTATCTCTTCATATGTCTTTTCAAATGCAGAAAAATCTTTTCCATCTGGATCTTCAAAACCAACATGGATAATTTTAGTTACCTTAGGAAACATTGGACATGTCTCATTTGCATGGTCACAAACAGTTACTACTAAATCGTACTCATTATCTAAAACCTTATCAATAGTTTTTGAATGATACTCCTCTTTCCAGATACCTTTTTGCTCTAATAGTTTTTGTGCATTTGGATTAACTCTTCCACTTGCTTTTACCCCAGATGAATCTGAACTTACACCATCTAACTTTGCATTTATAAGTGCTTCAGCTATAATACTTCTACAAGAATTTCCTGTACATAAAATTAATACTTTTTTCATCAAAACTCCTAATTAATAATTTACACTAATTGTTTTCATTAGGGCTTCACCATTGGTGCCCAAAACTAAAGTTTTGACCTAATGGTTGCAGAAGCATTCTAACAACTAGTGTAAATCATTTTGGAATAGAGTTTTATATATTTTGTTTAAACAATTCTGCAATGGAAGGGTAGAAATCTTTGATTTCTGGGTACCCACCATGAAGCCTTAGTGCAAACAAAATAATATAAAACTAAACTACTCTATACTAAAGTTAACAACACCACAAATAAAATAGGTGGTGTTACTATTAACCCAAATTTACTATATTGCCAAAAACCAATTTTCACACCCTTTTGAGATAAAACATGAAGCCATAGTAAAGTTGCTAAAGAACCAAATGGTGTCATTTTAGGACCTAAGTTACATCCAATAATATTTGCATAAGCTAATGTTTCATTTGGAATATCAGTTAAAGCAATATCCATAATCATAACCGTTGGCATATTATTCATAATAGCACTTAAAAATGCAGAGATAAAACCAGTACCTAAAATAGCAATTACATCACCTCTTTGAACTAAATCTTGTAAAATAGATGCTAAATAATCAGTAAGACCAGCATTTTTTAAACCATAAACTACTATATATAAACCAATACTAAACCACACAACTTGCCAAGGTGCAGTTTTAATTGTAAGCCAAGCTCTGGCACTTTTTGTGTAACTTGCAATTGCTAAGAAAATCAATCCACCACCTAAAGCAAATACAGAAACTGGTAAATCGTAGTTATCTCCAACAAAATATCCAAGTAAAAGTAAGGCTAGAAAAACCCAAGAAAATTTAAATAGAGTTTTATTTTTTAATACTTCATCTGGATTTTTTAGTAAACTCACATCTATTTCTCTTGGAATATCTTTTCGTAAAAACACCCATAAAAAAGTAATAGTAACTACTGTACTTACTACATAAGGAACAAACATTTTTGATAAATACTCTAAGAATCCTATATCAAAATAGTTAGCTGTAACTATATTTGTAAGGTTTGAAAATACAAAAGGTAAAGAAGCAGAATCACTAATAAAACCACCTGCAAGTAAAAAGGCTAAAATAGTTTTTGCATTTAGTTTTAGTATTCTCATTTTTGCTAATAAAATTGGTGTTAGAATTAATGCTGCCCCATCATTTGCAAAAAGTGCAGAAACAAAACTTCCAAGAAGTAAAGCATATACAAACATTAAATGCCCATTTCCACGTGAGAGTTTTGCCATTTTAATTGCACACCACTCAAAGAAACCAATCTCATCTAAAACCATTGAAAGAATGATAATTCCAATAAATGCTAAAGTTGCATCCCAAACAATATCACTTACAACTAACACATCCTCAAAACTAACAACCCCTGCTATTAGTGCAACTATTGCTCCTATAACAGCTGTTGTTCCTATTTGTAAACCCTTTGGTTGCCAAATAACAAATATTAAAGTGATCAAAAAAATTGAACTTGCTAATATCATAAATTTTCCTATTTTAAAATCAATACATCAAGATATCTTGATGTATTTTAGTAAAAAAAAGAACTCCTAAGAGTCCTCTTCCATATCTAATACTTCTTGCTTAAGAGTATAAATAAAAGTATCCACTTCTAACTCATCATATCTCTCAACAGTTACAGGAGTTCTTTGAAACTCTTGTCCTTCAAACTCATCTAAATAATCCCAGTTATCTATCAAATTTGATGAATAGAATAAATACCCATGAATTGTATCATCACCTGCATCTAATCTTATTCCTGGATATCCCATTGAAGCTGACCAGCCAGCATCAATAAGTCTTCCTTTTACTGTTGCAGGTACAAATTTACCTACAATGTTTTCCAAAACATGTCCATTTGGACAGTTTGGCATAAGTGTTCCATAAACAAATAGTGTTTCTGTCATTATAAATTACAAGCCTTTGTTAAAATTGGAAGCTCAATATCTAGAGTCATAATCTCTTTTATTGAAGCTTGTCTAAACTCATCAAGGGGAGTTCTAACTGAATAATAAGCCCATCGCCCTTCTCTATCTACTCTTAAAAATCCTGCTTCTTTTAGTATTTTTAAGTGTCTTGATAGTCTTGATTGAATCATATCAAAAGAGTTTTCTAAGTCACATACGCAACATTTTCCATGGATATTTAAAAATTTTAGCAATTTTACTCTTGTCTCATCATTTAATGCTGATGCAGACTTTAAAAAAATATCCATAAAAAATGTTCCTTTTAGTATTTTACTTCTTCGATTTTAAAAGTATAGCAAAAAAAACTTAACATATCAATATATCTTGATATATTGTTCTAAATTTTTATTCTTTATCTTTTTGAAAACCTTCTAAACCAACTTCCAGGTTCTTATATCTTTTTTGTAAGTCCTCTTTATAAAAAGGTGAAAGCTCAGGAACTTCAAGTATCTCTTTTATATTTTCTTGATTTTGCTTTGCATTATAGTAGCACTTATTTATGTGTTCAATATTTAAGTTCTCATACTTTCTGCTAATAAGTGTAAAAACATCATTTTTTGATATTTTACCTTCTTTTATAACCCTTAGATAAAAGCCACTTCTTCCTTCTTTTACTATTAGTGCTGTAAGATTCTTGATTCCTAAAATTGAAGAGATAATCCAACAAGGCTGCCTTGGTTGTGATACTTCAAAAATAGCTTTCCCACAAGAGAACCTATCTCCTAAACAAATATCTTTATCATCACAATTTAAAAGTGTAATATTCTCCCCTAAAGCACAAGTTGGAAGCTCAATATTATGTTTTTGTTTAAAAAAATCATATGAACCTTGAGTAAAAACACAAAGGGCTCTTTGCTCTCCACCATGACAAGATTTATCACTTTGATTATCTTCTTCTAAGCCCTCTTTGTTTACATATTGAGAACCAGTGATTGGCAGTTTTCTATACGAAGTTTTATAGGTTTTATTCTTGTTTTTAAGCTCTCTTTCACTTCCTACATAAATCTCTTTTATTTTGTAATTCATAGTTTTGTATCCTTATTTTCTAAAAAAGATTATACTACTATTATTTTAAATTTTCTTTTGAATATATTTTAGAAATATGTTATATTATATCCTTTAAAAGGATAAAACATGGCAGATATGTGTGACTCTTTAAATGAATATGATATTCAATTTATCAAAAACCAAAAAATGTTTTTTGTTTCTACTGCTCCTAAAGAAGGTAAAATAAATCTTTCTCCAAAGGGCTTGGATAATACTTTTAAAATAATAAATAAAAACAGAGTACTTTGGCTTAACTACTTTGGAAGTGGAAATGAAACTGCTGCACATTTGCTTGAAGATGATAGAATGACTATTATGTTTTGTGCCTTTGAAGGTGATGCAAATATATTAAGACTGTACTGTAAAGCAAAAGCTATTCAAGAAAAAGACGAGGCTTGGAATGAATATATAAAAGAGTTTTCTCTAATAAGAGCTGCTAGACAAATTTTTGATATAGAGATTTTAAAAGTAAATAACTCTTGTGGAATGGGTGTCCCTCTTTATGATTTTGTATCACAAAGAAAAGAGCTAAGTGATTACTATGATAATTCTACAAAAGGAGAGCATATAGAATATATGAAAAAAAACAATCAAACAAGTTTTGATGGAAAAGATACTAAACTATTTGAAGATTAGAAAATGTCAATTACATTAGATATTGAACAAGAATTTAAAAAACTTAAAAGTGAAACTCAAGCTAAAAAAACAAACATTTTTTTAGTAATAACTGCTCTAACTATTAGAGCTAGTGAAAAATATTAGCTAATTTAAGATTTAATGAATTAGATGTACCCCCCCTTAGACAAAAATATCTTAAAGGGAAAATTTAACAAACAAGGCAAAAGCCTTATTTGTTTTTAAAATTAAGAGTCTTGTTTTATTCTTTCTACTAAAGATTCAACAGTGAATCCAAACTCTTTGAATAGATCACCAGCTGGTCCTGAAGCACCAAATGTATCCATACCATAAACTACATCTGCAAATCTATAGTATTCCATTCCTCTTGCTGCTTCAACTGCAAATACTTTTGTAGAAGGCTTGATAATTTTTGAGATATACTCTTTGTCTTGCTCAACTAAAAGGTCAAAACAAGGAACAGAAACAATATTTGCTTTAATACCTTCTTTATCTAATTCGCAAGCTGTTTTAAGTGCTAAAGAAACTTCAGAACCAGAAGCCATGATAGTAACTGTTGCATCTTCTCTTTCTTTTAATAAGTATCCACCATTTGATACATCACCATAAGCTTTCTCTTTTTTTAGTACTTCTAGATTTTGTCTTGAACAAACAAATGCAGTTGGAGCATTCATTTTAAGTGCAATTTTCCATGAATCAACATTTTCATTTGCATCAGCAGGTCTAAATGTATAGAAGTTTGGTAATGCTCTAAATTGAGATAAGTGTTCAATTGGTTGGTGAGTTGGTCCATCTTCTCCAACACCAATAGAATCATGAGTCCATACAAAGTGTTGTGGAATTGAAGCTAATGCTGCAATTCTTGCACTTGGCTTTAAGTAATCTGAGAATACAAAGAATGTAGCAGAGAATACTCTAAACAGTCCATAAAGGTTCATTGCATTTGTCATTGCTGCCATTGCATGTTCTTTAATACCAAAGTGAATATTTCTACCTTCAGGGAAATCACCTTTTCCTGAAAGCTCAGTTTTATTTGATGGAGCAAGGTCAGCTGAACCACCTAAGAAACCAGGAACAGCATCTGCAATTGCATTTAAGATTTTATGATTTGAACCTCTTGTTGCAACTGATGCACCAGCTTCAAATTCAGGGTAATTAATTGCATCAAAATTAGGATTTTGTAACTCATCAATTTTTGCTTTTACTTCATCTGATAATGACTCAGTCCAAGCATTTTCAGCTTCAACACCTTTGATTAATTTATCAAATGCACCTTTGATATCATAAGGAACTACAAAAGTTTCATCTGGGTCAAAACCAGCTTTTACTTTAGATGCTTTAATCTCATCTTCACCTAATGGAGCACCATGTGTATGATGGCTTCCTTCCATTGTTGCTGCACCTTTACCAATCGCAGTATTTGCAATAATAAGTGCTGGTTTATCAGAAGCTTTTGCAGCAATGATTGCTTTGTCAATTTGGTCAAAGTTATGTCCATCTACTTCTAATACTTCAAAATTAATTGCTTGGAATCTTTTCTTAACATTTTCAGACCATGCAATTGAAGTATCACCTTCAATTGTGATTTCATTTGAATCATAGATAATAACTAAGTTGTCTAAGTTTAAGTGTCCTGCTGTAGCACATGCTTCGTAAGAGATACCTTCTTGTAAATCTCCATCACCACAAAGGCAATATACATTGTGGTTGATAACATCTTTTCCTAAAACATTTTGTGCATATTTTGAAGCCATTGCAAAACCAACTGCATTTGCAATCCCTTGACCTAATGGACCAGTTGTAATTTCAACACCATGAGTATGTCCATATTCAGGATGACCTGGAGTTTTAGAGTTATGTTGTCTAAACTCTTTCATATCTGATAAACTTACATCAAATCCCCAAAGATGTAATAAAGAGTAAACTAAACCTGTAGCATGACCACCTGAGAAAACTAATCTATCTCTGTTTAGCCATTTGTCATTTGATGGGTTTAAATTTAAGTGAGAACTTAAAACTGTAGCAATATCAGCCATACCCATTGGTGCACCTGGGTGTCCTGAGTTTGCTTTTTGAACCATATCAGCTGCTAAGAACCTAATCGTATCTGCTTGTTTTTGAAGTAGTTGTTTTGACATAATTATCCTAATTATTGTGTGTTTTGTTGATTAATTTTGTGCGATTATACCTAAAAAAAGTTAAATGGTATTTGAAGTGAATTTTAAAGTAAAAGAGTTAAAAGAAAAGGAAAATTTCCTTTTCTTTTTTAGATGTCTGATTCTATTGAAACATCTTCGTCTATAAGTACTTTTACATTTGCCGTTGTTGAGCTTGTTCCTTGATATACATTAAATGTATTACCATCTGAATCTGTTTCAGTACCTTTACTTTCCCAATTATTAGCTCCACCTTCAAGTTTAACTTTATCACCGCTATCACCAAAGATTTTTAAGATATTTTCATTATCAGTTAAATCCTCGATACTTTCTTCATCAATTATTAATTCATCTATAGTAGTATTTGTTAACTCTATATGGTCTACATCTTCAGTTACTAAATCTTTAGTTAATGAACCTAAGTCAATATCTCCATCTAGATATAAAATCTCTGGAGTAGTTTCTGTTGCTGAATCTTTATCTACACTAATTACTAAATCATAAGAAACTTGATTACTATTTTCATCAGCAGAAATAACTGAAATTTTCTCTGTTTTACTTTGAGAATAATCACTATTTATTCCACTATATTTATAATCCCCTGTTTCAAAATCAACTTCAAGTTTTCCACCAGCATCTGTGTCTATTTCTAGTTTATTATTAGTTGTATCACTTATATTATATGACTTATTGTCTATTTGGATAGATACAATATCAAGATCACCTGTATGACCTGAAATATTTCCTTCAAATAAGTTTCCTTCTACAGAACTTTCTAAGCCTTCTACTAATTTATCTTTTAACTGAGTTTCATCTTCAATTACTGTTACATTGGTTTTTACATTACCAACATTTTGTGCAACTTTTAATAAATCAGGGTCATTTGCTGAGATTCCACTTCCAATACCAATTACATTTAAAGTATTTACATTATTAGATAAGAAGTTATTCCATTTATTTATATATCCAGTATCTATAATAGTACCTGATTTACTAATAACATCTGTTTCATTTGCTGTTCCACTTGCACCTTTATTTTCTTTATTAGGTTTTCCATCAGAAATAAAGTATACTGTTGTTTCACCATTATTTGGAGCAGAATAGTTATGATAAGTTTCAAATAAAGCATCTTCATAATTTGTCCACCCTTTGGCATCTAGCTTATTAATCATCTCAATTGCATCCTGTGCATTCATCCAGCCTGTTGCATTTGCACTTGTAGAGAAAGTAGTTAATTTAACATTTACATTAGATAAATCGTCATAAGTATTTATCATATTTGCTAAAGCTTCTTTTGCTAAATTCATTCTAGTTGTATTATCTACTTTATCATTCATACTTCCAGAAATGTCTAGTACAATTACAACATTTTCATTATTATCTAATTTAGGGTCAAACTCTAAAGTTTGAAGTTCTCCAACTGCAATAATTGATGAAGCACTAGTACTATCTGTTGTTTCTTTATAGTTTGTACCATCTTCATTTTCATTTGTTTCTGTTGCTCTTGCTGTAATAGATAAACTAAAATCAGTTGCACTATTTTCAGGAACAGTAAGTTTTAAATTATCAGTTATTGATGTAGTATTAGCTGGAACTTCTACACTATATGAACCATCATTATTTTTTGTGATATTGTAAGTGTCATTTATACTTTCAAGGGTTGCATCATTTGGAACACCATCAATTTTTACTGTTAATGTTTCACTTCCATCAACATCTGCTAAAGCTGCACTGATATCAACATCATATTCAAGTACTTTTGTTTCTACTTTTTCTAATTTACCATCTACTACTTCATATACACCATCTTTGAATACTAATTTTTCAATGCTATATAAGTTATCTCCTGTTTCATAAGTATCTAAACCTTGATTATCAGGATGAGTCCAACCTTTTGATGCATCATATCTGGTATCAATAATATTGATTCTAACATTTAAACCTTCTAGTATAAAGTTAATATCATAGTCTTTAAAGTTTCCTCTATAAATTGCGGTATCAGTTCCATCTAAAATAGATGCTACTGCACTTTCATGTCCTCCATAAATAGAGTCATCACCTTCTTGTCCTAAGAATACATCATTTCCATTAAAACCTATCATATTATCAGAAAAATCTTTACCATCAATATAATCATTAGTATTATTTAATGGGCTAGCTATTAGTAAATCTGCATGTGTTTCTGTGCCATCAATAGTATTACTTGTATTATCTTTTAAAGCTTGTACATAACTATCGTAATCAAAAATTGAATCTACAACTTTCATTGTTGCACCACTAACTGAAATTGATGCACTTGGAGCATCAGCAATAGCTTTCACTTCAATTGTTGTTGTATAAGTAGTATCATCCCATACATTTCCATCAGATATTTCAAATTTAAAGTTACCATCAATATCACTGTCAGAATTTGGTGTAAAAGTAATATTTCCTACAGCTATATCAGCAAGAGATATTATTTGATTTTCAGAAAGTTCTACTACTGAATCTTCTGTAGCTTCATAAGTATTTCCTTCTTTATCAATTACAATTTGACCTTCTTTTACTTTATAATATAACGTACCATTTTCAGGTAAATCTGTAATTTTTATTTCTTTTACATCTATTCCAAGTTCACCAAAATCTGTCTCTGTTAATACATACGTTGTATCTTCTGTAACAACAATATTATCATTTGTTGAACTTAAATCATCTTTGAAAGAGTCACTTAAATCAAATGAACTATCAGTTCCATTTACTTTTTCATAATTTCCGCCAACAATCTCTTTTACAACAATATTAATATCAGATAAATCATCGAAATCTTTTGCATCAACAGTTAATGTACCTCTTCCAGTAGCATTTAAATCAACCTCATACTCTTGTCCATTCACTTCAACAATAGCTTTTGCTTGACCTTGAGGTGGATAGTTTTCATCTACTTGAATATTAAATGTAACTTTACCTTCAGATGTATTAATATTTGTAATCTCTGGATCAATAACTTCTGTATATGAGATTTCATTTATTAAATAATCATCATCATGCCCTGGTGCACTAAACTCTACTTTATCAAAAGCAGTTGGTTCACCATTTGCATCTGGAAATTCAAAAGTATAAGATAAATCAACTCTATCTGTTCCACCTTGAGCTTGAACTGATTTTAATAAATTACCATTTACATCATAATAATTAACAGTCGCATCCATACTAGAACCACCTCCAGTAACTTCTGCATACCCTAACTCTTCTGTATCATTAAAAAATGTAACTCTTGCTGTCTCTCCATTGTGTCTCCAAGCAAAAGCTACATCTAATGAATTAGCATCATTAGTAAAATCAAAAACTATTTTTTCACTAACCCCATTATTTCCATAACCTAACTCTGAACTTGCACCTGAACCTGAAGTATTACCTTGAACACCAAATCCATCATGATTTGTTCCTTTTACAACAGATAAAGTACCTTCATTGCCATATACATCATAAGCAGTTACATTAATACCTGTTGATTCGCCAAACTCTGTATCTACATCGATAACTTTTGGAGAAGTAGCTACTGCTGTAACTGTTACATCAATAGGATCTACATCATCTATTACTTTAAAAGTATTATCATCATTGTTATATGAAACATTTCCTTCATAATTACCACCTGAATGACTTACTATTTCAGCATTAAATGTATCATCATCATCTTTATACTTATCATCTTCTCTTACATCTAAATCAAAAGTAGCAGAAGTTTCTCCTGCTTTAATAGTAACCTCTCTAGGTTCATCGTTTACATTAACTACTACTTTTAGGTCACTTTGCGGAGCAATAGTTACATTTACTGTATATGTTACTTTTGTTGCATTTTCATCTACATTATCCGGTGAATCTAATGTAATTAATACATCTTTATTATGAGAGTCATCATCTATAATATCTGTATTTACAGTATCTCTATCTTCATCAATTGAGATAGTATCTATATCTGGAGATATTGATGTAATCTCTATCTCAAAGTTCTCTTTATTTTCATAGAAGTTATCATCAATTGTTGATACATCAAAATTTATTTGTCCACTTCCTTTAGGAATAGTTACAGTAACTTCTTTAGAATAGTCCTGCCCATCTATTGCAGTTCCAGTATATGTTAAAGTAACTTCTATATCTTCTTGAGCAATTATTACATTTCCATTTTCATCTTTTAGATCAATTACATAATAACCATCAAAACCTTCTGTAACATCAATATCATTATTAACAACTCTTTCTGTAGTAATAATTAAATCATCAAAATCTTTGTCACCATTATTAGGAAGGTCTTCAATTTTTATTGTTTGAGTTCCATCATTATTATCTTCAATAACAAAATGTTCTTTTCCATCAATATTGAACTCTTTATCTTGGAAAATAGTAATAGCCTGATCAATTTCTTGACCATCTACTATTAGTTTTGGATAATCTGTTGTATTATCAAAAGATAGACTTGCACCTAATAAATCTGTAACTTTATCTGCACCATCAGCTATTAATAAAAACTTAATATCTGGATTTCCAAAGGATGCTAATAAATCTCCTGTACTTAATCCATCGTCTGAATTTAACATAATTAGTTTTGGATTTGTAGGTTTTCCATTTTCATCTAATTCATAAGTTAATAAACTATTACTAAATCCAGCATGATCACTATCAAAATAAACATTTGTATATTCACCAGTTATACCTACTTTTAAATTAATAGAAGGAGAGTCAACATTAATATTTATGTCTGCATCATCAAAATCTACTGCTTCAAAGTTACCCCCTGTAACATTTGTAACTTTTGCATTAAAAGTATCATTTTCAGGAGTAAAAGTAAGTGTTCCTGTTGTTTCTCCTGCTGGAATATTTATAGTATACTCTTTACCATCAACTAACATAGTAATAACGGCTGGAGAATTTGTATCAGTTGGATTTGATAGTTCTATTGTTAATGTAACACTTTTTTCTGAATCAAAGATATAAGTATCATTTTCAGTTAAAGGTCCTGTATATTCAGGTAAATTATTATCATAATCCTTGTCGAATTCTCTTAATTGTGTTCCATACTCATCAAAGATATATTGACCACCTTTTATTTCATAACCAGTAACCTTTTGTCCCGTTGAAGACTCAATAGCTTCAATATACTTAGTTGGATCAGTTGGGTCTTTAATATCTCCACTATACTCTACTTTAACTCTAGTTCCATCTGATAAAGTATAGTTTACATGAGAGATTCCTTTTATTAATGCAATAACATTTACAACTTCAGTTTTTACTTCTGCACTTAAATCTACTGTTGTTGGATCAATTGTATCTTTTACATCTACTGTTACAGGATTTGTATCAACATTTAAATCCTCAAATGTTTTTCCAGCTACTTCTGCAGATACTAAATTAGCACTTATTTCTGGAGTTGCTCCATTTTGATCAACATATACATCTTCACCATCTACAGCTCTTGTAAATGTTGCTGTTGTATCACCTGCAGTTATTGTTACTGTATCTCCATTATCTAATGTTACAACTAAATCATCTTCTAATACTTTATCTACTGTTACTGTATAAGTTACTGTTCCAGTTCCCTCATCTACTTCTGATGGTGCTGATAAGCTTACATTTACTTCATCAATTGTATCTTTTACATCTACTGTTACAGGATTTGTATCAACATTTAAATCCTCAAATGTTTTTCCAGCTACTTCTGCAGATACTAAATTAGCACTTATTTCTGGAGTTGCTCCATTTTGATCAACATATACATCTTCACCATCTACAGCTCTTGTAAATGTTGCTGTTGTATCACCTGCAGTTATTGTTACTGTATCTCCATTATCTAATGTTACAACTAAATCATCTTCTAATACTTTATCTACTGTTACTGTATAAGTTACTGTTCCAGTTCCCTCATCTACTTCTGATGGTGCTGATAAGCTTACATTTACTTCATCAATTGTATCTTTTACATTAAGTATAGATTCATCTGAAACATCTAAGTCATCATAACCACCACCAGTCGTTCCAGTAATAGTAATAGTTTCTGTTCCAGCATCTTTGTACACATCATCATCCTGTACACTAAAAGGTGTTGATGTTCCTGTTGTTGTACCAGCTGAAATTGTGATTATTGCACCATTATCAAGTGTAATAATTAAATCAGATAAAGGAGGATTACTAACCGTAGCTGTAATTACTGCATCTGTAGTACCTTCAAGAATATTTAGATCTCCTAAAGTAACTACACCATTATATGGTTCAGCTGCTGAATCAGGATCTAAAGGATTATTATCAGTATTATTCGCTCCTTCAACACCAATTAGGTTTCCATCTGGATCATTAAACTCTAGTCCCGTTCCTCTTGCGTCAGCTCCATAAGTATTTCCACTTAGTGCATCTGCTGTATAGAACGGAGAAGAACCATTTGATGTTGCTCCTCCAGCTGCTGCTGCATCTAATTGCTCAGCTAAAGCTCCAAAATCGTCGATGATAATACCATTTTGGATTTCTTCGCCATCTGCTCCTTTTGAAAGTAAGTCTTTTAATTCTCTAATAATATTATCACTTTTAAAATCAGGGTTTAATACTGTTTGATTAAGTTCAGCCATTCCTTCTTGGTCATTTATTATTCCAAGTACAGATTTATTTTCAGAAGATAGGTTTGATTCTTTGATTAAGTCAGCCATTCCTTGAAAATTAAAAACATATTTTTGTCCAGCTGCATTAAATATTAGTTCAATAGATGATTCTCCATCTGTTAAATTCATCACATGTTTTTTTGAATCAAGATTATCAAAGTAGAATTGTTGTCCTGGTTCTGGCTTAATAACCATTCCTTCAGTTAATTCTTTAACTTCTGTAATTCCATTTGGGTTTTTAATTATTAACTTAATCATAGCAGTATCCTTTTATTAGAATTGTCTACTACCATTATAATTTAAAAAAGTCTCTTATGAGACACTTTTATAGTATTTATAAATATTTTTATTGTTAGTTTTATTATTATTTTAGTGGTGAGATTATTCTAAAGCTTGCTCCAGCTTTTTCATTTGACACAAGAAGCTTACCATTCATATTTTTTTCGATGATTAATTTTGACATAAAAAGCCCTATTCCAGTACCTTCTTTCTTACCATATGTAAAAAAAGGCTTAAAGATATTATCAATTGGTTTCACTTGAACTCCACCTGCATTATCTTCTACACTTAGAATAGAGTTTTTGTTATTTGAGTCTAAAGTTATTATAATTTTAGGTTCTTTTACTTTTCTATAAATTAATGCATCTTTTGCATTATTTAATATATTTATCAAAACTTGTGTATACTCATTTTTATATCCAAAAATAGTAGGGTTTTTTTTGATAACAATATCAACAAATATCCCATTCTTACGAAGTCCTGTAATAATAAGTCCTAAAGAAGAGTTGATCTGGTCAGAAAGTTTAAATTCGGTTTTTTCTTTATTTGTAGCAAAAAAATTTTTAAAATCATCTATTGTATTTGACATATACTTAGTTATATGATTTAGTTTATTTATTGAGTCTAGTAGTTCATCATTATTAATATTTTTATTAAAATTAATTTTAGCTTCAATAGGAATAAATAAAGCAGATAGTTCCATTAATGGTTGCCTCCACTGGTGAGCAATGTTTTCTAACATTTCTCCCATTGCTGCTAATTTATTTTGTTGAAATATTATTTCATCTTTTTGTCTATTCTTTTCAACTTCAATAGCAACTAGTTTTTCTAACTCTTTATTTTGTTCTTCTAACTCCATAAAATCTGCTAAACTAGTTTGCTTCATTTTCTAACCTTTATCTAATTTCTATTTTAAACTCAACTCTTCTTGATAATTCTTTATTTTCAGAACCATCACTATTAAGAATTAACTCACTTGACGATTTTCCTCTTGATTCAAAACTATTATTTATAAAGCTTTCATTTTCAATTACTGTTGAATCTAATATAGCTTTTAAATACTCTAAAACAGCATCTGCTCTTTCTTGAGATAAAACCATGTTCTTTTTAAACTTCTCTTCTACAGACTTTACACTACTGTATGACGATGAAGTATGTCCTTCTACATAGACTTTCTTTATTGAGTTTTTGTACTGAGCTAAGGCATCCACATATCTAGGGAAGAAATCAGATAAGATACTTTTATATTCTTGTTTTAAAGTGTTACTTCCTCTTTCAAACATTAATGAAGGATTATTAAATTTAAAAACTAAAGTATTTTCATCAAATGAAGCATTCCATTTTGATAAATCTTTTTCAAACTCTTTTTTAAGAAGTGCAGGTAAAGTGTTAATTGCTTTTATCTCTAACTCTTCAGAAGTAAGACCTTTTTCATTTATAGAGTTTACAGAAATTGCATCTACTCTATAATAACCATTTAATAGCTTTTCTTTTACTTGTGCGCACCATCTTTTACCTAAAATATTTGCTTCAACTACACTCTCTCCTGAATCAAAAGAAATTTGAATTCTTCTTACATCTTCATCATGTATGTCTCCACAAATATTGGGAGTATTATCAGTTAAAACACCATATTCATCAATTGAAATTTGGTTGTAAAACTGAGTTGCTTTAGGCTTTTTAGGAGTTATTACTTTACCAATACATCTTTGTTGAATATTCTTAGAGCTAAGTAGCTTTGCTGTTCTATTATCATTTAATTGTCTTGCATACTCATAAAGAGAAACACCTTTTTCATCTTTTGCATTTACTTTTGCACCATTACAAATTAAAAGTTCAGACATAAAGGTATGTCCTTTTTTAATTGAGTCAATTAAGGGTGTATCAAAATAGTTATCTTGAGTATTTATTTGGGCACCTTTTGATACAAGAACCTTTGCCATATCAAGGTGATTAAATCTTGCTGCAATATGTAAAGGTGTATAACCATACTCATCTTTTACATTTATATTTTTTTCACTGATTAACTCATTTAAAAGCATCATATCATTTACTCTAACAGCATAGTGTAAATCTTTTTCAACAAGTGAAGCTGTATTTTTAGTTGCACATCCTGAAAAAACTACTAGTATAAAAACTAAACTAAAAAAATATTTATTCATCAATTTCCTTATCTTTCATGTAAAGCATTTTGCTTTACTTTTAATATTGGTTTTAATATAAAGTCAAGTATTGTCTTTTTTCCTGTTATAATATCTACAGAAGCAACCATACCTGGAATAATTGGTAATTTTTCACCATTACGTTCCAAATAATTCTTTTCTGTTTTAACAATTACTCTATAATAACTTTTACCTTCTTTTGATTCTTTATCAACAATACTATCAGCAGAAATCTCCACAATCTTTGCATCTAATCCACCATAAATAGAAAAATCATAAGCAGTGATTTTTACAATTGCCTTTTGGCTAGGATTAATAAAAGCAATATCTTTTGGGTCAATCTTTGCTTCTACTAATAAAATATCACTTTGAGGAACTATTTCAACTAAATCAACACCCGGCTGAATTACTCCACCAATTGTATTAAAATATAGTTGTTTTACTATTCCATCAACAGGAGAAGAGATAGTCGTTTTGGCAACCTTATCCTTATCTCCTACTAATCTTGCTTCAAATCTACTAATCATTCCTACTGTTTCTTGTAAAGTATTTGAAGCTTCTGCTCTAAAATTATTTAACTTTTCATCTACTCTACTTTTTGCTTCTTGAATAGCTAATTCTGACCTTGTTACAGATAATAAAGCTGTTTCTAATTCAGAACTTACATCAGTATACTCTTTTTCAATATTTAAAAGGTCATACCTAGACTTAACACCTCTTCTTACAAGTTTTTGAATAGTTTCTCTTTGTTCTTTTATAAGAGCAAAACTTTTCTTCAAGTTCTTAATAGTATTTTTTATTTCTCTTAATTCTTGTCTTTTTTGTCCAAGTTGAGTTTCTAAAACATCAACTGAAGATTTTAACTCTTCATATCTATTAGATAAAAGTGTTTGTTCTAATTTACCATATCCTGATTTATCTTCTAATACTTCTTGAGGAAACTCTAATTTAGGTACTGGTTTTGTTAAATCTAAAGAGGCTTCTGCTTCAAGTCTTTGTCTAACAGCTAATAAACTTATATACTCTTGCTTACTCTCTTCTAGTGTTGCTTGAAATCTTGTTGTATCAATCTTCATTAAAGGAGTGCCTTTTTTTACAGACTCACCATCTTTTACTAAAATCTCAGAAATTATACCACCATCAAGGGATTGTACTCTTTGGATTTTATCAGAAGGAATAACCTTCCCATTTCCTCTTGCTAGTTCATCTACTTCTGCAAAAGCTGCCCAAAATATTGTTAGAGTAAAAAAAGAAATAATAAATATAAAAGTTAAATTTGCTACTTTACTAGGAGTCTCATTTGCATTTGAATAACTTGAAGATACAAACTCTAAATCTTCATCAGGATTTTTATCAAGTCCATAAAGTTTATTAAACGACTTTTTTATCATTTTTTTGTACCTCTTGGCTTATTAAAAACTTCTTCTTTAGGCCCATCATAAGCAATTTGTCCATTTTCTACAATAATAACTCTATCCACTAAATGAAGTAATGATGTTTTATGAGTAACTATTACTACTGTTTTATCTTGAATAATTTTTTCTATTTTTCTAATAAATGCTTGCTCTGTCTGTTTATCCATTGAGTTTGTTGGTTCATCAAGCATTATAATATTTGGATTTGAAATAAGTGCTCTTGCTAAAGTAACAGATTGTCGTTCACCTCCACTTAAACCCTCACCTCTTTCTCCAACTATTAGATCAAACCCAGCTTCATGCTTCCCTAAAAATTCATCAAGTCCTGCAATCTTCGAAACTTTTAAAAGTTCCTCATCAGATACATATTGTTCTCCAATTGTTATATTATCTTTTATAGTTCCCATAAATAAAAAAGGCTCTTGGGGTACGCAACCTATAGCTCTTCTTAAATCAACAGGGTCAATTTGTCTTGTATCTAAATCATCAACTAAAACAGAACCCGTAGTTGGTTCATAAAGATTCATAATAAGTTTAAGAAGTGTTGACTTTCCAGAACCAATTTTTCCTAAAATTGCAACCTTTTCTCCGGCTTTTATACTTAAGTTTATATTTTTAAGAGTTTGGTGGTTTTGTTCTTTGTATGCAAAGTTTACATCTTTTAATTCAATTTTACCCTTTAATATAGGTCTACTAATATAAGTTTTATTCTCTTTTTCCACTGGCATTTTCATAACTTCATCTAAGTTACTTAGTGAAAGCATTGTTTTATCAAACTTAATAATAAGCCCAACTAATTGAGAAACAGGAGCAATTACTCTTCCATTTAAAATCATGGCTGCAATAATTGCACCCATTGTTATATCACCCTCACTTGCAAGATAAACTCCTCCTGCAACAATAGCAATATTTGAAAACTGTGAAATAAAAGCAGTAAAATAAGTAATACTTTGAGATAAAAAGTGCCCTTTATCTGCATAATGAACCGTTTTATTTACTGAATGATCCCAATTTGTTCTCATTCTATTTTGAGCTCTTACACTTTTAATAATTTCTAAACCTGTAACTGTTTCAATCATTGTAGTTTGTTTTATTTGCTCTTCTTTTACTGATTTTTCAATAATCTCTTTTAAAGGTCTTTGCATATACCATGAAACAAGAATTGAGATAAGTACTGTGGCAATAGTGATATATGCTAAAGGTCCAGCGATATAAAAAACAACTATTACAAATATAATAACAAAAGGGAAGTCAACAAAAGCTGCAATAGTTGCACTAGTGAAGAACTCTCTAACACTTTCAAAGGACTGTAATCTACTTACAAATTGACCAGTAGAAGCTGGTTTCGAGTTTATCTTTATGTTTAGAACATGATTAAAAATTTTATTTGAAATAATAGTATCTGTTCTTTTACTTGCAAGACCTAAAAAATAAGAACGCAAAACTTTTAGTACAAAATCAAAAAGCATTACAATACTAATTCCAATAAATAGTGCCCACATAGTCTCAATCGCATTGTTTGGTAAAACTCTATCATAAACATTCATCGTAAATAAAGGTGTTGCCAAAATAAATAAGTTTATAAATAAAGAGACTAAAACAACTTGTTTATAGATACTTTTATTTCTAAATAAAGTTCCCCAGAACCACTGTTTTGGACTTTCTATTTCAATCTCTTTTTCTATTCTATTATTGAAATTAAACTCTGGTTTTAAAATAATTAATTCTCCAAGATATTCAGAGTTTAATTTTTCTAAAGTCATTTTTGTCTCACCAGAGCTAAGTCCAGGAAGAATAACTTTAGCTATTCCTTTTTTTTCATCATAGTCAAGTAAGATACATGATCTATTCTTTTCAAGTAAAAGAACAGCAGGTAATGCAAGTTTTGTGATTTTTGTAATTTCTCTTTCAACAACTTTACTTGTAAGGCCTATCCTTTTTGCAGCATCAATAAACATATCTAAGTCTAAAGATTTATTATGTATAGGTAAATTGAACTTTAAAGATTCAGCAGAAGCTTCTCTTTTATGATATTTTGATAAAAATATTAAACACTCTAAAAGAGAATCAACGGTTCTTCTATCTTTAAGGGTATTAAGACTTTGATCTAACTTAGATTTTTCTTGCAATTTGCAACCTTGATAATATTAATTATATTTAAAATAAAGTTTTTGATGTTTAGTTATATTATCAATATATGGCTTATTAGACAATACAATAGAAGAATTTAAACTATTTAATCCTTTTTTTGCTTCCTCCATAGAATTATATACTCCATAAATTATTTTTACTAGTTTATTGTCTTGTCCAAATTTAAAAGCAAATGTATTTTCTTTTAAACTATTTTCTTCCATGAACTTTTTTGCTTTTTTCATACCTTTTATTGTTGCAATGTTTATTGTATATGAGTTCTTTGATGCTTTCAAGAAACTACTTGGTTGATTTGTAGAATTATCATTTTTATTTAAAATATCATTTGTTTTTCCATCTAATTCTAGCTCTTTTTTTAAATCAAGGTTTAACTCTTTTCTGATCAATTCACTATCTGTATCACTAATTAATCCCTCAAGTTCAGCTTCAATATTGTTATCTCTTTTTTTAGGTTTAAAATCAATAATTCTTGGAGCAATATTTGCACAGTCTTGATTTTTAGAGTTTACAACAGAGTCAGTAAGGTTTGATAAATTAAACATTAAATCATAATAATTATTTATTAAAGCATACTCTACTTCAATTAATGTTTTAGTTGACTCATAAAGCTCTCTTTCTGCATCTAAGATATCAACAAAAGTTCTTGTACCAGCTTGAAACTCACTTCTATACACATCTACAATATTTACATTTGCTTTTACATATTTTTTTAATTCAGCTATTCTTCTCTTATATTTATCATGTTTCCCAAATAAAGATTTTATTTCAGCAACAATTTCTTGAGTAATATCATCTAAAGTTTTCTTTTGTTCTGCTAAAAAAACTTTTTCTTGAGTAGAAGATATTCTGTCTTTATTTCCATTAAATAAGTTCCAGTTTAAATTTAATCTAACATATTTTTCATCAGTTTGACCATTTTCTACTAACTCTAAGTCTTCATCAATTGAAGCTTTTAGTTCTAAATCTATTTTTGGTAAAAATGCTGAATTTGCTTGAGCAATTTTTTCTCTTTGCATTTTTATTTTTTCTATTTGTTCTAATATTTTATAGTTACTAATAACTGCTTTTTTTATTGCATCATCTAAATTACTAGGGATTTTTGTTTCATCAATTGCAGGTCTACATGTTTTACCCTTAGGGTTTTCACCTACTAGCTTAAAATATGTAGCTAATGTAGTATCTTTTTTATCTTCTTCATCAATATATCTATCTCTTATAAAGTGTAGTTTTGAAGATACTTGATAAGTTTCTAAAACCTCTCCACTAATATTTTCCTGCTCTTTTGCAATTACTAAATTTTCTTCGTTTATTTTTATCATTGACTCAGTTAATTTCAATACTTCATCTGATTGAACAAGACCTGTATAAGATTTTACTGTTTCTAAAATTGTATTTTCTATGGCATAAAAACTTCTATGTTTATTTGCTAAATCTTGGTATTTTGTTTGAGCAACTTGAGAAGGAGTTAATCCACCATCATAAATAAGCTGTCTTAAAACAATTGCAGCATTATAACCATCTTGATCAGTCCATTCTCCATCTGTAGCAGTAGCATTTTCATCTCTTTGCTCTCTTTCACTTCCACTTTGATAATATGATTCAATATCTAATGTAGGTAAATAACTTCCTCTTCTCTCATCTACATACATTCTATAGGCTTCTTGATTTTTTCTTTCTGCCATTACATTTGGATTTGTACTTAATACTTTCTCTACACTATCCCTTAGACTTGTTGCAAAAAGTAATGTAGCAGACTGGCACAAAAACAAACTTAAAAGAATTACTTTTATAATATTATTAGATTTCATTATTTTTCCTTAGTAATCATTTCTTGCAAAACTGATTATTTTATTATATAATTATTTTTACATTTTAGCATAAAAAGATTGAAAAGTCATGAAAAGTTACACAAATAATGAAAAAAGTTTTAAAATTATAAAAGAACATTTAAATATTCTATATTTAGAAGATGAAAAAGCTATTAGAGAAAAATTAAAAGAGGCACTAGAACTTATTGTATCGAATGTTTATGATTGTGAAAACACTGAAGAAGCAAACCTGATTTTAAAAAATAAACGAATTGATATAATAATTTCAGACATTAACTTAAAGGATGAAAGTGCACTTGATTTTATAAAAAACATAAGAAAAGCTTATGCTACTATTCCAATAATTCTATTATCAGCATACACAGAAAAAAATTATTTATTGGAAGCAACAAAATTAAAACTTGTTGACTATTTAGTTAAACCTATTGACTTCAAAATATTAAATAAAGCTATAGAAGATGCTGCTCAAGAACTAATTGACTATGGAAACTATATCGTTGATTTTGAAAATAATACTTCTTATAATATTCTTCAAAAGAAGTTATTATCAAAGGATACAAATAAGGAGTTAACTATTACAGCAAAAGAGATAGAACTACTTGAGTATCTTATTTCAAACAGTAATAGAGTACTTTCCCATGATGAAATAAAAAATAAGTTATGGATTGATGCATATGAAATCACAGATTCTGCACTTAAAAACCTAATAAATAAATTAAGAAAAAAAATAGGAAAAGAATCGATCAAAAATATTTCAGGTGTTGGTTTTAAAATAGAGTTATATTAAAACCTTAACTCTTTAAACTCTTTGACTAACTCTAATTGTCTTTGAGAAATATAATGCTCTAAAATTTTCCTATCTCCAAAAGACAACTCATAAATAAAGATTATTTTACTGTAGTCATTATCAAGTTTTTCTACCTTATAAACTAAAGCTTTTATGGCAATTCTTTCTTTATGGATTATTTTATTATCAAAAGAGGCTTCATGTTCTGTTTTGAAACCTATTACAATATCTACCTTATCACCTG
Source organism: Arcobacter sp. CECT 8989 (assembly GCF_004116715.1). Classification (NCBI taxonomy): domain Bacteria; kingdom Pseudomonadati; phylum Campylobacterota; class Epsilonproteobacteria; order Campylobacterales; family Arcobacteraceae; genus Arcobacter; species Arcobacter sp. CECT 8989. The sequence goes on along the minus strand of NZ_PDKE01000002.1, from coordinate 121,189 downwards.
AATGCAACTTATTTGTTATATTTTTTGCTCTAAAAGAGATTGCATTTGAAGCAAGAGATTCTACTTTGTAGTTATATCTTTCACTATTTGCAAAAATAGAAGCTGTAAAAAGTTCATCAGGGTCTACCCTAACTGTTTTTCTATCTTTAGCACTTGTATATACTTCATGTAAGTCTTTTAAACAAAGAGTATTACTAACCTCATCATAGCTATCAAACTTTGCATTTACAATTTTATCTTCAAAATGAATAGTTGTCTTTTTTTCATATTTAATTGCTTTTACTTGTATCTTTTCAGCTTTTACTCGTATTTTGTCTTTTTCGATATTTACAATAGAAGCATTATGAATAAAAGGAACTCCCCTATAATGATTTATCAACTCAAGTTGATTATTATTTAACTTTAGCTCATATAAATCTTTATATAAATTATCTTCACTCTCTTCTTCACTATTTTCAATCTTTTCAATAGAAGTTAAGAGTGATGAAATTAAAGTATCATAATTTACTGGTTTTTGAATAAACTCATTTATTCCAAGCTTTTTAAACTTCATAATATTTTCTTCATAAGCATGGGCAGAGATAATTATTATCTTTGTCTTTGGACTAAACGCTAACAGTTTTTCAATAAACTCATGTCCATTCATTTGAGGCATTGTTAAATCTGTCAAAACTAAATCAGGTAAATTCTTTTTAAAAACTTCTAAACCAATTAGCCCATTATCAGCGACATAAACTTCCTTAAAAAGTTTCCCCACAAAGTTCTTCATCTGCTTTTGAATATGTTTACTATCTTCAACAACTAAAACACTATATTCACTAGCTTTATTTTTTAACTTTATTAATTCAGACACTTTCACCCCTTAGTACTATTTCAAAACAAGCACCCTCATCTTTGTTGTATGCTTTGATTTTACCTTCTAAATGTTTTTCTACAATTGTCTTTGACATATAAAGTCCTAAACCTGTTCCTTCTAACTCATCTTTGGTAGTAAAATATGGCTCGAAAATCTTATCTTTAATCTCCTCAGAAATACCACCTGCATTATCCAAAACTTGTATAACTATGTTCTCACCATCTAAATATTCATAAACATCTATTTTTTTGTGCTCTATTTCTCTTTGAACTAAAACCTCTTTTGCATTTTTTAAAATGTTTATAACTACTTGTAAAAACTCTTTTTCAAAACTATTAACTTTTCTATTTGAAGTAAACTCTTGATTCACTTCAATATTATTATTCTCTAAAGTTTTTCCCATAACAGAAAAGGCATCTTTAAATACATCTTTTATATAAAAACTCTCTTTTTGCTTATTAGGCTTAAAGAAGTTTCTAAAGTCTTCAATTGTTTGAGATAGATATTGTGTTTGAGATATTATGTCTTGAGCGTTTTCTTTTAGTGCTTCTTTATCTACCATATCGAGGTCAACATCCATTAAGATATTATTAGCACTCATTGCTACTACTGAAATAGGTTGTCTCCATTGGTGAGCAATCATACTTATCATCTCTCCCATTGCAGCATGTCTTGATTGAGCAATCATTAACTCTTCTTTATCTCTCAACTCTTCTTGTAGTTTCACCTCTTTTGTTATCTCTTGCTTGATTGCCATATAGTTTATGATTTTTTTGTCTTTTTTAGAAAAAATAGGGAAAATAATAGCTCTTTCCCAAAACTCTTTTTTATTTTTACTGATATTCTTAAAAATTCCACTCCAAGTTTTACCTGAAGAGATTGTTTGCCATAGAGTATTGTACTCTTCTTCACTCATAGTATCAGCTTGTAAAACATCTATATGTTTTCCTGTAATCTCAGAAAAGCTATATCCACTTACTTTTGTAAAGTGAGAATTCACATATTCAACCTCACCTTTTGTATTTGTAATCACAAAAGAAATAGGTGCTTGTTCTACAGCTTGTCTTAAAATAGAAAGTTCATTTTGAATCAATGCAAACTCAGTAACATCTTGAATAGTTCCTATAACTAAATCTACTTCTTTATTTTTATTTTTTTTAAACTCAATATTGCAGTTTACATGTCTTATCTCTTTATCAGACTGTCTTATTATTCTATATTCAGTTCTATAACCTCTACCTTTATGTTTCCCTAGAAAAAACCTTTTCACAACACTTTCTCTATCTTCTTCATGGCTAAAGTTTTTTATTAAATCTTCTAAAGTGATTTTTGTTTCATCATCTAAGCCAAATACTGCTTTTATATTATTTGATAAAGTTAAAATATTCTCTTTAAAGTCATACCTAAAGTGTCCAAGGTTTGACATCTTTTCTGCTTTTAAAAGATTTTTTTCACTTCTCAATAAGTTTACTTCAAGTTCCTTTTGTTTTGTTACATCAGTATGGAAACCAACCATCCTAGTAGCCTTACCCTTTTCATCAAAGATAGTTTTTCCTCTATCTAAAATCCAAACCCAATGTCCATCTTTGTGTCTTAATCTGTGTATATTTTCATAATAGGTTGTTTCTCCTCGATGATTTGCTTTTATATCATTTATAGCTTTTTTAATATCATCAGGATGAACCAACTTTTCCCAGGACTCTAAAGAATTATGAACTTCTTCCTCTTTATAACCAAGCATACCTTTCCATATTTTTGAAAAATAGACTTCATTTGTACGTAAATTCCAATCCCATAGCCCATCATTTGAACCATTTATCGCATACTCGTATCTTTGAGATAAAACTCTATTTTTATTTGAAATTTTCATTATAGTTCTATGTTTTTTATAAATATTATTTACAAAATAAATTAATACTAAAAATATTCCTAAAGAGATTAAGAAACTAAATAACATATAGTAGTCTCTTTTTTTATTTGCGTTTACATAAAACTCTTTATAATCACTTGTATCTAAAGTAACTCTAATTCCACCTCTTATATCTCCTATATCATAATTTTGTGAAGTATGGCACTCCATACAAGCTCTCGTTACAGTTAAAGCCCCCATATAGTTTAGTTTGTTTCTATTTTTATTAAACTCAAAAACTTCTGAAATATTTTTTTTCTCAAACTCTTTTAAAACTCTTCTTTCAAAATAGTTAGGTTTATTATCTTCATTGTTAGGATTTAAACTAGTAATTTTATAGTTTTGAATATTACTTCCACTAGAAAGGTCAAAAATCTGTTTTGTCATATCAATAGGACTTATTTCTGAATAATTTTCGTCCTGTTTAATATAAATACCATTATTTTTAATATTCCACATTTTCATAGTAAGAAAACTACTAAAGCTCATTCTTGCTTCTTTTAAGATATTGTTCTCAAAAATTTTAATTTGATTAGAAATAGAAAAATTTATATAGTAAACTTGTAATAAAAATCCAAGGGTTACTACAAGAATAGTAAGTAAGACAGCTCTAGTTTGTTTCATTATTTCTCTTTCAATAATAAAAATATTATATATTATATATAATTTTATTAACATTCTATCTTATTAATAGTTAATACTTTTTTCACAATTTTGACCATATGATAATTTAAAAAGTCATAATATTTATAATTTATTGGTTAGAATAAATTATAAATACAAGAGGAGTTAGATTTTGAAAAAATTACTATATTTACTTCTTCCTCTACTTACACAACTTCTTTTAGCAAATACCAAACTTACTAAAGAAGAGACCTCTTTTTTAGTAAATTATAAAGAAATAAAAGTTTGTATTGACCCTAACTGGATGCCTTTAGAAATGAATCAAAATGGCAAACATATAGGTATGACTGCTGATTATTTAAAACTTTTAGAAAAAAATCTAGATATTAAATTTACAATGGTTCCTACAAAAACATGGGTAGAGTCCATTACTCTTGGAAAAGAAAAAAAGTGTGATATCTTTTCTTTAGTTATGTCTACAGAAGAGAGAAGAAAGTTTTTAAACTTTACAAAGCCATATCTTGAAATTCCCCTTGTTCTTGCAACAAAAGATAATGAAATCTTTATTGATGATATTACAAAAGTAAATAAATCCATGGGTATAGTAAAAGGATATGCTTATGCTGAAATCTTAAAAAATAAATATCCAGAGTTAAACCTAGTCTACGTAGAAAATATTGGTGAAGGGCTAAAAAAAGTAGACCAAAATGAACTGTTTGGTTTTATTGGTACTTTGTCAACTGTTGGTTATCATATTCAAAAAGAGTATGTTGGAAATCTAAAAATAGTTGGTAAGTTTGACCAAAAATGGAACTTAGGTATTGGTGTAAGAAAAGATTATCCTATTTTAGTATCAATTTTAAATAAAGCAATTAGTGATATAAAATATGAAGACCATCAAGCAATTTTAAATAAATGGTTATCAATAAAATATGAAAAGATAACATATAAATATCTATTTGAAATAATTTTAGTCTTTTTTATAGTTTTAACTATAATTTTATATGCAAATAGAAGATTATCAAATGAGGTTCAAAAAAGAAAAAAAATAGAGAGTCATTTAAGTCGTGTTATTCAAGGTGCAAAATTAGGTACTTGGACTTGGTATATGAATGCTGACAAAAACATAATAAACGAAAGATGGGCTGAAATTATTGGTTATACAAAAGCTGAGTTAAAAAATAAAAACCATTTATCTTTTATACTTGAAGAGGATAAGCATTTAGTTGAAAAAGCAATTCAAACTCATATTAGTGGAGAAAAAGCTTATGAGGTTTGTTTTAGAATGAGAGCAAAAGACGGCTCAATAAAATGGATTTTATCAAATGGAAGTATTGTTAAAAAAGATAAAAAAGGCAATCCAGAAATAATGGCAGGAATTCACCAAGATGTAACAAAGAATAAAGAACTTGAACTTGAATTAAAAAAACAAAATGAATTTATAGTTCAACAATCAAGACAAGCTGCTATGGGTGAGATGCTAGAGAATATTGCTCACCAATGGAGACAACCTCTTTCTATAATAACTACTTCAGCAAGTGGAGTTAAGATTAAAAGTGAGCTTTCTGACCTTAGCCAAGAACAACTATTTGAATTCATGGATCAAATTATGAGAAGTAGTATGTACTTATCACAAACAATTGAAGACTTTAGAAACTTTTTCAAATTAGATAAAGAAGTAACAGTTGTAAATACAGATAATCTAATAGAAAAGTCACTACAGTTTTTAAAATCTAAAATAAACCATAGAGAGATTGAAGTGCTTAAAGAGATTCAAATAAATGAACTTTGTGTCTATGAAAATGAGCTTATTCAAGCATTGATAAATATCTTTAGCAATGCAATAGATGCCCTAGAAAAAGTAGAAAACAGAAGATACATATTTATAACGGTAAAAGAGTCTACTAACAACTATATAATTAAAATAAAAGATAGTGCTTTAGGTATAGATTCAAAAATTATGCAAAGAATTTTTGATCCATACTTTACAACAAAACATCAAAGTCAAGGTACTGGGATTGGACTATATATGACTAAGGAAATTATTGAAAAGCATTTTTTAGGTAAAATAGAAGTTACAAATGAAGATTTTAACTATCAAGAAACTCAATACAAAGGAGCTTGTTTTAAAATCAAAATTCCTAAAAATGGTTAGATATTTATGAAAAAACTTTTTAAAACAACTTTAATTGCTGCTATTTTAGGTGCTATTTTTAGTTATGGTACCTTGAAATTTCTTTATTATAAGATGGAACAAGAACTTATTACTTATCTAGTTTTAAATGAAGAGGCGAAAAAGCTTCAAGATATTTATGCTTTATGCAATGGTTTACTAACTACAAACCCTACAAAAGAGAACTTAACAAGCTGTAATAATATTGTTTCAAAGGCAGAGAACATCTCAACACAAATAGAAGAAAAGTGTCCATATATAAGTTTTTACACTACTTATATAAATAATTTAGAATAAAAAAAAGGAAACCCTATAAGGTATTATTATAATACCAAGGTTTCCTTTTTAGATATGCATGAAATTAATCTTTGTAAGAATACTCCTTTTTTTCTAAAGATACCCTTAATTTTTAATAAGTTTTACTTATAGTAAAAACTGTAAACAAAATTTTTATTATTTGTATTGTAACAATAATTATATATTATAACCCTCTATTTGATTAATTTGAAATGTAATTTTGGTATAATATCTTCATGAACATGAAATACATCAACAAAGAGTTAGCACTAAAATATTTAGACTATGATATAAAGCTATATAAAAACATCCTTGATGGGTTTAAAGAGCAATACAACAGTCTTAATTTTTTAAAGCTTGAAGATACCTCATTTTTTAAAGAAGTGCATCAACTAAAATCTATTAGCAAGAATATTGGAGCAAATGAACTTTTCAAAATAGCCGAAGATATGAATAAAAACAAGAGTAGAAAAAGTGAAACACTACTTCAAAAAACTTTAGAAAATGTATTAAGTGAAATAAATGAAATTTCATTAACAGATATAAACAATACTACTAAAACTCCAGTTGAGCACTATTCAAAAAAAGAACTTTTCGAACAAATTTCAAATGGTGCCATAAAGAATCGTCCCAAAAAGGTAGAAGAACCTTTAGAAAAATTAAAACAAATTCAAAATCTTACAGATGATGAAAAAATTTTAATCTCAAAGCTAGATAAAGAAATTAAAGTATATAATTTTAAAAATATAGTAAATATTCTTTCAAAATAGGAAAAGTATGCCTAAACCTTTAATTCTTATAGTAGATGATAATCAAGCAAATATAAAAATTCTTGTTGAGTTCCTTTCAAAAGATTATGAGCTTGTTGTATCAATGACAGGTAAATCTGCCCTTGAAATAATTGATGAAGAAGAGATTGACCTTGTATTATTAGATATTTTTATGCCTGATATGGATGGCTTTGAGGTTTGTGAAAAAGTCTATAAAAAGCATGATATGTATGATATCCCTATTATTTTTGTAACGGCTAGTAGTGATGATGATGATATAGAGAGAGGCTTTAACCTTGGAGCTGTAGATTATGTTACAAAGCCTTTTAGAAAAGTTGAAATTCTATCAAGAGTAAAAACTCATATTCTTTTAAAAGATTACAAAAACAACTTAGAAGAAAAAGTAAAAGAAGAGATTGAAAAAAATAGACTAAAAGAAAAAATAATGTTTCATCAATCAAAACTTGTAAGTATTGGTGAAATGACAAATAGTATTGCCCATCAATGGCGGCAACCTCTAAACTCTATTAACTCAGCTGTTATGGGAATTGATACATGTATGATGAAAAATCACATTGAAAATGAAGAAATAAATCAAAAATTAGAAGAGATAGAGATTCAAACTCAATATATGTCTAAAACAATTGAAGACTTTAGCAATTTTTTAAATCCACATAAACATAAAGGAAATAATGATTTAAGAGAAATTGTTAGAAAAACCCTTACAATTATCCATACAAAATTTTCAAAAAACAACGTTGAATGTGAGGTTATAGAAAAGAACAAATCTATCGTTCCTTGTATTGAAGGAGAAATCATTCAAGTATTAATTGTAATCCTTAACAATGCAATTGATGCACTAAAAGAGAATAATATTACTAAGCCACAAGTTATTATTGAAATAACTACAAACAAAATAGCTATCACAGACAATGCAGGTGGAATTAAAAAAGACAACTTAGATAATGTATTCTTACCTTACTTTACAACTAAAAAAGCTGATGAAGGCCTTGGTATTGGACTTCATTTAGCAAAAGCTATTATCGAAGAATCAAACAATGGAAAACTTTCAGTAGAAAATGTAGAATGTGGAGCTAGATTTGAGATTGAATTAAATAAATCTATCTATTTAAAATAATTCTAAAACTTGCTCCAAGCTCCTTATTTTCTACAAAGATTTTCCCTTTCATATTTTTCTCAATAATTGTTTTTGCCATATACAAACCAAGTCCTGTTCCATTTTTTTCTAGTTTAGTTGAAGAATATGGTTCAAATAAATTGTCTAAGACTTTATTAGAAATACCTTTTCCACTATCTTGAAAATTTATTTCTATTTTCTTATCTTCTAATACAAGACTTACATTTATAAATCGTTTATCATTTTCTTGACAATTCTCATCAATTGCATCTATTGCGTTATTAATTATATTGATAAAAACTTGTTCTATTTCATTTTCATTTGCAAAGAAAAAATAATCTTCTTTTTTTCCAGATAAGAGAGTAATCTTACTTTTTATAGCTGATTTTTTTAACTTCATTTGAATAATATTAAAAGATTTTTCAATAGTCTCTACCAAATTAAAAGATTCAGATTTTTCTTGTGTTTTGTAAAAGTCTCTAAAACCATCAATTGTTTTTGACATATAATCTAATTTTTGATTAACACTATGAGATATCCTTTCAAACTCTTGTTTATTAATAATCTTCATTGAATACTTAATCTCTAACTCTTGAATAAGAACTGAAATTGCATTTAAAGGTTGCCGCCATTGATGAGCCAACATTGCTGTCATTTCACCCATAGCTGCAATTTTTGATTGAGAAATAAGCATTTTTTGCTGTTTTTCTAGCTCATCAAAGAGTTTTTTAGGAATATTAGCTAAAGCTTTAGCTAATAAAAAGGAGATAATAAAAACTATTAGTATTAAAGTTATTATTTCAAAGTTTATTAGTTTTATAAAGCTATTTATTGAATCTTTAGGAACCACTCCAATATACAATATTTCATCACTTGTACCACTAAATAAAATATTATTATAAATAAACTCTTTTTTATTTATTTCTTTTTCTAAATTCAAGTACCTAGTCCATTCGTTTTTTTTACTAGATACTAAAGTATGATTATCTTGATCAAAAATATCTATCTCAAAAGAGTTTGACTTTTTTAGTTCTCCTAATAAAAAAGAAGCAAAAACATTTAAAATAATGACTCCTCTTCTTTTTGAGTCTTCAAAAACTGGCATTGCAAATCTCCAAACAGGTTTGTAAGGAATTTCAATTTTTTTATGTTCCATATTTAAGTCTAGCTTTGAAACAAAGAGTTCTCTTTTATTTTTTTTCATTGTTTCAATAAAGTAATCTCTATGTTTTTTATTTTGTAAGTATTTGTCATCAACTATAAGTATTTTTTCACCTGTCTTTTTTCTATCTACTCTTATAGTTTCTTTTCCAAATTCATTTATATACCTTAATTGAGTAACATACTTTTCATGTGTTGCTAGTGTTTCAAAAAGAGTTATTAAATTTTCTTTATCTTCTTGAGTATTATTTTTTAAGAAAGAAGTAAAAAAACTATTATTTTCTATAGTAAGTAAAAAGCTTTTATAATGTTTATAAAACTCTCTAATCTTCTCTTTTTTTAAATTAACTTCATATATGGCTTTATCTTTATTACTTTTATATTGCTAAACTTTTAACTCATAAAAAAGAACAAATAAAACAAGTGAAGTAAAGGATACTCCTGTTAAAATAAATAAAGAAATAAACTTTTTAAGATATTCAACTCTTTGCATTTTTTTAAGTACTCTTACTACTTAAAATTTCTTCTAATGATCTTGCTTTATCAAAATAGTATCCTTGAAAAAAATCAACATTTAAAGTTTTTAATTTTTCGAAAATTGTTTCACTCTCTACAAATTCAGCTACGACATGAATGTTTAATTTTTTTGCTAAATTAATAATAGATTCTAATAATAAAAAACCCCTGTAATCTTCAACTCTTTTTACTAATGAACCATCTAACTTTAATATATCAAAAGAGATATTGAAAAAGTAATCATAGTTTGAATATCCCGCACCAAAGTCATCAATTGCTATTATAGCCCCATAACTTTTCATTATATTACAAAAATAGATAGTCTTATCAATATCTTGCAATCCTTCAGATTCCAGAAATTCTAATACTATAGGATAAGGATGTCCTTTTTTTAAAATGCCCTCAAGATAATTTATAATTGTTGGATTTGTTATATCTTCAAAAGAAAGATTGATACCTACAGATTTTTTTAGCTTCAAAGAAGACTCTATTGCTTTTTTTATTATAGTTATTGTGAATTTTTCATATATCTTTGAATCTTGTACTACGTCTAAAAAAAAGTTTGGAGTTAAAATATTATTTCTATCTTCTGGGTCAATTACCCTTGCTAAAGCTTCATACTTTATAATATTTTTATCTTTATCAACAATAGGCTGAAAATAAGGCATCATCAAATCTTGGGATAAAGCCTTTTTAACTTTTCTTTGCATATTTATATTTTGAACATATCTATTTTGTGGATTATTTAACTCTGTATAGCACGTAAAGTGCTTTTTAGTTAAATATGCTGAATCTAAAGCAATATAAGCTTCCAACAATAAGTCCGTATTACCTAAACAACTAGTCCCTAATGTTATGCTTATATCAATTGATAAGGTATCAACAGGAACAATGAACTTGTCAAAATGTTCTATTAATTTATCTGCTATTTTTTTTGACTTTTCAATATCAAAATCTTTTTCTTTTTTAGTTGTTATTGCAAATAAAGCATTTTCTAGTTTATATATATCTTCTATAGTCTCTTTGGCTTGAAAATAAGATTTTAATTCATCTGCTACACAATTTAAAATTTTATCTGAAATATCAAACCCATATGTATGCTTATATTTTCTAAAGTTATCAATATTCAAAAGAAGTAGAGACTTATCTTCATTTGTTTTATTTAAATCCTTAACTAAAGCATGTCTATTTGGTAGTTCAGTTACTAAATCCTTATATAATTCTTCAATTTGTTTATCTTTTTTTCTTACAACTTCAGAAATATCTTTTAAAATAATACTTATAGTTTTTACTTCATCATTCTCTATATATGAAGCGAAGGATGTCATATTAAAAGTAAATACATTTTCATTTATATTAAATACAATATGTTTAGAAAATATCTCTAAATCTAAAACTTTTTTAAACATAACTTTTCTAATTTTATTTTTAGAGTCTAACTCCTCAGTTTTATAATCATAATGCTCACCAATATGAAATAGGTTTTTAAACTCTAATTCAAAGCCTAAATTCTCTTTAAAAAAAGTTTTCAAGTTGTCTGATATATATTTTATATTTCCAATAGGGTCTATTTCTATTACATAGTTGGTTAGATTTATAACTGTTTTGTAGTTTAATAGCTGGATTTTTTTTCTTTCTAATTCTCTTTTTGTAGAAATTATATTGATTAGTTTTTGTACTTCATCAATCAAATCTTTTAGATTAACTGGTTTTTGAATAAATTTATCTACTTTTAAATCAATTGCTTTTTGCAAATAATTAATCTCGTTAAATGCTGTGGTTATGATTACTGGAATATCTTTACTTTTTTCTCTTATTATTTCAACTAATTCTAATCCATTTAATTTAGGCATTCTTATATCTGTAATAATAATATCTATGAGATAATTTTCTTTTTCTAAAATATTTAAAGCTTCCTCCCCATTAGAAGCTAAAAAAATATTTTCTACTACCATACTTAAAATATTACAAACAGATTCTTGTACAGTCAAGTCATCTTCTATATATAATAATTTTATATTTGTTTGCTTAACACTAGACATAAATGATATTCCTTTTAGAGAGAATAAATAATATAATTATTATATATTATCAGGCTATCATTAAAGTATTGATTAAATATTTAATTTAATTAATGTAAGGTTTTAATAATTTTTAAATTGTACTTAGTGATTATTTTGATTTAAATTTAGAAAGTAACAGTGGTGCGAATGGTGAGAATCGAACTCACACTCCGAAACCGGAATGGGATTTTAAGTCCCACGCGTCTACCTATTCCGCCACACTCGCACATGTTAAAAAATGGAGGAGGTAGCCGGACTCGAACCAGCGCATACAGGATTTGCAATCCCGGGCATTACCAACTTTGCTATACCTCCACAAATTGGAACGAAATTATATCAAAACTACCTTAATTTTTTTTTAATCTTTAGAGTTTCTTTCTACCTTTATTAAATAAACACCAGAAAAAATCACTATAATAGCCCCTAACATGGTCAATCTATCTGGGATATCATTAAAAATAATCCACCCTAATAAAGTTGCACTTATTATCTCTAAATACTGAAAAGAGGCTAGTAAACTTGCATTTGCATAATATAAGGCATTTGAAATCAACAACTGACTTACTATAGTAACTACAGCTAAAAGAAAAACCAACCACCATAAAGAGTGGTCTATTTTATTAAAAGATAAAACCTCTAAATCAAAAGGCTGAGCTATTAAAAAAAGTATAGAAGTAAAAACTGAAGCTATAATTCCTATCCAAAACTGCATGGTTAAAACATCTTTTATATCTTTTGATACTCGTATTGTCATAAGATAAAGAGCATAAAAAATTGCTGCAAGAATAGGCAGTATTGCAGCTGTTCCATAAGCTGACCAATTAGGTCTTATAATAATCATTGTCCCAAGTAGCCCAACAAATAATACAATAAGTAAAGCTCTTGTAACTTTCTCTTTTAAAAAGACTATTGATAAAACAGTTAAAACTAAAGGTTCTATAAAAAATAGTGCAATATTATTTGCTAAAGGCAAATACATCAAGCCCCAAAAGAGTAAAAACATACAAGAAGAGATAAAAAAGGCCAAATACAAATATATAGTTTTAAAAGCTCCAATTTTTTTTCGTAAAACTCTTGCCACAAAATATATCAAGATTGCTTGTAATAAAAATCTGAAAAAAGTAATTTGCATTGGAGAATAGGTACTAGAAAGCCACTTACCTATTGCATCAGAAAAAGGAATAATCAACACTGCAAGAAGCATTAAAATCATTCCTTTTTGAGTATCCTTTCTAGCACTATTTAAAATAATATTCTCCTGTTAAAATATTGGAACTAACTTATGTCCTTGTGTTTGCCATCCAATAAGTGATATAAAGCCATCAGCAATGATATGCATTTCTTTTGGAATACTACTGTTATCTACTTTAAAAACCTTTGTAGCAACAGCACATACTTCCATTCTAACACCAAGTTTTGCTAACCTTTTAATTGAATCTTGAATCTCTTGAAGTTTCTCTTCATTTTCCATCTCAAAAGCTTCATCTTGTTTTGTACTTAAAAACTTCACTGTTTCACCAATAAATACTAAAACCATATTTGGTTTTACACCTTGAGAAACTAGTCCTTTATGTGTACCTTCGATTATTTGTAAATAAAAAGCTGTTTTATTTACGTTTGTAAAGTCTATTAAGAATACACTTTTTGTCTCTTTTACTCCATTTAGAGCAACACTATCATTTATCTCTTTTGCATTTACAAAACTAACTGCACAGAAAAAAGTCAATAGTAAGGCTATGATTTTAAATCTATTTTTCATAACTATTCCTTATTAAAGTATTTATTTTAACTATAATATTTATTTATGAAAAAAGTTCTTATTGAGATAGAGAAAAGTTAATATTAGATTTTGAAGTTTATAAATGAAACATATTTATTATTTATAGTAAAAAATAACGGATAATTGATAATAGAAAAGTGGCAGTGAGTGAGGGATTCGAACCCTCGGAGGCGTGAACCTCGCCGGTTTTCAAAACCGGTACTTTCGACCAACTCAGTCAACTCACTACAACATTAATAAGTGGTGCGAATGGTGAGAATCGAACTCACACTCCGAAACCGGAATGGGATTTTAAGTCCCACGCGTCTACCTATTCCGCCACACTCGCACTTATTGGTAGATTTAAAAAACATGTTGTTTCTTAAATTGGACTGGAATTATAATAGCTTTTTTTTTATTTGTCAAGAGTTTTTCAAAAAAAGTTGAAAAAATTTCAAAATTTAATTATTTAATCATTTTTGAACAGCAAAAAAAGTATAATATCCGACATATAATAATAGCGCTATTAAAGGATATTAATTGAGAAGTAATGAGATAAAAAAAGGGTACGACAGAACGCCTCATAGGTCACTATTAAGAGCTACGGGACTAAAAGACGAAGATTTTGATAAACCATTTATTGGAGTAGCAAACTCTTTCATTGAACTTATTCCAGGACATTTCTTTTTAGATAAAGTTTCAGCAATCATAAAAGAAGAGATTAAAGCAAATGGGTGTGTTCCTTTTGAGTTTAATACAATTGGTGTTGATGATGGTATTGCAATGGGACATGATGGGATGTTATTCTCACTTCCATCAAGAGAATTAATTGCAAACTCTATTGAAACAGTAATGAATGCACACAAACTAGATGCAATGATTGCTATTCCAAACTGTGATAAAATCGTTCCAGGTATGATTATGGGTGCATTAAGAGTTGATGTTCCAACTGTATTTGTTTCTGGTGGACCAATGCAAAAAGGTCATACTAAAGATGGTGATCCTATTGATTTAGCAACTGCATTTGAAGCTGTAGGTAAGTTTGAAAAAGGTGACATGAATGAAGAAGAGTTAAAAGATATCGAGTGTAATGCCTGTCCAAGTGGTGGTTCATGCTCTGGTATGTTTACAGCTAACTCAATGAATACTTTAATGGAAGCTATGGGAATTGCACTTCCAGGAAATGGTACAATCTTAGCCCTTACTCCTGAAAGAGAAGAGTTATATAGACAAGCAGCAAGAAGAATCTGTGAAATTGCAAAAGATGAAAAAGCAAGAGAATATTACAAATTAAGAAATATCTTAAATGAAAATGCTGTAAGAAATGCCTTTGCTGTTGATATGGCTATGGGTGGAAGCTCAAATACGGTATTACATATGTTAGCAATTGCAAAAGAAGCTGGTGTTAACTTCAACTTAGAAGATATTAACTCTATTTCTAAAAGAGTTTCTCATATTGCTAAGATTTCTCCATCTTTATCTACTGTACATATGGAAGACATCAACAAAGCTGGTGGTGTAAATGCAGTTATGAAAGAGATGTCAAAAAGAGGTGATGATATTTTAATTGATAATCCAACTATTGGTGGAATTTCAACTTTAGAAAAAATCAAAGATGCTGAGATTAAAGATACAAATATTATTCACACTATTGATAATCCTTATTCAGAAGTTGGTGGATTAGCGATTCTTTATGGTAACTTAGCAGAACAAGGTGCTGTTATCAAAACTGCTGGTATCACAGGAGATAGAGTTTTCACAGGGAAAGCTGTATGTTTTGATGGGCAACCAGAAGCAATAAAAGGTATTGTAGAAGGTAAAGTTCAAGCTGGTAACGTAGTTGTTATTAGATATGAAGGTCCAAAAGGTGGTCCAGGTATGCAAGAGATGTTAGCACCTACTTCACTTATCATGGGAATGGGACTTGGAGATAAAGTTGCTTTAATCACTGATGGTAGATTCTCAGGAGCTACAAGAGGTGCAAGTATTGGTCACGTATCGCCTGAAGCAGCAGAAGGTGGTATGATTGGTTTATTAAAAGATGGTGACGAAATTCACATTGATGTTGACCAATATATCTTATCTGTAAACTTAACAGATGAAGAGATTGCAAAAAGAAAAGCAGAGTTCACACCTCTTAAAAAACCTCTTAACTCTTCTTGGTTAGGACAATATAGAGCACTTGTAACAAATGCAAGTTCTGGTGCAGTTCTTAAAACTGACCTTTAATCTACTAAATAAAGTATGAGAATTCTCATACTTTATTTTCACAATTTCTACACTTTGTATTAATCTTTTATTTACAATTTATTCAAAAATAGTTTACATTTTGCTATTATAATTCTTTAATAAATAATATTAAAAGGATAAATGAAAATGTTAAAGAAACTATTTTTCACAGTAATATTTATAGCTACATGTTCATTTGCTCAGTCAGTTGACTTTCAAATGGCAGACAAAGACATAAAAAGAGTAGCTCCAAGTAACCCAAATCAAATTTTATCATTTAATGAGAGCATCAAAGACCCAATGAAATCGGTCGTAAATATTGCAGCGAAAAGAAGAGTATCTTCAAATGCAGGAAATATTCCATTTCAAATGTTTAATGACCCATTTTTAAGAAGATTTTTTGGTGACCAATTTAATGAACAATTTGGACAAAATAGAATTCAAAGATCACTTGGTTCTGGTGTTATCATCTCAAAAGATGGATATATCGTAACAAACAATCATGTTATTGAAAATGCAGATGAGATTATCATTACTATTGCAGACAATCCTAAAGAGTACAATGCAAGAGTTATAGGAAAAGATTCAGATAGTGACTTAGCAGTTATTAAAATTGAAGGAAACAACTTCAATGCAGTTAAATTTGGATACTCTGAAAACCTACAAGTTGGTGATTTAATCTTTGCTATTGGTAACCCATTTGGTATAGGTACAACAGTAACTCAAGGTATTATCTCAGCACTAAATAAAGACCATGTAGGTATCAATAGATATGAAAACTTTATTCAAACAGATGCTTCTATTAACCCAGGAAACTCTGGTGGTGCTTTAGTTGATAGTAGAGGTGCTTTAATTGGTATTAATAGTGCAATTATCTCTAAATCTGGTGGTAACAACGGTATTGGTTTTGCAATTCCTGTTTCTATGGTAAAAGATGTTGTTAAAAAACTTATTGAAGATGGAAAAGTTACAAGAGGATACCTTGGAGTTGTTATTGGAGAGCTTGACCAAAGAGTTTCAAAACTATATAAAAGATCAAGTGGTGCACTTATTTTAGATGTAGCAAGTGATACACCAGCTTCAAAAGCAGGATTAACAAGAGGTGACCTAATCTACTCTATCAATAATATTCCAATCAAAGATAGAAAAGATTTACAAAATGTTATTGCATCATTTAAACCAAATCAAACGATTTCTGTAAAACTTGAAAGAAATAAAAAAGATGTAAAAATCAATGTAACTCTAGGAAATAGAGCTGGACTTGTAACTTCTGATGCAAATAATGGAAAGTTCTTAGGTGGACTTTTATTATCAGAACTTAACTCAAAAGTTATCAAAAGATTTAGACTAAGCTCAAATACAAAAGGTGTTTTAGTAGTAAATGTTGAGCCAAATTCTGATGCAGAAAAAGTTGGATTTGAACCAGGAGATGTTATTATTCAAATAGAAGATATTGAAGTAAAAAGCTTCCCTGATATGCAACAAGCAATTAGAAAGTATAATAATAAACTAAAAAGAATTTATATAAATAGATATGGTCAAACAATCATTCTAGCTATAAAATAAAGGATCTCCTATAATACAAGTATTAATGATAGAAGATGATTTAGAATTAGCTCAAATCATCACAGAGTATTTAGCCTCACAAGATATTGAAGTAACAAATACAGATAGCCCATACAATGGGCTATCAATGCTAAACCTAAAAAAATATGAACTGGTAATTCTAGACCTTACTCTACCTGAGATAGATGGTCTTGAAGTTATTCCTAAAATCAGAGAAAAATCAGATATCCCTATTATTATTTCAAGTGCAAGAGATGATATTCTTGACAAAGTTATGGGACTTGAAAGAGGTGCTGATGACTACCTTCCTAAACCATACAACCCTAGAGAACTTCAAGCTAGAATCAAAGCTATTTTAAAAAGAACTGGTGGAAGTGAAAAGAAAAAAGAGGAAGAGAAAAAGAGTGATTTCATTCTAAAAGAAGATGATATGCAAATCATCTTTAAAGGGGAAACACTTAACCTAACTCTAGCTGAATATGATATTTTAAAACTACTTATCCAAAGAAATGGTGCAGTTATAGCTAGAGAAGACTTTATCTATGCAAGTGACCACATCGAAGATGATAGTAGTTTAAAAAATATCGATGTAATGATTTCAAGAATAAGAACAAAAATATCTAAAATAGACAATGAAAAAACATACATAAAATCAGTACGTGGGATTGGTTATCAACTAGTATGATTCGTAATATTTCTATCTCTGCTTTTATTAATACTATTTTTATTTTAGCTTTAATTGCTGTTTCTATTACCTTTGCAATTTTTATAAAGCTTGATAAGCAAAGATACAATATCACTATGCAAAAAAAGTATGAACTTGTAGCCGAAAACATACTTAAATCACTGGAAAGTAAACCTAATAACGCCGGAGTAAAGTTTATAGTTGACCAGTTTAAAATGATTCAAGTTGATAAACAAGAGCAGAAACTACAAATCATAAGCAATGGTAAACCACTAATTTTAAGAGATACTCTTGATGGTGTATATAGAATTATCATCTTAGATGATATTTTATATATCTATGTGCAAAGAGACGGTTATAACCTGATGTTAAAAGATACTCAAAGTTATACCCACAATCTTATGATTATATCCCTTGCTATTGCTATTTCCCTTGGGGTACTTTTCTCACTATACTATATTTTAAAAAGAAAACTAAAACCTCTTAGACAACTAAACAAAGAGATTAAAAAGTTCTCAGAAGGTGACTTCAACGTAAAAATCAAATCAAATAGTACAGATGAAATAGGAACTATTGCAAAAACTTTTGATGAAGCCTTAACACATATAAACAATCAAAGAAAATCAAAAGATTTATTCATGCGTAATATGATGCATGAACTAAAAACACCTATTACAAAGGCGATGTTTATTGCTGAGACTTTAGATGATGAGAAAAAAAGAGATATGCTTCAAAAAGCTTTTCATCGTATGGATGATATTATCAAAGAGCTTGCAATGGTTGAAAAACTAACTTCAAGCAACACTTTTGTTTATAAAGAACTAACTTCATTTTTCAAAATCTATACAAAGACTTTAGATATAGCTCTTTTAAGTCCAGATAAGATAAGTTCAAAGATAAAAGACTTTAATCTAAATGCAGATACAGCAATGCTTTCTGTGGCACTTAAAAACCTGATAGACAATGCAATAAAATTTTCACCAAACTCACATGCAATTTTAAATGCAAACAAACATAGAATAGATATTATCTCAGAAGGTGAGCCACTAAAAGAAAATCTTGAATACTACACAGAACCCTTCTCTCAAGAAGAGAAAAGAAGTGATGGTTTTGGTTTAGGTTTATATATTGTAAAAACTATTGCAAATCTTCATGGATTTAAACTAGTTTACAATCACAACAAAGGCAAAAACATCTTCTCTATTTTGATAGATTAACGTTTTTCATTGCCTCAAACCAATTTCTATTAAAATGCTTTTTAATATATCTCTCTTTGTGTGGGACTAAACACCCTGCACAGTTTTGGTGAATATAATCTTCCCCTTCAAATTGTGCTCCATCTTTTGAGTCAATACTACAATAAGAATAAAGAGTCTTATCATCTTGTTTTTTTACACCATCATCATCAAACCTAAAGTTTGGACAGGCACAGAAGTAGCAGTTTAACTCTTCATAATCATGGCACTTTTTGTTCTCTTCATATAAAGGACAAAAGTCAGGCTCTTTTTCTACCATATTATCAAACCTAAAATACTCTATAACCTCAGCATCACTTTTGTCTTTTAGTTTTTCCATTATCTTTGCGTGTTTTTTTCCGTGGGCTTCATACCATTTTATATACGACATAACTCTTCTTTTTAATTTAATTCTTTACTATCTACTATAAAAGTAACTGGACCATCATTTTGAATATCTACTTCCATATGTGCTCCAAATACTCCACTTTGAACATGAATATCATGACTTGCTACAAAAGCTTTAAACTCTTCATAATACTCATTTGCTATTTGAGGGTTTTCACTTGCATCAAAACTAGGACGTCTTCCTTTTTTGATATTTCCAGCAAGGGTAAATTGTGAGATAATCAAAGCCTCCCCTCCTACATCTATAAGAGATAGATTCATCTTGTCATTTTCATCTTGAAAGATTCTAAGATTTACTATTTTGTTTACTAACTTTTGAATATCCTCTTTTGTATCACCTTTTTTAACACCAAGTAAGATGTTTAGACCTTGTCCTATTTGTCCTACTATCTTACTATCTACTTTTACTGATGAAGATTTTACTCTTTGAATAACTGCTATCATTTGTTTTCATCCTTGATTAAAATACCTGTTTCTATGAAGTTGTTAACTTTATCTAAAGTGTCAGTATATATTCCTCTAGAAACATCCCATTTATTAATAAAAAATTCACTTTTAAACATATTAATATTTTCTTCAATAAAGTCTTGATATTTCTTTCTAAATTCTGATTGAGATTTTCCATCACTTACTATGTTCGCAATTGCAAAATTTATATACTCTTCAAAATTACTAAAGTTTTCATATCCTGAAATTCCTGCCAGTCTATTAGAGTTATAATCAAAACCATGATTATAAAACCCTCTAGCAATATAATATTCTTCTTTTTTTTCTGATATTGTATGATATAAAATAAAATTTATATTAACCAAAATTAAACATCTTAACACTTCATCACTATGCCCATCTTCATTTGTATTTTCTATCCATTCTAAAAGATTATCTAATACTTGTATGTATATTCTTGCATTTAACTCTTCTGTTTCCTCTATTGTTTTAAGTATTAATTCTTTATGACTTTCTAATCTCTTATATTTTTCGTCATCAAATATCAAATCAAATAGTTCTCTTATACTTGGCTTATAATACAAGTATTTAGATACTGTCTTTTCTTTTACATTTGAGAATATATTTTTCTCTTTTCCTTCAAATACATCGTCATTTAGTATTATCACTATTTTGCACTCAAAGTTTAAAGATAATTGTGTGATAAAACCAAAAAGGTCATTTAGGTCTATCTCTTTTGATTTTCTTTCAAAATCATCAAAACAGATTATTCCACCTTTTTCCAATCTTTTAGTTGCACTATTTTCTATGAACTCATCTTTTTGTTCTTCACTCGCTTCTGCAAGTTTAGAAAAATCTAATAAAGATGAAAACTTTCCATACCTTTTTGTAAGTTTTGTAAAAGTAGAAGCTGTTTTAGTAACTAAATTTTCACCACCTACAGAGTCAAAATAAACTTGTGAAAAAATATCATTCTCAATCTCTTCAATTGAGCTTTTTCCATAAAGACTTACATAAGAGTAACACTTTTCTTCTTTCTTTAACTCTTCTTTTAATTCATCAGTTGCAATTTTATCTTGCCAAAAATGAGTTTTACCACTTCCCCACTTTCCTGATAGCATGATTACCTTGCCATTGTTATCATCACTTCTTAAATAACTATTCTCACTACCTACTAAATACTCTTTTAAAACTTTTTGATTTGCCATATATACTCTTTATTTGTATTCTAAACTCTCAACTATTAACTTCTTATTTTTAAATGGGTCAATTATTGCTTCTATCTCTTCTAACTTATACTTCAAAGGAAAACCTATCCTAGAGTTCTTTGCTGTACTTTCTAGTTTATAATAAGCTTGTCCATTTACATAAAGAGCTTTTTTATTTGCTAGCTTTTCTTTTAATTTTACTATCACAAAAACATGCTTAGGCACAAATACAAAATATGCCTCATACCCTTTTGTTTTAAGTAGAGAGATAAGTAAGTTTGACTTATCATCACAGTCACCAAAGTTTTGCTCTACTACGTGTTTTGGACTTCTTGCAACACTTTTATTTACTTTATATGGAATTCTTGTAACAAAATCAAGCATTGATTGTACTTCACAAAGCTCATTTCCAATACAATTTTTTGTAAGAAAATTTGAAAGTCTTTGTGTATAGTAATCTTGTCTAACTTGATTCACATAAGTTGCACCATCTATATTTATAAACTGATTTTTAACGATAAAAAATGATTTAAATAAAAAGGTTATCAAAATAGCAAAAAACACCACTGTAACAGTAAGTGCAATTCTATTTACTATCTTGCTGTCAAAAAGCATTTAAAGCCTTTTTTAGCCCCTTTATATTGTTTAATGAACCCACATAGAAACTCACAAAATACTCATCTATGAAATCATACTCTAAACAAGTGTTTATAATAACACCATTTTTTGAAAGCTTCTTTTTAAACTCATTTGAGTCAATATTTTTAAGCCGGATTAAAAGTGAGTTAGAATTACTTTGAAACATAGAATCTACAAACTTGTGTTCTTGAAGTATTTTTTCTAGTTCTATTCTATTTTTGATATATATTGAGTTTGTAATAGTTGAGAATTTTTTGTCCTTTAAAGCCTCTTCTAAATACTTTATCTCAAAACTTGATATCTTGTTTTGGGGTTCATATTTTCGTAAACTCTTTATACTCTTTTCACTAGCAAAAACTGTTGCGATATTTAGATTTTTTCTTGCGTAGAATTTACTTAAATCTTTTACGATAAATAAGTTTTCATACGCTGTTAGGTATTTTATACATGAAGTTTTTCCACAAAAATCAATTAGTGTTTCATCTATAATAACTTTTGCATTTTTACTTGCCCAATACTCAAAAAGTTTATCAAGCTCATAAAAAGTACCATCTAAAAAAGAAGGGTTCATAAAAACCACAACACTATCATCTTTGATTGGTAAAAATATATTTTCAAATCTATTGATTAGTCTTGTTTCATAACCTAAGTTATTTGAAGCTTGTTTATACTCCAAATTACATGGAGAATAGATATAACAAAATTTAGAGTTTAAATATTTTAGAAGTGAATAAATAGAAGAAGAGAAACCATTAAAAAGCTCGATATTTGTTTGTTTGATTTTGTATCGTTGTTCAAGTTGTGATAAAAGAGATTGATAACAAGTACTTTCATCACATACTTCATTAAAATCAATTTGTATATCTGGCTTTAAAAAGTTAACCTCACTTCTAAAATCAAACATCTACAGACCTAAAAAGTTTTTTATTCCCGTAAATACAATTTGAGCAGATAAAGCTGCTAAAAAAAGTCCCGTGATTTTTGAGATTACAAGTAGTCCTTGTTTTCCTACTAATCTTTCAATAATAGAAGAAGAGTAAAGCATAATACCAATCACTACAATTGCACATACAAGAGCTAAACTTCCTAAAACCATAGAACCATTTGAATCAAAACCTGCACCCATTACAAGTAAAACCCCAATAGTACCAGGGCCTATTGTAATAGGAATAGAAAGAGGTACAACAGCAAGTTCTGAAATATCTTTTTGCTCTACTTTTTGAGTGTCTTTATTTCCTTTGATTAACTCAACTGCTGAAAGAAATAATAAAGCCCCTGCTCCAATTCTAAAGGCATCTAAAGTTATACCAAATACTGCAAAAATATGCTTTCCAAAATATAGTAATATCAAACTAATCACAATCACTGAAGTAGTTACTTTTATAGCCAATGCTCTTTTTTGAGCTGGAGTAGCATCACTTGTAACTGTTAAAAAAACTGATAACACGAAAAAGGGTGTCATGATGAAGAACATTTTTAAAAATGTCGAAAAGAATAATTCCATTATACTTCCTAAAAATTATTAAGGAAGTATAACAAAATATAGTTTTATTTATTTTAGAATTATTTAAAGTTTTTATTTATAACTTCTAAAAACTCTTGTGGATTTTTATATCCAATTATTTTAGCTGCTTTCATTTCTTGATTGTTTTCGTCAAAGAAGATTAAAGCTGGTGGTCCAAATACTTGGAATTTTTTCATTAAAGCTTTGTCATCATCTGTATTTTTTGTAACATCAGCTTTGATTAAAGTGAACTTTTCAAGTACTTTTTTTACTTCCTCATCTTGGAAAGTAATATTATCTAACTCTTTACAAGACACACACCACTCAGCCCAAAAATCAAGCATAACAGGTTTAGTTGAAGTTTTAATTGCTTGGTCTAACTCTTCAAGATTTTTAACCTTTATAAACTTTACATCACTAGAGCTTGTAGATACAACTTTTGAAGAAGTGAACTTTTCAAGTGGTTTTAGTACATTTGTTGCTCCACTTATAGCTCCAATAAATGTTGCTGTTCCATAGATTAAAAGAACTGTTGCAAGAAGTTTTACTAAAATATTTTCAAAGTTTTTGATAAACAGTCCAGCTCCTAAGAATAATAAAGCCCATAAATACATGATTAAGGTAGGGTCTAATACTCTATCTAACATCCAAACTGCAATTGCAAGCATCACAATACCAAATACTTTTGTAACTTGCTCCATCCAACCACCAGGTTTTGGCATAAATTTACCAGCACCAAGTCCAATAAGAAGTAAAGGAACACCCATGCCTAAACTCATCACAAATAATGCTGCTCCACCTAATACTGCATCACCTGTTTGTCCAATATAAACTAAAGCTCCTGCAAGTGGTGGTGCAACACAAGGACCAACAACAAGTGCTGATAGGAATCCCATTACAGCAACTCCAAATACACCTTGTTTCTCTTTTCCTTCTGTTGTTTTGTTTAGTTTTGTTTGTAGACTTTGTGGTAACTCTAATTTAAAGTATCCAAACATAGAGAAAGCCAATACTACAAAGATAAATGCAAAGGTCACTAATACATATGGATTTTGTAAAGCTACTTGTAAATTAGCTCCAAATAATCCTGCAATAACTCCTGCTATTGTATATGCTAAAGCCATTGCTAAAACATAAACTAAAGATAAAAAGAAACCTTTTGAAGCTGTTAGCTTTTCATTATCTCCTGCTTTTACAATAATAGATGAAAGAATTGGAATCATAGGGAAAACACATGGAGTTAAAGATAATAAAAGTCCGAAGCCAAAGAAAGTTGCTAATACTAAGATTGCACTTTTGTCTTTAAGAGTATTTACAATTGAATCACTCTCTGAAATATTTTCACTAGCTACTGTTTCATTTGTAGTTACTTCTTTTTTAGTTTCAGTAGCTTTTGAAGCTTCTAAGTTTGAAGCTAGATTTACAGAGATTGTCTCGCTCATAGGTGCATAGCAAAGTCCTGCTTTTGAACACCCTTGGAAAAGTAATTGAACTTCGTAGCTATCTGAGTTTACTTCTTCTTTTAATAAAGAGAATGGAATATCTATTGAAACTTCATTAAAGTGAACAATAAATTCATCATATTGTTCTGGTTTTGGCATTAAAAGTTTTGAAGTAATCTCTTTTTTTTCTGGTTTTGTAATTAAAATTTTAAGTTGTTTATCATAAAGATAAATATCTTTACCAAGTTTAATACTTGCAACAATCTTATCTTCTTGTTGTTCTAGTTTTGCTTGAAATGCTTCATGTGGCTCTAAAAATGACCTTTGAATAGAAAAAGCATATACAACCATAAGCATTAATAATAGTATTTTTTTCATCTATAGTATTACCTTATTTAAAATATTATTGACATTATAATCAATTTATGTGAAGTCTTTGTTTATATAAGAATTATAAATTTCTTAGATTTCAGAATTATAATTAATAGTTATAAAAAAATTGATAAAATTTAGTTATTATTTCATATAATTAATTATAAGGGTAACTAATGAGTAAAGTTGTCGATTTATCACCAAGTGAAGTTGAAAAATTAATAAATGATGATGTTGTAATGATTGATGTTCGAAGAGAAGATGAATTTAAACACACAGGAATCATCAAAAATTCTCATAAGATGACTTTCTTTGATATGTTTGGAAACTGTGATGTACCAACATGGTTATCAAAATTTGAAAAGCTTGTAAAGTCAAAAGACCAACTTATTGTTTTAATTTGTGCCCATGCAAATAGAACAAGAACTATTGCAGACTTCTTAATTCAAAACCATGGATATACTAATATCGCACATCTTGAAGGTGGTATAGCAAACTGGCTAGATGAAGGTAGAGAAACCCTTTTTAACTAAAGTTTGCCTAAAGAAGAGCTTATTCTTGCTCTTCTTTTTTCTTTGCACTTGCTTCTTGTAAAATTGCAATTACATCATCTAAGTTTGCATATGGAATGTGTGACTTCCACTCAATATCTTTTCCATTTAATGAAATTCCAATACTTACAACATCTGGCGTTCCTTTACCATATGGTTCTGAAACATTTGAAACAGAGATAATACCTTTTTTTGTTCCGTTTAAAGGAAGTGTTCCTAATTCTGTAGTTGCCATGTGTAATCCTTTTTTTAGTTTGTATAAATTTTACTAAAAATAACTTTTATTTAGTTAAAAAAGAGGTGCAGGCTCACCTAAATAAAAGCCTTGATACTCATCAGCACCTAAATCTTGAAGTATTTTATATACTGTTTCATTATGAATAAACTCTACAACAACAATTATTTTTAATGATTTAGAAAAATCAATAATAGATTTTACCATCTCAAATGCTGTTTGGTCTTTATCTATATCTTTAATTAATGAACCATCAATTTTTATATATTCTGGTTTTATATTTAAAACGTGAGTAAAGTTTGAATAACCTGTTCCAAAGTCATCAATTGCAAACTTAATGCCTTTTTCTCGGTATGTTAAGATAAAGTCATCTAATACTTTGTGGTCAGAAATAAAATCACTCTCAAGGATTTCAAAAACAACTTTTTCTCTTTGTTCTTTACTTAGAAGTTTTACTTCTTTTTCTATAAACTCCATAAAGTCTAAGTTCAAAATATCTGAAAAACTGATATTCACTGATACCATTTTTCCTATTTTATCAATATTATCAAAGGCTTTTTTTATAACTATTTGATTTAGTTTAAAATACTGTTTTGTTTTAATTGCAACATCAAAGAAATTTCCAGGAGATAAGAAGTGTTCTTTTCCATCTACATTATCTTTTATTCTCATTAGGGTTTCATATTTAATAAGCTTCTCATCTTTATCAAAAATTGGTTGGAAAAATGGAACTACGTTATCATTTTCTATTGCATTTTTAATCTTATCTTTCCAATGCATCATTTTTTTGATGTTCTCTTTTACATCAATATTTTTATTATAAACAACTGTTCTTTGAGACGTATGTTTTGCTTTATTTAAAGCAGTATTTGCACACTTTACAGGTTGGTTTTGAGAGATTGATGAACCTACAGTAACAGATAAGTATAAATCAACTCCTAGACCTTCTATTTTAAACTCTTTTACAAAAAGCTCATGGATTTTATCTATCATTTTTTCATAGGCTAAAAATCTTACAATATTTGTATCTTTTAAAGCAAATATATCTCCATTTACTCTATAAAGCTTTAAGTCATGCTCATCTGAAAACTCTTGTAGTCTTTTAGTTATTTTGATTAATAATTCATTTCCTATTTGGAAACCATAAAGTTCATTTATATCATCGAAGTTATTTATATCAATAAAGTTTACTGCAACAAACTCTTCTTCTTTGATACTTTCAATTAGAGATTCTCTATTTTCTAAGCCTGTTAACTCATCATAATAAAGTTTCTTTCTTATCTCTAAAGTTCTTTCTTGGATTTTTTCTTCTAAGTTCTTTGTGTTTTCTTGAATTGCATCTAGCATTTTATTAAAATGATTTGCTAGAACACCTAATTCATCATTACTTTCAACTATTGTTCTTACTTCTAAGTTTCCAGCTTCAACCAATCTTGCATTTTCAGATAAGTCTTGAATAGGTTTTAAAAGTTTTTGAACAAATAAAATTGCTATAAACATTAAAACTAAAAGAAGAATGATAGAAAGATTTATCAACATAGAATCAATCTCTTCTACTTTCTTTTCTAAATCTTTTTTATAGATAGATGAGATTATATACCAGCCAAAGAAGTCATTGTATTCAACCCAAGCAAATTTTTCATATGTAAAGTTTTCAGGGTCTTCTTTTGTGTTCCAAATATACTTTAACATTTTTTGGTTCGAAGAAGAGTCAATAAGCTCCTTTGATAAAGAAAGCACATCAACGTATTTACTATATTTTCCTATGGCTAAAGATTCCCCCATAAGAGATTTTGAAGGGTGGGCAATAATCCTAAACTCTTCATCTAAAATAAAAATATGCCCATGTTCCTTTGAAAAAAGAGTATCAATCAAAGGCATTAGTTTTTGGATAGCTTTTTCTTTTTGGGCATCAATTTCTACTTGAATATTTGATTCATAAGTTGTAGAAGATACAATAATATCAAAAGGCTCAAAATAAATACTATGAACAAGCTTTTTTGATACAGTATTTGAGTTTAACTTTTTCCAAAAGTATGAACTATAAGTCTCTTTTTGTTCTATCACATCTTTAATAATTGTTGGAGCAAAGACTTTACCCTTTGCATCTTTTAAATCATAGATATTTCTTCCGATATTAGTTTTTGTAGGGTGATATAAAGTATTTCCTTTTGTATCTATAAGATACAAATAGCCTTTGTCATTATATGTAATATTTGAAATAATCACTAAAGCTTTTTTTACAGCTTCATCTTTAGTGTAATTTCCTTTTTCATACTCTTTATAGTAGCTTTGAAGAGTATTATATGCAAGATAAGAGGTCTCTCTTATCTTTTGTCTATACTCTTTTTCTTTGAAGGTTTCAAACTCATTTATTTGCTCTTTTTTTGAGTCAACTATATGAGATATCTTTTCAAGTTGTAGTTTTACTTGGTTTGTTTCAAAATCAATAAAATATTTAGTAATCTTTGGAGAAATAATAAATATTATGAAAAATAAATATGCAGAAACAATAAAAACAAAAATTGCTCCTATCTTTAAAAAGATTTTATTTTTCATATTTATTAAACCTGCTTTTAAAGACTCTTGTATTTATGCTTAACTTTTTTGGCAAATACTTTGTCCATATTTCACTGATTGACCTGTTAACTCTTCAAGTTCAACAAATCCTTTTTCCCAGAACATTACAACAGTAGAACCCATTTTAAAGTAACCTAAACAGTCACCTTTTTTAACTTTTTTATCTTCATATTCATAAATTTGAATATATCTAACATCTGTATTTGTTTCAACTTTTGGCTCAAACTCAAATACCATTTGACCAACATTTAATGCTCCAACAAATACCATGTAAAATAGTTTATCTTCATGAACACACTCTAAAATAACTCTTTCATTCTCAGCAAATAAATCAATTTGTTTATTTAGATATTTTAAATTTACTGGATAAAGTTTCCCTGGAACATGTAGTAATCTTTTTACTTCAAAATCACAAGGAGAGTGATATCTATGATAATCCCTTGGAGAAAGGTAAAAGTTCATATATTTACCATCTACTAACTTTTCAAAGTTATTTGCACAATTGTAAGTTAATAGCTCTTCAAAAGAGTATTCCATCCCTTTGATTTGTAAAGCTAAATCACCCTTTACATCTCCTGCTTGTGTAATTAAACTATCTGTTGGAGAAATAAATACCTTTTCATCTTCATTGATTTGTCTTGCAATTGCTAATTCTCTTGTAAAAAGATCATTTAGTGATTTATAAAACTTTTCGTTTCTAAATTCACTCATGTCTAACTTCATACTTTTTACATATACTTTATTTATAATCTTTTGAATAAATGATGGAAACTCAGTTTTAGCGAATTTTCCAAAGTATTGAGAGATAATATTTGTAATATGCATTTTTGCCCTTGTTTAGTGTAATATAGATATTTTATCTAAATTTTACTTGATTTTTTTAAAGCAATTTCATAAATTATTATTATAAGTCTATTTAAATTTTTTTTTGATAATCTTCGAAAAAAATTATTATAGGAGAACTTTTAATGCATAAAGTTATAGTAGAAACAGAGTGTGGTTGTTTTAGAAGAAGTGATTTACAAAATAATCTAGAATTTAACTCAAAAGATGACGCTTTAAGTAAAGCAATTCAAATGAAAAATCAAATGAACTTAGAATTCTGTAAAAAACATGAATTTGATTTAGTAGAACATGGAAACAATTTTGTTATTGATTTCAGACAAGAAGCTCCATCTTCATGTTGTGGAACAGGATGCTGTAGCTAGGCCAAGAGCTGTAATTAGTTTTTATTACTACTTGGCACAAACTCTTTAGGAACAAGGATTGTAAGCTTTCCTTGTTCTTTCATTCCACCTGCATGCAATTCAGCATCTTTTCCGTTTCCATAGAAGAAGTCTGCTCTTATTTCACCTTTAATTGCTCCACCAACATCAGCTGCAACCATAAGTCTATTTATTTTTTCTTGTGTTACTGAATTTTTTGTATTTATAAATACTGGCATTCCTAGAGGAATATATCTTCTATCTACTGCTAAGTTTCTTCCAGCAGTTAATTCTGTTCCTAAAGCACCTGTTGCACCTTGGCTTCTTTTTGAGAAGAAAATATAGCTTTCATTTGCATGTAATATTTCATCTACTCTTTCAGGGTTATCTTGTAAGTAAGCTTTAATACCTTGCATTGAAGCTCCATAACCTTGCAATACACCCTCTTGTAATAGCATACCACCTATTCCTTTGTATTTATGCCCATTTTGGTTTGCATAACCTACATTTAGAACTTCACCAGTCTCTAATTGAACTTTTCCAGAACCTTGAATATGTAAAAAGAATAAATCAAACCTATCATCAACATAACAGATTGCTTCTAAATCATCTCTTTCATTAATAGCTTCTCTATCATCATAAGGAATGATTTTATTACCTTTTAGCTTACCTCTTAGTCTATATTTTTTAAGTTCTGGGTAAACAGATGATAAGTCAACGATATACATATCTTTTGGTGTTTTATAAATTGGATACTTGTATTTTTCACTTTTTGTTAGACTACCTCTTAATAAAGGTTCATAATAACCTGTAATCACACCTGTATTTGTTTTATTGTTATTATATAATTCATAGGCAACAAAGTTTTCAGTAAAGAATTTTGAGCCATTATCATAATCATTTGCTTTAGAACAAGCCTCTTTAAATAGCTCATATCTTTTTGCTCTTTTACAATCTTTTTTAAATACATCCAAGGCATAATTTAAATCATCTTCATAAAAACCTTCAATAGTATTTAGGTTTACTTTTAAAACCTTAGCTTTAGATATTTTATTTAATTTTTCAAGTTGTAAAGGCTCTTTTTGAGAACATCCAGTAAAAAAAAGAATTAGGAAAGTAATAGAAAGTAGTAAAGTTTTCATGAGTAGAAGTCCTTCTTAGTTTTTGGAATTCTAACATCTAAAAGTTAATAAAAGATTACACAGAACAATTAGATGAACCGCTTTGAGAATAGACCTCTTTTAAACCACAAGTTTTACAAGTGTACTCAATATCATTTAGTCCAGAGCAACCATGATTTTTTAATACTCTTGCAGAAATAACATCTACTTTAAACGTACTTCGTGTTCTATCATCATAAAAAGTTTTAGCTTTGTCTCCACATGAAGGACAAATGCCTTTATTTAGTTTATCAACTCGTGAGTGTTTATTTTTAACATAAAGTAGAATAGAAAAGATTACTATTAAAAAAGTTAATAGTAAGAAGATTAGAGTTTGCATGAAGTAGAGATTACTCTACTTCAGCATCGATAACATCGTCATCGTCTTTTTTAGCTTTTTGGTTTGGTTGTGCACCAGCACCTGCTTGGTCACCACCTTCTTTTTTATACATAGCTTCTGCTAACTTGTGAGAAACTTCAGTTAAAGCTTTTACTTTTTCTTCAATTTGCTCTTTAGTAGCATTTTCATCTTTTAAAGTTTCCTCTAAAGCTGCAGCTGCGTCTACGATTTTAGTTTTTTCTTCTTCAGAAACTGCATCTTCATTCTCTTCTAATGTTTTCTTAGTTGAGTGTAATAAAGCGTCTGCTTGGTTTCTTACTTCGATTACTTCTTTTCTTTTTTCATCAGCTTCTTTATTTGCTTCTGCTTCATTTACCATTTTTTCGATTTCTTCATCAGATAATCCAGACGAACCAGAAATAGTAATCTTATTCTCTTTTCCAGTACCTTTATCTTTAGCGGATACATTTAAAACACCATTTGCATCAATGTCAAATGTTACTTCAATTTGAGGAACACCTCTTGGAGCTGCTGGAATGTCAGATAATTCAAACATACCTAAAGATTTGTTATCTTTTG
Source organism: Arcobacter sp. CECT 8989 (assembly GCF_004116715.1). Classification (NCBI taxonomy): domain Bacteria; kingdom Pseudomonadati; phylum Campylobacterota; class Epsilonproteobacteria; order Campylobacterales; family Arcobacteraceae; genus Arcobacter; species Arcobacter sp. CECT 8989. The sequence continues at coordinate 89,538 of NZ_PDKE01000002.1, read as the reverse complement.
CAAATTCTCTTTCACCTTGACCAACGTGAATTGATACAGCTGGTTGATTGTCTTCTGCTGTAGAGAATACTTGTGATTTTTTAACAGGAATTGTAGTTCCTTTTTCAATCAGTTTAGTCATAACTCCACCAAGAGTTTCAATTCCAAGTGATAATGGAGTAACGTCTAATAATAATACATCTTTAACATCACCTCTTAATACACCAGCTTGAACAGCAGCACCAGCAGCAACTACTTCATCAGGGTTAACACCTTTATTTAAATCTTTTCCAAAGTAATCTTTAACTACTTGGTTAGCTTTTGGTAATCTTGTTGAACCACCAACCATGATTACTTCTTCGATTTCATCTTTATCTAATCCAGCATCTCTCATAGCAACTTTGATGTGCTCTAAAGTTTCAGAGATTAAATGCTCAGTCATAGACTCAAATTTAGCTCTTGTTAATGATTTAACTAAGTGAACTGGTCCTGCGTTACCCATAGAGATAAATGGTAAGTTAATCTCTGTTGATTCAGCAGAAGATAACTCTTTCTTAGCATTTTCAGCAGCATCTTTTAATCTTTGTAATGCCATTTTGTCATTTTTAATATCAAAACCATTTTCAGCTTCGAACTCTTTTGCTAACCAATCAATAATTGCGTTATCAAAGTCATCTCCACCTAAGAATGCATTACCATCTGTTGAAAGTACTTCAAATGTTCCATCACCAATTTCAAGAACAGTAACGTCAAATGTACCACCACCTAAATCGTATACTAATACTTTCTCTTCACCTTTTTTATCAAGTCCATATGCTAATGAAGCAGCTGTTGGCTCATTGATAATTCTTAATACGTTAAGACCAGCAATAGTACCAGCTTCTTGAGTTGCTTTTCTTTGTGCATCATTGAAGTATGCAGGAACTGTAATAACTGCGTCAGTTACAGGAGCACCTAAATACTCTTCAGCGTCTGCTTTTAATTTTCCTAAAATTTTTGCAGAAATTTCTTGAGGAGTATAAACTTTATCAGCAATTTCAACTGCTGCTGCACCGTTTCTATTAACGATTTTATATCCTACTTTTTCTTGTGCTTCTTTAGCATTTTCTTCGTCCATCATAAGACCCATAATTCTTTTTACAGAATAGATAGTCTTTTCCGGGTTTGTAATAGCTTGTCTTTTTGCTGGGTCACCAACTAATACTTCACCTTTATCAGTGAATGCAACAATTGATGGAGTTGTATTTTTTCCTTCTTTATTAGGAATAACTTTAGCTTCACCACCTTCATAAACTGCCATACAAGAGTTTGTTGTACCTAAGTCAATACCAATTACTTTACTCATATTAAATCCTTAATTTTATTTTATAAAATGAAGGAACCTAATCTTTTGATGTTCTTTAGCGCTTGAAATAAATTCAAGCTAAGAACCAATCTAAAGAGCAAACTGAAGTTTGCTTTGGTTTCCTTCAAAATTTTTTATCTTTTATCTAATTTATCTTTTAGTTTAGAGACATTACGGTCATTACCTAAATTAGTCAGATTTTAGACTAGTTATAGGCAGACAAGAAATTTTAAGGAGGAGCTTACTTCTGTAAGTGACTCTTTGAAATTTCGTAGTCGAACAACAAAATAGTCAAAATATGACTAATTTGCGATTGAAACCATTGATGCTCTTAGAAGTCTATCTTTAAACTTATAACCTTTTTGCATCACTTGAACAATTTCACCTGTTTTATGGTTTTCACTATCTACTTGCATCACTGCATCATGGAAGTTTGGATCAAACTCACCATCTGTTTCAATTATTGAAATATCATGCTTTTCAAATGCTGTATAGAAGTTTTTAATTGTTAACTCTACACCCTCTTTTAATTTTGCAAGTAATTCTTCTGCAGAAAGCTCATTTGCTGCTTCTTCTGCTGCTAATGCCATTTCTAAAGTATCAATTGGCATTAATAAATCTTTTGCAAACTTTTCAGATGCATAATCAATTGCTTGATATTTCTCTTTTTCTAATCTTTTCTTAATATTTTCAAAATCTGCGTGAACTCTAAAATATTTATCTTCTGATTCTTTTAATTTTGCTTCTAGTTCAGCAATTTTTTCTTCTGCTGTTAACTCTTTTGTTTCACAAGACTCTTCATTGTTTTCACAAGCTTGTTCTTCAACAGTTTGCTCAACTTCTTCTTGATTTATTTGTTCTTGGTTTATTTGTTCTTGGTTTAATTCTTCTTTATTTTCACTCAAAATATATCTCCTAACTCATATTTATTTTATTATAGAAATATTCGTAGTCCTTTGATAATTCACCAACTACTAGCATTTTTATATTTTTATTTTCAATTTTACAATTATGGCAAATAGCTATATAACCTTCTGGAATAATGTTTTCAAAATAAATTCCCTCTTCTAATGAATCAAGAATTCTTCCTTTTAAAAACCCATTAATGCTTTTTTCATCATAGTTGTATTTCAATGCTAAAGAAAAAAACTCTTTAGTATTATAAATATGAAAATTTTTGTTTTGTAAATGCTGACTTACTTTTTCATAGATTTCATAAGCACCAACTTGTTTTGAGATATTCACAATGTGAACTAACTCTAAACCTTGCATATCATTTAAAAATCTATAAAGCGCGTCAGAATATTTAACTGTAATTGCAAAAGAGCTAAACTCTAAAATCATATATCTATTTTCAACATTTAAAATGTCATTTAGAGTATCTGACTTTTGCTCTTGAACAAATACTGCAACTCCAAGCTCTTTAGAAAAATACTCTATAGCTTTTTCGTCTACAAAATCAAGTTTAAAATTTAATTTATTACTCCAATACTGTTTTAAAGCTTCAGTTGTAGGAGTTCTACCTGAACTCACATGCTCTTGAGCTAAAAAGCCTTCTTCTCCTAACTTTTTAAAGTACCCTCTAATAGTTGCAGGAGAGTAAGCAATATCATACATTGATTTTAGTTGTGTAGAACCAATAGGTTCTAAGTGTTCAATATATGCTTTGATTATGGAATGTAATAAATACTCTTTTTTATCAATCATAATTTACTCACTTTTAGCACTTGAATTCTCAAACTGCTAAAAATATTATACTATATGAGTGAGTAAATGTCAAGTTCTTTTTAGCAAAAGATTCATAAAAGTGCTAATTTTTATACAAAGCCCTTTTTTTAGTGCTTTAGTTTGATATAATGAGAAAGTAACTATAATAAATAAAATATATTTAAAGAGTTTGAATGAAGAAATTAATTGCTATCTTTGCCCTTTTATCAGTGAAAGTATCACTATTTGCTGCTGCAGAATTTGTAACTATTGGAACAGGAAGTGTAACAGGAACATATTATCCAACAGGTGGTGCAATTTGTAGATTAGTAAATAAATATAAAAAAGAGACTAGAATTAGATGTTCTGTTGAATCAACTGGTGGTTCAGTTTACAATATCAATGCAATCAGTATGGGTGATTTAGATTTTGGTATTGCTCAATCAGATGCTGTTTATCATGCAATCAATGGCAAAAAGAGTTTTAAAAAGAATCCTATGAAAAAACTAAGATCAGTGATGTCTATTTATCCTGAGCTTCTTTCTTTAGTTGTAAAAACTGATTCAAATATAGACTCTATCTATGATATAAAAGATAAAAGAATTAATATAGGAAATTTAGGAAGTGGAAATGAAACCACTGTTTCTTATTTATTAAATCATTTAAATATCAAAAAATCTGACTTAGGATATGTGGGAAAGTTAAAAGTAGGAGAAGCTCCTGACGCACTAAGAGAAGACAAAATTGATGGCTATTTTTATATGGTAGGTCATCCAACTGCAAATATCAAAGATGCATCAAGCTCTTCTAATATAAAGCTTGTTCCTATATCTGGAAAAGAGATTGATAAATTTATTGAAAAGAATCCTTTTTATGTAAAAGGTGAAATTCCAGCTGCAATATATAATGGAGTTCCTTCAGCAACTCCTACTTTTGGTTCAAAGGCAGTTTTAATAACAAGCTCTGATGTAAGTAATAAAGCTGTTTATACTTTAGTTAAAGCAATATTAGAAAACTTTGAAAAGTTTAAGAATCTTCATCCTGTATATAAATATATAACAAAAGAGTCTTTACTTGAAGGCCTAAGTGCTCCATTACATGACGGAGCAGTTAAGTATTATAAAGAGAATAACTTTATTAAATAAGTTATTCTTCTATTTTTTTAGTTGTTTTTCGATTATGTATCCATAACCTTTATGAGAGATAATAAAGTCATCTTCTTTAACTTTATCTTTTAATCTTTTCATTACTGTTCTAAAAGCAGAGTCATTTGTATTTATATCATTCCAAACATCTTGCTTGAACTTCTCAACAGGAACTACTTCACCTAGATTATCAATTAAAACTTTTAAGATATCTAACTCTTTTTTAGAAAGTTTTACTATTGACTCTTGATTATATAGTTTATCTGTTTTTATATCATATGTATATCTTCTATTTAAAGTAATTAGTGTTTCTTGAACATCAGTAACTGCATTATCTGCTAAAACTTCTTCTTTCGCTTTTTTTAGCATTTCCATCATATTATCAATATTTAATGGTTTTACAAAATATCCTAGAACTCTTAGGTTGATTAACTTTAGTAAGTCATCTTCATTTTTGTGTGCACTTACTATAATAAATCTTTGGTTTGGAACTAACTCTCTGATATCATCAATCATAGAGATTCCATCTTTATTAGGCATTTTTAAATCAGTTAAAACTAAATCAAAAGTTCTATCTTCATCAAAGTCTTTTTTGAAAACTTTACTTGCTTCTTGTCCATCACAGGCAACAACAACCTCATCAAAAATAGTATTAAGATAAAAAGATAAGGTTTTTCTTGCTACATCTTCATCTTCTACTAATAACACTCTTGTTTTATAATCTTTCATTACTCTTCCCACCGCAATTAATTATTTTATTATATCCTTAAAGTGGTAAAATAATAGTAAATACTACTCCACCTTCAATATTTTTAGCAGTAATGCTACCATTCATATTCTTTTCAATAATTGTCTTTGCCATATATAGACCTATCCCCGTTCCTTGGTCTTCAAACTTAGTAGTAAAATATGGTTCAAACATTCTCTCCATAATCTCTTCTTGAACTTCACCGCAGTTATTTTCTAATAAAATCTTTACATTATTTTTTTCTTTTATTATTTCAATTTTTGTTTTTGCTAAAAATTTTTCTTCACTATTTTTTATCTCTGCTGCATCATTTGCATTATTTAGAATATTTAAAATAACTTGTTGGAACTCATTTTTATAACTTATAATATCTATACTTTCACCTAAAACTTCAACTTTCATATCTGTTTTTTCTAGTTGAGTTTCAACTATCTTTACACAAGAGTTTATTGACTCTTTTATATTAAAACTAGCCTTATCTTTTGTTGGTTGATAGAAGTTTCTAAAGTCATCAATTGTTTGAGACATATAATCAATTTGTAGTTTTGTATCTGATGTAATGTCTTCAATATCTTCTTTTTTTAGATTTTCAAAGTTATCTCTAATAAAGTGAGTTAATAAATTAATATTATTTAAAGGCTGTCTCCACTGATGAGCAATATTTCCAAGCATCTCACCCATGGCTGCTAATTTACTTTGATGAACTAATAACCTATCCTTTTCTATATTTTTAGCTAACTCTTCTTCAACTTTAGATTTTAGCTCTTCTTCTGTTAACTTCATTTGTGTAATATCAGTGATATATCCATAAAGGTGAGTTACATTTCCAAAGTCATCTTTTAAGAAGATAGTTCTATTAAATACCCATCGTATAGTTCCATCTTTCTCAATCACCCTAAAGACTTTGGTAAAAGATTTTGAATCTTTTTTTATAGCCTCTTTTAACTCTACTTTTAACTCTTTTGCATCATCTTTATGAACAAAATTTAAGAAGCTATCTTTTTTATTTTCAAAGCCTTTTGTTGAATATCCAAAGGAACTAATTGATTTAGATACATATTCAGGAGTTAAGAAATCATCATTTTTCCATTTAAAGATTACAATTCTTCCATACTCAACTAATAAATCAACATATTGAAGCTCTTTAGAAAGTCTTTTTCTTCTTTCTATATCCATTGACATCATAAGCATACGTTTTGGGTTCTTCTCTTTATCCCTAAAGGCTTTACCTCTAACTAGTACCCATTTATATTCATTCCACTTGTTTTTGATTCTATACTCACTAATAAAATGCTCTGTTTTACCATCTAAATGAGTTTTTAATCTATTTTCAACAATTGGTCTATCTTCTTGATGAATTATGTTTAGCCACTCTTGTAAACTTTTTATTTCACCTTTCTTATAACCAAACATCTCAAGCCATTTTTTAGAGAAGAAGATATTATCAGTCTCTAAATCAATATCCCAAAGACCATCATTTGATGCAATAATAGCAAGCTCATATCTATCTTTCCATTTTTTATACATCTTATTTCTAGTCTCTAATCTTTTATTGTATCTGTGGAAAATAGAGTTAATAAACTTTGTAAATACAGTTGATGCTAAAATTAAAAAAAGTGATATTAAAATAACAATGGCAATTGAGACAGATAGTTTAGAATTGTATTTATAATCTAAGTTTGATAGTTTACTTGGAAGAGTATAACTTTTAATAGAAACTAAAAAATTATATTTTGTAAAATTATATGTTTTGTGGCTTTTATTTACTTCATTGTCAGTTATATATTTTCTTAAAATCTGACTTGAACTATCAAATCTATCTTGCTCTAAAATATACTTAGCATTTAATTTTTGTCCCTTATTATAGTAGTTATATACATAACCTTGATTATAATCATAAAACCAAAAGTAGCTATCTGAATAGTATTTACTTTTTTGAACTATTGAGTTAATAATAACTTTTCTAATAGAGTCTTCCATATCATCTATTTTTGAAAAAGCTCCAAGATACCAGTTTTTATTTTCTATATCTTTAAAATAACTAAGTCTAATCTTATGGTTAGTTTTATCAATCCAATAAATTAGATTATCATCTCCAATATAAAGGATATTTTCTAACATATGTTTTTGGAATCTTGTTATCTCAATCTTAGAATCAGTAATAACTTGCAGATAGTTAATTACATCTTCTCCATAGATAATATTTAATTTCTTTTTATCAAAAATTACAAACTCAAAGTTACTGTTTTTTTCAAGGTCTTGAATAAAACTTTTAATATCATTTAATCCAGCTTGATTTTTTGAATACTTTAGAAACCCACTTAAAGAAGTAACCGCATCATTTAGAGCAACTTCTTCTCCATCAAAAGAGGAGTTTGCTTTAAATTTTATGTCATTTATATACTGATTTAAAATATTTCTTTTTTCAAATTGTTCTTTTTGAGTTAGTAGTTTCTCTTCATTTTTTTGTTTTACTTCTAAAACAGAAACAATAACTACCATTGAGATAATAGCTGTAACAAATACAAAAATTAAAGGAGTATATACAAGGTGTTTTTTTATATCACTAAGGGTATAAAACTTCCTTTTAGTAAGCATTAGTAGTATACCTTAGCTAAATAGAGTCCATATGGACTAGCAGGAGTTTTAAACTTGTGTTGTTTTTTATCAAGTTGTTTTTTTAAATCTTCAAGGGTGAGTTTCCCATCAGATATTTTAAGAAGTATGCCAACCATAAGTCTAATTTGAGACCTTAAATAAGAGTTTGCACAAAAATTAAAAACATAAATATCTTTATATTTATAAAACTTTGTAGAAAATACTTCTCTTACTGTATTATCCTTATCACTTCCCTTTTTATGAAAGTATTCAAAGTCATGAACTCCTTCAAAAAGTTTGATAGCCTCTTTTATTTTTCCTTCATCAATATTTTTATGGTAAGAGATATAATCAGCACTAAAAACTGTAGGTTTTTTTGTTGTAACTAAATATCTGTAAACTCTTTTTTTAGCATGAAACCTTGAGTGAAACTCTTCACTTGTTTGATGAATAGACTTTATAGAAATAGAAGAAGGAAGCTGATGATTAAGTACTTTTTTTAGCTTTTTTAAATCAAACCAAAAAGATGGAATATTACAATTAAAAACTTGTCCTGTAGCATGAACATCTTTATCAGTTCTACCACTAAGAACAATTTTTGTTTCTATATTTATTTGCTTAAAAGCTTTTAGTAGTGCATCTTCTACACTTAATCCATTTGGTTGAGTTTGACTTCCTTGAAACTTTGTTCCATCATAGGATATTACAAATTTCGCATTCATTTTAATATTGTTGTTTTACTGTTCTTGTATATACTAAATACGTACCTATAATCCAAATTATTGGTAATATAAATAGTGAATTTAATAAAAATTTATCTGTTAAAAGTTCTAAAAGAATATAAAAAACTACAACAGAAACCATTGCATAAGATACAGCTTTATTCTTATCATACCTTGGATTAAAATACCCAAAAGCAACAACTAAAAATAGTGACATTAAAGGGAAAAGAGAAGTTAGAATATAAAAAGAGAACTTATCTTCTTGCTCATTTGCATTAAGTTCTTTAACCCAGAAATTATAACTATCAGTAAAAAAACTTTGATTGTTTTTTGAAACTGAATCATTAATATCAAGCCTTTTATAATCAATTTGATTTAACTCTTCTTGATCAATTAAAAATGATTTTCCATTATAAAGTTTAAAACTAAGTTCACCCTCTTCATTTACAAGCTTCGCACTTTTTGAAATAATAAATTGGTCTTTATTATTTTCAGTTTTAAATAGTTTTACTTCTTTATATGTTTTATCATTTTTTTCATCAATATAAATTAACCAGTTACCAAATTTCTGCCCAAACTCTGAAGCTTTGATATTAAAGTTTGCTTCTTTTTGTTTTTGGTCTAGAAATCTTTCATTTAAAAACTTCGCTTTAGGAATAAGACCAACAGAAACAAATATTAAAGAAATAGATAGAATTAATGTTATTGGTAAAAATATTCTTAAAATTCTCAATGGATTTAGTCCAAAAGAAGTAATAACAATAAGTTCATACTCACTAGATAGTTTTCCTAGAGTAATAACTAAAGAAACAAAAAATGATATAGGAAGAGTATAAAAAATAATCGTTGGAATAACATACATGTATAATCTAAGTAGTTCTAAGACATTCATTGTAATTACTGATGTTAAAGCAGCAATTTTCACTAAGAAAATAATTGATGTAATAAAATAAAGACCTAAAAAAATAGGTAAAAAAGTATGTGCAAATTGATTAAGTAAATAGTGTTTTAATTTCAAAAAATAACCTTTGTAATCTCAAAAAAGTATTCAAATAAAAAGCCTAATGATAAAAATGGTATAAATGGTATTTCTAACTCTTTATTTTTGTACCTATAATATAAACTTGCTATTATAGCAAAAATTGAAGCAAAAAATATAGCAACAAAGGAACCTAAAGTTCCAAGAATAATTGCAAAACTAGCAATCACAGGAATATCTCCTTCTCCTAACGCCTCTTGTATTTTTAGTGAATCATCTTTAAAAAGTCTTGCTTTTATATTTTGAATATAAAAAGTCACTAAAAAATTTAATAAAACAAAAGCTCCACTTAAAATACATGCAGCTTTTAAAGCATCAATGAAACTTCCCTCTTTTATAAAAAAAGAAAAAATAAATAAGATAATTAATAAGTAATCAGGAACTGCTTTGTATTTAAAATCTATAAAAGATAAAACAATTAATGTATAAAAAAAGATAGCAGCGAAAAATAGCTCCAAAGTAAAATCAAATTTTATAAAAAGAGCAAAAGTTATTAATGCAGTTAAAACTTCTACCGTAAAATACTGAAAAGATATTTTTTTATTACAACATGAGCTTTTTGCTTTTAGCATTAAAAAAGATATTATAGGAATATTATTATACCAAGCAATTTTTTCATTACAGTTTGGGCAAGTACTTCTTGTAAGTAAGGATTGTCCTTGTGGTAACCTTAATATAAGAACATTTAAAAAAGAGCCAAATATAGCTCCAATTATAAAACTAAATAGCTCCAAATCTTCGTTCTCTATTTACAAAATCACTTACCATATCATCTAATTCTGACGTTGAAAACTCTGGCCAATATGTATTTGTAAAAAATAGTTCAGCATAGGCATTTTGCCAAAGAAGGTAGTTAGATAATCTAATTTCACCACTTGTACGAATTAGCATATCTACATCTGGAATATTAGCTGTATCAAGGCAAGATTCAAAATTCTCTTTTGTAACTTCTAATTGCTTTTCATTTAACTTCTTTATTGCTCTTAAGATTTCATCTTGAGAACCATAATTTAGGGCTAAAACTTGAGTAAGATTTTTTCCATTTGCCGTTTTTTCTTCTGTTTGCTTAATAATCTTTTGTAAAGATTTTGAAAACTTTGATAAGTCTCCAATTGCTTTAAATCTAATAGAATTTTCTAAATAAACTTGAAGTTCACTTTTTAAATACTTCTCTAAAAGCTTCATTAAAAATTCAACTTCAAGTTTTGGTCTAGCCCAATTTTCAGTGGAAAAAGCATAAAGAGTTAAATACTTTACTCCAAGTTCTGAACAATGCTTAGTTATTCTTCTAACTGTTTTTGCACCTTCTTCATGTCCAGCTGTTCTTTTTAAGCCTTTTTCTTCTGCCCATCTACCATTACCATCCATTATCATAGCAATATGTACAGGATTTTGTTTTTTTGATTTACTCATTGGCAAACTTTTGGGCTAACTTTTCTATTATATCAAATGAGATTTCATCTTTTTGACCTTCATAAGAGAAGCTTTCATTCTCAAATATAAGCTCTATTGCATTATCACTTGTTCCAAAAGAGTTCTTATCTTTTAAAATATTTAGGCAAACAGCATCAAGGTTTTTCTTTTCAAGCATTTTTATTGCATTTTCATTTGCTACAACTTCATCCATTTCTGCTTTAAAACCAATTGAAATTAAAGCTTTTTTATCTAAAGAGTTTAAGATATCAATATTTTGTTTTAGCTTCAAATTCCAAGCTTGTCCTACCATCTCTTTTTTTAGTTTACCCTCAAAGTCTTCACTTGGTACATAATCACTTACTGCTGCAACCATAAAAAGATATGGTTTTTTAGCTTTTTTATTATCTTTTTTTGCTTTTTTTATTAAGATTTCTAAATCTTCATACATTTGATATGAGCTTTGAACTGCAAGAGTATTAATCTCTGTATTAAGATTTTGTAAGTTTTCATGACCTCTTGTAGTAACTAGATTTACATCTGCACCCTTTAAATATAAAGCAAGGGCTAATGAAGAAGCCATCTTTCCAGATGAATAGTTTGAGATATACCTTACATCATCAATCTTTTCAACAGTTCCACCACCACTTAAAATAACAGATCTACTTTGCCAATACTTTTCTTTTAAAAGTTCTCTTGCTGTTTTATAAAAAATAGTCTCAGGCTCTGCTAAAGCTCCATTTCCCACATCTTTACAAGCTAACTCTTTTACTTGTGAGTTTATAAGCTCAAAGCCAAATTTTCTTAGCTTTTTTATACTTTTTACTGTAATTTGATTTTCAATCATATTTGTATTTGCTGCTGGGGCTATAACTTTTTTGCCCTTATATGCTAGAACAGTTTGTGTTAATAGATTATCAGCGATTCCATTTGCTAATTTATTTATTGTATTTGCACTACAAGGAGCTACTACTAAAATATCAGCCCACTTTCCAATATCAATATGATTATAGTCTTGATTTTTCTCCCATGACTCAGAAGATTCATCTAAAACTTTGTTTTGAGAGATTGCTTCAAAAGATAGTTTTGTTACAAATCTTTGAGAAGCTTCAGTCATAAGAACTTTTACATTTGCACCACTTTTTATATAAAGTCTTACTAACTCTAAAGCTTTATATACAGCAATAGAACCTGTAATACAAAGTAAAATGTTTTTATTTTTTAAAAGCATGGCTCTACTTTTCTGTCTTTTCTTGATTAAAATGTTTATAAAAATAACTTTCTACAACTCTTTTTTTAGCTCTAGTTGTATAAAGTTGTCCTTTTTTTAAATCACTTGTTACAGTACTTCCAGCACCAATAAGAACATCATCTTCTACAGTTATTGGAGCTACAAATTGTGTATCACTTCCTACAAATACATTTTTACCAATAATTGTTTTATACTTATTGATGCCATCATAATTACAAGTAATTGTTCCACAACCTATATTTGTACCCTCATCAATTTCACAATCACCAAGATATGCTAAGTGTCCTGCTTTTACACCATTTAATTTTGCTTTTTTTGTCTCTACAAAATTTCCAATATGAGTTGAATCAAGTTCACTTCCTGGTCTAATTCTTGCCATTGGTCCAGCATCAGAATCTACTAAAATAGAGTCTTCAATTACTGTATTTGTTTTAATATGAGAATTTACAATTTTAGAGTTTCCAAGAAGAGTAACTCCATTTTCCAAGATAGATTCACCTTCAATTTGAACACCCTCTTCTATATAAATAGTATCAGGCAATCTCATAATCACACCTTGGGCCATAAAAGCTTTTTTTATTCTATTTTGGTGAATTACTTCTGCATCAGCTAATTCAACTTTAGAGTTAACCCCTTTAAAGTTCTCTTCGCTTACTACAATTGGTTTTAAAACTTTTCCTTGAGAGATTGCCATTTCTATTAAATCAGTAATATAGTACTCTTTTTGAGCATTATCATTTGAAAGTTTTGGTAGATTTTCTAATAAAAACTTTGTATCAAATTGGTAAATTCCCGCATTTGCTGTTGTAATTTTAAGTTCAGCTTCATTTGCATCTTTTTGTTCAACTATTTTTTGAACACTATCATTTTCAATTACAACTCTACCATATCCATTTGCATCTTCTAACTCAAGTACTGACATAACAATAGTTGCATCTATATCAAATTTTTCTAATTCGCTAGCTTGAATTAAAGGCATATCTCCATTTAAAACTAGTGTTTGTTCATACTTAGGAGTTATATTCATAACTGCTCCACCAGTACCTGGATAGTTTTCATGGTCTTGAATTACAAAATTAATATTTGTAAAATACTTTTCCATCTCTTCTTGTACTCTTTGTGCTTGGTGGTAAAGTACAACTGTCACATCATCACTAATTGTTAAAGCCTCTTTTATCGAATAATATAACATAGGTTTACCAGAGATTTTATGTAAAACCTTTGGTGTTGTTGATTTCATTCTAGTTCCAGCTCCAGCTGCTAAAATTATAATTGATTTATTTGACATTTATTATTATCCCTCTAATGCGTCGTTAATTTCTTTTTTTAGATTATCTACAACTTCTTGTAAAGCTCTTTTCATCTTTTCATCAGTTAAATTTGCATTGATTAATTTATCTAAATTTGCTTCTCTTTCTTTAAAGAACTTAGCTACTGATTTACTCTTTTTTCTATGGTTATACATTAAAATACCAGAGGCAATCAATACTACAACTAATCTTGTGTGTCCTAAAATTGCAGCATAATTAAGAATTGTAAAACCTGCATAATCTGCTGCATTTATATCAGCTCCCGCAGAAATCAATAGTCTTGCAATTTTATAATTACCTTTCCATTGCGTATGATGAAGTGCTGTTCTTCCTTGCTTATCTCTAATATCAAGATTTGTTTTTTTACTTAATAGTTTTTCTACTACTTCAATATCATCAGCCATTACTGCTTTATGGAAAATAGTTCTTCCATCTTTATCAACAGTATTTATTTCTACTCTAAACTTAAGTAAAAAAACAAGTCTTTCTAAAAATAGCTCTTTTTCTCTTTGTCTTGTGATTTTAAGACCATTGTCAATCATATATGATAAAGGTGTTGCCCCATCATAATCTTCAACATTTAAATCAGCTCCTGCATTAACTATTAGTTTAATAAGTTCTAAGTTATTTTCATTTACTAATTCAAAAATAAGTGTTCTACCATTTGCTTTTGGTTGATTTATTTTTGGTTTAAATAAAAGCATTTTCTTTAGTAAAACAAAATAGTCTTCTGTTTCTTTTAATTCTAAAAATCTTTTTAAAGTAGGCTTTTTATTACTTTGAGTGATTAAAATTGCTTCACATAAATCATCAATAATAGTTCTTTCTGAATAATCTCTATGATCAATATCTACTCCATTTTCTATTAAATGATCAATCATATTCATATTTGAAGGACCTTTTAAAACAGCATCAAAAAGAACAGTTCTTCCTTCATTATCTTGAGCATTAATATCAGCTCCTGAAGCTAAAAGGAAATCTATAGTATCATAATTTTCTCTTTCAACCTCTTTGTATAAAACAGTTTTTCCTTCTGAATCTGTTCTATTAATAGCAAGTCCATTATCAATTAAAAACCCTGTTAGTTTTAAATAGTTTCTATCAGCAGATACAAATCTATATTTACCTTCAACTTTGATATCATCAAGTTTTGAGATTGCAAGTATTTTTAAAATTTCATCTAAAAGAGTTTTATCAGCATGGTCTTTAATATTAAGTTTTACACCAGCTTCAAGTAAAGCTTCAATTGTAGAAATAGCTTGAGAACCTAAAACTATTGCATTAAATAAAGCATTTTGTCTTTTTTTATCTAAAACATTTACATCTATTTCGTTTGAGATTAAGTATTTTGTGATTTTATCATTATCTTTTAATACAGAGTGAAAAAGTACTGTTTGTCCGTTATTATCTGTAATATTTATATCATCTATATTATTTACAACTTCTTTTATAATCTCTAGGTTTCCACCTTCAACCGCATCAAAAAGAACAGTTCTTCCATAATGGTCAGTTAAAGAAAGATCCGGTTCGTGAGCCATCAAAATTTTAAATACTTTATCATTCTCTTCTAAGGCAGCATCTTGTAGTACAGTTCTTCCTGATGAATTTATATGGTTTACAGAAGATCCATTATCAAGAAGGAATCTAATCATCATTCCATCCATCTTATCAGCAGCTTCACTTAATACTGTTTTTCCATAATTATCTTCAGCATTAATATCTATACCATTTTTGATTAATATTTTTATTGATTCAATTCTTCTTTTTGCAGCTAATTCAAATAATAAAGTTCTACCTTTCGCATCTTTTTTATTGATATCTACGCCACTATTTATTAAAGATTGTACTTTCTTTTCATCAATATAGTTCTTAAGAAGCTCCTTATGGAGTGCTTCTGTATTGTCACCTTTGAACATACCTAACATATAAGTTTCCTCAAGTTTTGCCTTTTACCTAAAGGATTTATTTTACCAAAAAATTTATTAATTATCTTCTTCTTTCTCTTCGTGAATTTCTACGTGGTTTTTTTTGATTATCTCTTCGTGGATTGAAGAACTTTTTCTTATCATCCCTTCTTTCTACTTTTAGGTTACTTTTTAATGATTTTTCAATAAATGAATTAAAAGAGTTTCTTAAAATTAAAGCTTTTTCGTAGTCAACAAAAATATTTGGGAACTTATAAGAAAGCCAAAGGTATAAAGATATCTTTTTTACTTCATCTTCTACAAGTAGTAAATCTTTTTGAGTTATTGCTTTCTTAGGTAATGTAATAGAAGGTTTGTACCTACAAATTTTGTTTTTAATAACTGCTGCGATATAAGCTTCATAGGCTTGTAGAATAATATTTGACTTAGTTGTAATAGGAGCTTGTGCTAATAAATACTTCTCTTCCAAATCTAATTTTTCTCTTTTATCTACAATAGTTGAAGCCTCAATCAAAGATGAAATATTTGAAGCTATAAAAGGACCATCAAATTTCATATTTGTTTTAAAAAACTTTAAAATTTTAACCAATGATTTTGTTTTTATATGATTACTTAATTCTAGTAATTGTTCCGTTGAAATTTTAACTTTATAAGGAGGTTTAATTGTTGCAACTGGTTGCTCAAACTCTTCTTTGATATAAGACAAAACATCTCTTCTAGTAGCCCCTAAAAAACCTGCATCAAAAAGTTTATATCTTCCTGCACGACCTGCTATTTGAACTATCTCATTTACAGATATTTTTCTTCTACTTACTCCATCAAACTTTGTATCAGTAGTAAAAAGTATATTTTTAATTGGAAGATTTAATCCCATCGCAATTGCATCTGTTGCAATTAAAATATCACTTTTTCTTTCTCTAAATCTTCTTGCTTCATCCCGTCTAACTTCTGGTGATAAATTTCCATAGATAACAGAAACTCTGTATTTCTTTTGTAATTTTTGTTTTAGTTTTAAAACATCCATTCTTGAAAATGCAATAAGAGCAGTTGCAGGTTCTAGGTTATCTAAAGAAGTGTGCCTTTCCATAACTTGTAGTGGAGTTTTTCTTTTGTGCTTTACAATTTCAAGCTCTTCTCCTAAATAAGAAGCTATTTTTTTAACAGCATCTAAAGCATTTACAGATCCTGTCATAATAACAGTTTTTGCTGGACATCCAATGATTGCATTTACCCAAGCCCAACCTCTATCTATATCATCTAACATCTGAACTTCATCGATAATTGCTACATCTACGTCAAGATTAAAATCAAGCATCTCAATAGTTGAACAAACATGAGCTGCATCTTCGTTTATTTGTTGTTCTTCACCTGTTATAAGTGAGTTTTCAATTCCTGCTTCTTTTAGCTCTTCGTGGCCTTCTAGGGCAAGTAGCCTTAAAGGAGCTAAATAAAGACCTGAATTAGCTTCTTTTAACTCTTTCATTGCATTATATGTTTTCCCTGAATTTGTTGGTCCTACAAAAAACTTTAGTTTTCTATTCATAGATCTTGCAAGGGGAAAAAGCTGTTTTAAATCACACTTTAAAAGTGTTTGTAATTGTTGTTGGAAAGTTTCTTTCATGGGCGTATTATAGTAAATAGAATATAATATCAGATTAAAAAAATAAAATAGTATAAATTAAATTTAAAAATAGGTAGAACAACAAATGAATTGTGAATATTTTGGAAAATGTGGAAGCTGTACGCTTTATGATAAAAACTATGAAGAACAACTAGAGTATAAAGTTCAAAGAGAAAAACAAAAGTTTTCACAATTTGATATTCCAAATATAGATATTATAAAAAGTGAAGAACAAAACTTCCGTACAAGAGCAGAGTTTAGAATCTGGAAAAACTTTGATAATGAAAATAATCCAACTATTTCATATGCAATGAATGACTTTAATAAAAATGCTTTAGAAATAGAATCTTGTCAAATTGTTTCAAAAGACATTGCCTGTTTAATGCCTAAACTTTTAGAAAAAATACAAAATGATGAAGAACTAAAATTCAAACTTTTTGCCTGTGAATTTTTAAACTCAACTACAAATGATATGCTTGTAACTTTAATCTATCATAGAAAACTTGAAGAGAATTGGATAGAGAAAGCTAAGAGCATAGAAAAAGAGTTTGGAATTAAAATCATTGGAAGAAGTAGAAAACAAAAAGAGATTTTAAGTAAAGACTTTATAGAAGAGACTTTAGAAATAGAAGAAAAAAAGTTTCGCTTCCAATATAAAGAAGGTGGCTTTACTCAACCAAATACAAAAGTAAATATTAAAATGATTGAGTGGGTTTTAGGGCAAATTGAAAAAAGTGATAAAGACCTTTGTGAACTATACTGTGGCGGTGGAAACTTCACAATTCCTTTAAGTCAAAAGTTTAATAAAGTACTTGCAACAGAGATTTCAAAAACCTCTATAAAATCTGCTCTTACAAACTGTTCTTTAAACAGTATCTCAAATATTGACTTCATAAGAATGAGTGCTGAAGAGTTTGTTGAAGCCTTAGAAGAAAAAAGAGAGTTTAATAGACTTAAAGATATTGATTTAAAATCATATAATTTTGAAACAATATTTGTTGATCCTCCAAGAGCAGGTCTTGATGATACAACGAGAGCTTTAAGTAAAGAGTTTGATACTATTATTTATATTTCATGTAATCCTGAAACACTACACCGTGACTTGGAAGAGTTAACAAAAACACATAAAATAATTAATTTCGCACTTTTTGACCAGTTTTCATACACAGAACACATTGAAAGTGGTGTTATCTTAAAGAGGCTTTAAAATGCCAAAGGATAAAATTTAATATGGAAAATAATTCAATACCAAAAGATATTATAAAAATTCAAAAAAAACTTTGTTGTTATGAAAAAGGTTCTAGAAACTATATCAAATATACAAAGATACTTAATAAGCATCTAAAAAAGCATGCTATGAAAAAAAGAGTTCTTAGTAATATCAAAACTATAGAAGCGATTAAAAAAATTGAGAAAAAATCAAAGTCTTAACATTTTTTAATCTAATTTTAAGAATTGGTATGTGATAATTTTACCATAAGTTATATAGGGATCAATGGATTCCAAAGGACTCAATCCTATGCTTGTTTATCCAAGAATGTACATAAGGCTGTAAAATACTTATTTTACAATGTGTCATAATTAAAAGGATTTATTATGAGAATTAATACTAACGTATCATCTATTACTGCACAAGAATCTGCAGTTAATACTGGTAAAAACATCAAAAATTCATTAGAAAAATTATCTTCAGGTCTTAGAATCAACAAAGCTTCAGATGATGCATCTGGTCTTGCAATTGCTGATAAATTAAGAACTCAAGCTACTTCTATTAATCAAGGTGTTGCAAATGGTAATTCAGCAGTTACTTTACTTCAAATTGCTGATAAATCAATGGCAGAGCAATCAAATATTCTTGATACTGTAAAATCTAAACTAATTCAAGCTAATACTGATACTACATCAGCTGATGGTAGAGAATCAATTAGAAAAGATATTGTTAAGTTACTTGAGCAATTAGATAACATTGCTGAGCAAACTAACTATAATGGTAATGTACTTTTACAAAAAAGTGCAGAAGATACTGGAGTTTCAAGTGAACTTTCTTTCCAAATTGGAGAGTCTAAAAGAGATATCATTTCAAATACAGCAGTACAATCTAATACTGATGGTTTAGGTTCTCAAATTACATATGAAAATGGTTCAGAACTTGCTCAAGGTGAAACAGCTACACTTACTTCTTCAAGTGCAATTACTTTAAAAGGTACTGATTCAGCTGATGCAAATAGTATTGAAAATGTAACTCTATCTGGAGATGTTGATTCATTAACATTAACTGCAGGTATGACTATTTCTGGAGCAAATGCTGATACTAAAGCAGTTTTAGATGCTGCAGTTACTGCTGGTAACTTAACTGAAGCATCAGGAACATATACAGTAACTGATGCAGGTAGAAATCAATCTTTAGATTTATCAAGTGTAGATGATGTATCAGCTACAGTTGAAATTTCAACATCAGGGAATGGTGGTACTACATTTGATATTACTTCAGGGCAAATAATTGATACTAATACTACAGCAGGTGTTACAAACGGTAGTGATTTAGATACAGCATTAAAAGATGCAAGTAAATTTACAGAAACATCTACTGGTTCTGGAATCTATGTTGCAAATACATCAATCTCAGATTTAGCTATTGATACAGGAGATTCTGTAAAAATTACTGAAACACCTAAAGATGTTGCTGGTGGTACAGGACTTGCTTTTGAAGCTGGTGACACAATTGAAGCTGTAAATGTTACTACAGGTAGTATGCTAGACAATGCATTAAATAATAGTGCTATGTTTAACGATAATGGTGATGGTACATACTCAGTTAAAGCTGACTTTACTGCAGGTAACCTTATTTTAATGGATGATGAATCAATTAAGATAACAGAAGGTACTACTCCAAACTTTACTACTACAAACTTAACTTCTGGAGACTTCACTATTTCTAATGGAACAATAGGAGGTGTAAGTGTAATTGCATCAACTGGAGCACCAGAAGAAGTAGTTGCAGCAGGTAGTGGTAGTGATGTTTTTGCTGGCCCAGATTCAGTTTTAACATTTGATGTTGCTGCAAATGCAACAGGTGTATTCAATGTTGCAAAAGATGATATTATCACATTTAGTGATGCTGATGCAGCTGACGGAGCTACAGCAAATGAACTGTCAAGAGATATTCTAGAGAGTGGTAAATTCTTATACTTAGGTGGAGACAAATACCAAGCTACAGAAAGTGTTGATTTACACCTTACTGGAGGAGATTCATTAACAGTAGAAAAAAGATTTGGTTCAGGTACTGAAACTACTGTTACAGGAAATGGAAGTACTACAGAAACAGGAGCAGGAAGTGCTGATGCAGATATTACTTTCACTACTGGTGGAAAAGTTGATGTAACAAATAATGATACTACTGCTGGTAATAAACTTTCTATAGAAGGAACTGGAATTACTAATGGAGAACTTCAATTAAGTGCACTTGCTGACTTAAAAGAAGGTGAATTAACAAAACAATTAGCTGATGATTTCCAAAAAGTAGTTGATGATGCAATTACTGACCTGAATGGATATAGAGGGGACATCGGTTCGACTCAAAACCAAGTTGAATCTGCCGTTAGAAACTTAATGACACAAGCTACAAATGTAAAAGCTGCTGAGTCTATTATTAGAGATGTTGATTATGCACAAGAATCTGCAAACTTCAACAAACAAAATATTATCTCGCAAGCTGGTTCATATGCAATGAGTCAAGCTAACGCAACTCAACAAAATGTTCTTAGATTACTTCAATAATAAGTAATCAGTAAAGTAGTGATTTAAATCACTACTTTACTTTCTAAACATTAATGTAAAGGAACAAGAAACCCTTGTTCCTTTTTTATTTTTTAAGTAGTTCTTCTAGTTGAGTAGAGTATAAATCTATTATTTTAATAACTTTTTCAACAAATAGCTTGTTCAGTTTTTTGATATGAGCTTTCGGATTATTTAAACCTTTCATATTCAATAAATAGATTATATAAGGTAATGTATATCGATTATAATCAAAAAGAATTTTTATTAAATCCTTACATTCATATTTAGTTAAAGATAATGTAATATTATATTGATTAATTGATTGATGATATTTAACAACTGAAGAATGTTTTTGATTAGAAAGAAGTTGAGTTAAATCTTCTTTTAATACTTTGCAGCTTTCAAGCTCTTTTGCTAATATATCTGTATCATAAGAATCAAGACTACTCGAAGAGTGACTTTTCAGAAAGTCTTTTAAATATTGAGAAATAAAAGATTTATTAATATCCACCAATGATTTAACATCTACATCTTTTCCATTTATGGGTGTAGTATTTTCAAAATAAGCTCCATCTGATAAGTTATATACAGGAATATGATTATCTTTATTAAATGTTTTTGTCAAACCATTAAAGGCTTTAATTGAAATATTAAATACTGGCATTGTTTCGACTATCTCTCTAAAGTTGCCCTTTACTTTTATTACATTTTTTCTAAAAGAAAACTTTTCTAAACTAGCCTCTTTATCTGCTTCAAATTGTCCAGAGTCAAAATAACCTTCTGAGTGAGACTTCCCTGTATCTTGATCAAATGCAAAATCTAAACCAATCAAATAAATTTCTTTGGGATTAAAAATCAAAGCTAAAGCATAAGTCATTTCTCCGATTGAGGGAGAAGACAAGAAACTATATCCTTTTTTTATTTCTGACATTGCTTGAAAGAAATATACATTATCTTTAGGTAGTAAAGAAACTAATTCTTCGTTTACATGAGAACCAAAAAGAAGAATTTTATTATCAAAATATTTTTTATCTTTTATTTCATTATAAGTATTAATAAAAACATCTCTTGCTTCATCATAGTTAGTAATGATGTCAGGAGCAATTCCTTCCTTTTCAAGCATAGGACACATTGAGAATAATGCCATAATAATAAACTTACCTTGATTTTCTCTTATAAAGTTTAAATTCTTATGCAAAGAAGGACCCGCTGCTAATATAAGTACAGGTTTATCTTCTAATGATGATTTTTGATAATTTTCCTTAACATCAAAAAACTTGTAATTTTGTTTTAAATACGTTATTGTTCTCATAAAACTCTTAAGCTTTCTATCATAGGTAAATAACATATGAGGCTGTGAAGTTAATGCAACTTGTATACTCTCTAAATAGACATTACAATTATTTGAAAATAAAAAGAATTTTAGATAATGATTATACATATAAGCTTGTCTAAAAAAACTTGCAAATTTCTCATAAAATATTTTTTTATTCTCAGCAATAGAAAATATTAACCTACAATTATCATTTAACTTAAAATATTCTGTTACAAATAATGATAATCTAAAGGTTTCTAAAGAAGGTTCAACTATATATAATAACTTTGGTTTTAGCTTATTAGCTATTAAAGGTATATGTAATCCCAATCCTACACCAAATATCATATAACAATAAATATCTTTACAAAATCTATCTTTAGGACTGTTCTCATCTACATAATTTATTATTGAAGAGTTATATAATAATGGAGAAGATAAAGGAGAATATAGTTTTGATTTTTCCACAATATCTTGACTAAAAGAATACTCCATAAATGACTTAAAACTACTTATCGTTAAGTCATTATTAGTATTCTTGATAATTCTTTTAGAATATTCAATTGAATTTTCATTATAAAAATATTCACTATTATTTACATCCAAAATATCAAAATATTTATTATCTTTATACTCTAATTCTAAATTACTCTTTATTTCTTCTAGATTTAAAGCTAAATCAAATAACTTAATCTGTTCATATAACTCAGGATTATGAGTTTTAAAAAAGTCCATATTTGTATTATATGTTTTAATCGCTTTATTTTGTACTTCTTGCATACTACCTTCTTTTATTTAAATGTAACTTCCAGTCTACTCCACAGTGTACAGGAATTAGTTGTTTCTTTATTATTTCACCAGTGTTATAATTATATATATTCCGAAAAGGTTCGTCTATTAATTTACTGATTCTTTGTTCTTGACAAGGATTATCCATTATGATATTTGATGGCAGCCTTTTAGAAAAGTCTTCTTCTATAGAGAAATAATCTTTAATTAAATTTACATTTTCTTTAACTCTATTAATTGAGGAAATATACAAACTTTCAATATTATCAACTCTTGGAGAAAGAATCTTATATTGGCTAAGCAATACTTCTCTATGTGAAGGGTTTTTTAAAGCCTTCTCATAAAAACTATTCGTTAAAAAACTATCATTTACATTTGATTCAATTCTTAATTTAACTTTTTTATATATTTCTTCATCTTTAAATACTCCTATTGAACCAAAAGGTATTTTCATTATTTTTGGTAATGAAATAATAGAAATAAGACCATTATTTGGAAATAACTCTTTTTCAGTTGTATCTAAAAATATCGTATCTACAGCATCTTCAAATAATATATTATTATATTTATTCTTTTCATTTACTACTGTTTTGTATCCATACTGATGGTATATAATACTTGCATTTACAAAATCACCATTTATAATACTAGGAGTGGACTGTAAAGAAATATTTGATAATACGCAATGTGAAGAGTAAGGCTGAGTAAATACTATATTATTTCGTCCCAAATTATTTACATCCAAAAGTAAAGGAATAAAATGTCTTGCTCGTGATAAATAAATTACTTTAAAAGGATAAAAGATATCTGAGAAAAAGTCCTCTATATAAGAAGAGCTATCTGTCAATATTACATTAGAAAAGTTTGGTTCATTCCATAAAAAATATTTTTTCATAGTTAAGTATTTTTTCTAATTAGAATATCTTCTCTAGTAAAAGAGAATGGTAAGTCTTTATCTTGGGATAAAATATATGTTTCAAACCCCATATTTCTATATCTAGACAAAATCATAAGAAGAAAACTATCATCTAAGGCCATTTTATTAAAGTCATCTTTTATTAACCTATCTACAGGAACCGTAGAAGTTTTTTTATGAAGATTTAATCCAAATTCTGTTTTTAAAAATCTTTTCTTTTTTGAAGCATTAGGGATATCACCAATAAGTAGTTCCCCTCCTTTTTCAAGCAAATCTACACAATTATCTAGAAAATTAAAAACATTGCCATCTAAGAAAACACATTGTAAAACACTATAAACAATAATAACATCAAACTTTTTATCTACATTACTGATATTACTGGGAAATTTCCCTGAAACCTTGTTAATAAAAGGTTTATCTGTTATTCTATCTAACATACTCTGACTATCAATTAATAATAAACTACTACTTTTTTTCTCTGCATGAGCTATTAGATTATCTACTAAAGATCCACATCCACATCCAATGTCACAAATAGAGACACCTTCTTTTGATAAATTATTTAATTTATTAAGTAAATCAGGGAAGATAAACTTTTCTGCCTTTTCTTGTTCTTTGTATCTTCCAACAATTTCAGTAGTACTTTTATTACTTTTTGCTAATTCTTCATAAGTTTCAAATTGTCCCATAAGTTATTTCCCCCTCGGATTTCTTGTAAAAAATAAAGAGTTTGTTGATAGTAAATAAGGGCTATAATAATCTGTTATAAGTTTTTCAAGTCCCCCTATAGTTCTTGCTTCATTTTTATTCCAGTTAAACTCTAATAATTCCACATCACTTAATAATAAGCCCTGCTTCTTTAAAATATCAAGTATAATGTTCACCATCTCGATCTCTTGGTCCTTTTTTGGTAACCAGCCATTTGTATCTACTGAGAGTAAGATCTCATCTTCTTTAAGATTTGTTGCAAAATCAGAAATATTTGTTAATCTCCAAATTACTTTAAACTTATCATAGCTTGTTCTTGTTTCCTGAAAAAAATCAACTTTCTCTAAAAGTTTACCTTCTAACTCATTCCCATATATATGAGTTAAATCTACATATGAATATTCTGCTTTTTTATTTGATTTAATCTTTAAATGAACAAAAGTAAAAAGGTTAAGTACATTCTGATTTCTAGAAATAAAAAAGTCAAATTTATCACTTTGTATTTTTTCAATATTAATTCCAGAACCAATTAATACTTGAGGTGTTTTAATTTTAAATTTTTCAGATTCTAAATATACAATTTCTTCTTTAAAATTTACAAATATATTATTTACTTTCTCTTTATAATATACATCAATATTATAATCTTTAATAATTTCATTATACTTTTCAATTAAGCCAGGAATACCTTTCTTGAAATATCTTGTTACATAATCCCCTTTATAAGATTTATATTTTTCTTTAAAATAGGATATAAAGATATTGAATGAATTTTTAAAGCTTTTATTCTTTCTGTAATCCAATAAGGCATAAAGTAATTCACTATTTAAAGGATACTTCTTATTTCTATAGAAAGTAAAAGGTTGATATTCTGAAATAGGCATATCAATTTTCATTTCGTTTATTAGAAAATCATAATCTACTTTATTGTTAGGGATAACAAAACAACCGTACTCAACACCTTTACAAGATGCAAAGTCTGTTGTTTTCCAATTTCCTCCTAAGTTTGAATCACTATCTAGAATTAATATTTTCTTACCTTCTTTAGCATATTCAAAAAGCTTCATAAAGATTTTAGGACTACTTCCTATAGATACAACATCGTAAAACTCATTCATATTCATCTTCTCCAAACTTTTTAAAAAGTTCTATATCTTCTAATAATAAATCTTTATTAATATATTTTATACCTCTATATGAGGTAACCATCTTAGCTCCCATTCCTCGCTTAAAATGACTTATATTTAATTGTTTTTTATCTAAGTAATCATTAAATCCTTGTACTTTACTGTATCCACAAGGTTGAGAAAACTGGATGAATTCAAAATTTCTTCTTTTGTAATATTTAATTGCATTCCAAAGTATTACATGATAGATTGGTATTTTAGACTTTTCATATTCTGGATCATCTGAGCCACTAGCATAAATAACTGTTTTCTGAAAATGAAAAAAATAATTAAAACCAATGAATTCATCATTATACTTAAGACCTATTAGACTTGCACAATCATTTTCTAACATTTCAAATTGTTTATCAAAAGTTTTCTTATTTCTTGTTACCATACCAGCACATTTGTGATGTAGTTCTCTATATTTTTCATGAGTTATATACTCTGGATTACTAGCATCTATTATAACTATATCAAAAGCGTTATCCTTTAGTACCTTGTTAATCAATGATTTATAACTTTTCTGAAGATTCTTCCATAGTTCGGCCTTTGGAACTTTTAAATCTACCAAACAGTCACTAGTAGAGGTATCTATATATCCATATTTTAATAAATTATTAAACTTCTCTTTATATTCTAAAATTAATGGATCTATTGCAAAATTAATCTTTTGAACATTTAGTCTTGAACTTATTATGTCTATTTCTCTAAAAATAATTTTTTCAATTCGATTAGATATTGAAAGTGGTGAAAAAACATATCCATTGGAGATAGAAATTGAACGAATATCATTTATTTCCTCTATAGGTAAAAAGCAAATACCTACACACTTTTGATTTTCTAAGACAACAAAGCTTTTATCATCAATTAAATACTTTGAATATAATAAAAAATAATCTATATTTAATAATAGATATTTATAACTTGACAAGTAAGAATCTAAATAAGACTTCCAATATTTAAAAAAGCGTTGTGAATCTTTTTTTTTATAAAGTATTTCCATTACTAAGCCATTTTCAAATATTATTTTTCACGTTATAAGCTCTTCCATTTCATTTCTTCATTTGACTGACTTGCTTTATAAAGTAACTTTAATCCACTAAGTGCATGATCCAGACCAAAAACATATGTACTACTTATTTTCTTATTTTGTTTATATTGTTCTAAACAATTTGCAATATCATTATAAAGGTTTGCAAAAGCCTCAATAAAACCAGCAGGATGTCCAGGAGTCATTCTATTATACAAAGAGTTTGGTAACATTTCAATATCACTACCTCTATCAATTATAGTTTTTTGTCCTGTATTAAATGAAAACTCTAACTTTTCAGGATTTTCTTGATGCCAAGAAGCACTTCCAATACTTCCATATACTTCCAGATGTAAACCATTTCTATTTCCAAGTGCTGTTTTACTTAGCCACATATTTCCTCTAATTCCACTCTTATATTTTAAAGACATATTCACATCATCAATTACACCATACTTTGAAAAGCTATCATAAGTCGCAAATATATCGGAAGGTTCTTCATCAATTAGAAAATTTGCGAGGTGATGTAGATGAGAGCCTAAATCCAAACTTATCATAGGAATATACATGTCATTAAGTCTCCATTTTTGAGGATACTTAACACTCTTTGGTGGTCTTAGAAAACTTTCTTGAGGCATTTTTAATCTTATATGTAAAATATCTCCTAACTCTTTTCTCTTTATTTTCTCTTTTAATTCTCTTAACATTGGATAACCACTATAATTATTAGTAACTACCAAAAAATTATCTTTAACTATATCCTTGAGGAATAAAGCATCTTCATAAGAAGAAACTACTGGCTTTTCACAAATAATAGGTATTTTTAAATTTATTAACTTCTTAATCACCTCAAAATGTAAAGGTGTGGGAACTAATACTACAACAGCATCTATGTTATTCTTCTCAACTTCTAACATTTTTTCTATATCATCATAGTATTTATTTACATTCCATGTAGTTGCTGTTTTTTTATTAATATCTGGATTTGTACTGAAAACACCAGTTACTACTTTAAACTTTTTATCCATTTGAGAAGCTATAAAATGGGGGTAGCCTGCAATAGAGTCTATACTACCTCCTATAAAAGCTAGTTTATACATAATATCTCCTTATGAATATTTACATTTTTATTAACCAATTCTTAAAAATATATTAATATTTTATAAGAACTTTAATTAGAAACATATAAACTATTTTTGTAAAATAATTTATTTGAGCAACACTATTTTTCCTTAATTTAAAACTATATTATAGTAATAACCCTTTTATTAATCGATCTTTATCCAATCCTAATTTTTCATATTGTTCTAATATTTTAGGACTATTTTGAACAGCTGAAATATAGATTGGGTAATTGTCATTTTTCAATATTGTGGGGTTATAAACCATATAGTCATTAAATAAATTATTTATCTTGACCTTATCATTATCTACAAGGTACATAATATCTATTTCTTTTAAAGCCCTTGAGGTTTCTAAAAGCTGTCTTGTTTGATGCCCTGCACCCCAAATAACTAACTTTTTATAAGTGTCTTTGTTAATTAAAAATGAGCTATAGCCTAAAAGATCCAATTTTTTACAAATTAATTCATAATCTTTTTTTGAAATATCATTTAATCTTTGAAGAAGTAAATCATCAAAGAAAATCAACCTTGCATCAATTTCATTTAATAAACCATAAAGAACTACCATAGATACAGCAGAACTCACATCTATAGCATCTTTCTTGAAATCAAAACTGATCTGAAAATTACAAGAGGAAAGGTTATATTCTTTTACTAATTTTACAAAGTTTTTTATCTCATTTATACTTTTATTCTCATCCATAAAAATATACTTCAAGGTTACATTTTCAGGTTTTTTTAAAGAATATTTTTTTAAATTACTAAAAACTTCTATAAATTTTTTATTATTTCGAACAAGAGAAAAAGTATCTTCTGTTCCTGCGTCAAGACTTGTAGTAATAGTAACTTTATCTTCATTTATATATTGATAAACTTTTTCTTGAAATATTACAGAGTTTGTTATAACCCTTTGTTTTATATGTGGAAAGTTATTTGCTGTTTTTTCAAGTAATAAAGTAAAATCTTTTTCAATTGTAGGCTCTCCTCCACCCCAAACAATTGATTTACATTCATCTAAACAAGAATTATTGATAAGTTCATCTATCAATAAAGGTACATTATAAGAAGGCCTTTTTCCTCCAAAATACTTTTCACTACAATAAATACATCTCATATTACAAAGAGAATGATACTCAAAGGAAATGTGTTCTATCTTTAGATTATCTATATATCCCCATTCTTTAAACTCTAAAAATGGACAATTTCTACATTCTTCAGACTGACCTTTATTAATACTTGTATATAAATCTTTTTTTGCTTTTAAAATATTTTTAATACTAAAATCCTTCTTTAAAAGAACTACATCTCCTTTAATTTTTCCATCATCAAAAAATCTTTTACAACAAGCCCTAATTTCACTAGGACCTAGAAATATTGAATTATGAATATCATAACAACTCCAACTTTTTTTCGTAATACTGGAAAGAAATTCATCCATTTTTTCTACTAAACTATTTGTTTTTCCTTTCATTAAAGATGTAAAATAATTAAATATTATAAAAAATCTAGTATTTAAATCTGGTATTTTTGTATCATTTAAATAAGCTTTTTGATACAGTAATAGTTCTTTATTAAGGACTTTATATAAGTCTTTTTTATACTCATTGCTATTTTTATGAAACCAAATTTCTCTTAATCTACTAGCAACAATACCAACTATACCAATATAAAGTCTTTCTAAAGTTTTGTTATTTATTTTATTATTTTTTTCTAAAAAACTAAATATTTCCTGATATGCACGGAAAAAACCTTTTATATGTTTTCTCGATATTGTATTTACAATAGAATCTTTACGATTATTTTTTATATAAATAGCCTTATCAAGAATAGAATTTTTTTTACTTGTAAAATATACTTTAAAAATAAAATCAACATCTTCGTGATAGCCATCAGAAAAATAGATACTATTCTTTGTTAACAATTCTCTTTTAATTAATGTATATATAACTGAGCCATCCATTCCTAAAGATAAATAATCATATATTATTTGCATTTTATTATTAGATAACATATATAAATCATATCTACCCCCTAACTTATTCGCTGAGGCAGTAGATTCTTTATCATAAGTCCAATTGTATGAAACAATATCACTTGTATCATTTTTATTTATATGAAGAGATAAAATTTCTAAAGCATTATGTGCAAGACTATCATCTGAATCTAAAAAAAGTAGCCACTCTCCTGTAGAATTTTTAATACCTATATTTCTTGCAGCACCAGGGCCACTATTTACTGACGTCTGAAATAATTTTATTTTTTTAAATGTAGATGATAATTTTTTTAGTAACTTAAATGTTTCATCAGTAGAGCAATCATCAATAATTAATATTTCATAAGTATAAAAACTATTTTCTTGTTTAATGATACTTTGAATACATTTTTCAATATATTTTAAATTATTATATACTGGAATAATTATTGAAAATTTTATTTGTTCTCTTTTTTTATTTTGCATCTAAACTCTCTTTAATTATTGGGAATATTAATTCATTTATATTATTCAACACCATATTATCATGTTTTTCAAGTTTTATAAACACTATAGATACTTGTGTATGTAAAAAATCCTCTATAATATACCCTTCCTTAACTAAATCAAATCTATTTATAATTTTATCTTTTAACATTGGATCAAAATATAAATCTTGATAAACTCCATTTTTATTAGGCATCACACAATGTCTTATTACAAAAGAATCTCTTTTAATGTCTTGAAACTCGTCTGTAATATTCCCTATAGTATAAGCATTTACAACTGCTTTTGAATAATCAACATTATCATTAAACTGTATTAAATATGGAAATAAGTCTCCTGGAATTCTCCTTGTTACATCAATAATATAAGGAATATTATCTTTTATCAAGACTTGTAAATGAAACATCCCATTTACTAATTTTAGTTCACTTGCTAACTTTTCTAAATCACTTTTTAATCTATTTTTAACAGCCGCTGAAACATCAGTAGGATATGCTGTTGAAATCAAATATTTATTTAAATAAACTTTATCTTCAGCAAAAAACTCATATTTTACTTTTTGATTTTCGATAAAAATAGAATAAGCGATTAGCTTTCCATCAATAAACTCTTCTAAAAAAATCTCATTTGACAAAGATTTTGCTTCTTCCAAAGCCTTAGTTAAATCTTTAAAAGAGCTTACAACTTCTACTCCCCTTCCACCTGATAAATTTGTTGGCTTTACAACTATCGGAAATTTCAAAATATCTAATTTTGCATTTTTATCATAAAAGAAACCTTTTGGCGTTGAAATATTATGTTTTAAACAAAATTCTTTAAATCTCCATTTATTATGAATTAATTTCGCAACCTCTAAACTATCAAAATTACCAATTTTCAATTCGTTTGATAAGGTAACTGTATTTAAATAAGATTCTTCTCCACAACCAGGAAGTAAAAAGTTTACTTTTTCTTTAATGATTATTCTTCTCACTTCAGATAAATCATTAAAATTTATTTTATAAGCTTTGTCTGAATACCTATGTCCTAAATAATAATCTTTATTTCCAAGTGTAATTACATAAAAGCCTAAATTTTGCGATGCCTTTATTAATGGAATGTCTCTATGGCTACCTCCTAGTATTAATATTTTTTTCATAATTCTACCAATTCTAAAATTTTTTCTATTATTCTTATAGTACCTTTTCCATCTATAATACTCTTATTTTCTAAACTTATATCTTCTAAAATGCTTACTGCCTTTTTTAGTTTTTCTTTCCAATTTATATTTTCTATATCAATATAGTTATTAGCTATTTTATTTGAAATAAACTGTTTTGCACCAATTATTTGGTTCTGACTTACTGCTATAACTATAGAAGAGACTTTTAAGAAGGATAACTCATACAATGTCATACTTGCAGTTGAAATAGAAATAAAAGACTTAGCCATATTTTCAATAAGTTCTTTATCACTTGGTTTATATAAAACTTTAACATTCTTAAATAGCTGAATTTTTTCTATCATACCTTTATTATTTAAGACAATAACTTTTTTTATGTTTATATCCTCCAAAGCATCTAAAATTTCATATGACAAGTTTGCTGTATCTGCACCACCTAACATTACAAATATCTGTTTATCTTTTTTTATTTTACAAGATAAAAACTCTTCTCTAATTAAAACATAATCTAAACCTAATAAGTATACATGTTCATCTTTGTTTTTTTGGTTTGCTAGTTGTTTTTTTGACTCAGGAAGAAAATTTATTATTAGTCCTTTAGGATAATTTATTCTTGAAAAATCATCAATATAAACTGCTAATTTAGACTTTTTTGTAGCCTCTTCATAAATTTTTAATGGTGCCTCATAGCTATCAATAATTATCACATCATAATCTTCAGTTAAAATAAAATTATCCCATACAAAATATTCTAAGTTTTTAAATTTATAATCAAAATTTATATCACTATCTAAAAAAAATCTTACCCTCGTATTATTTTTCTTTAATTTTTGAAAAAGGGTATAACATCTAACTAAATGACCCATTCCTCTCTTAGAACCTGCTTCTGTAAAAAAAGCAATTTTTAATTTATTCATTAGATAGTTTACCAAGCATCTCCCAAGATAGTAAACTTCCTCTTTTTATATCTTTAGAAGCAAGTCTTTTATCCACTTTATCTAAGAATTTTGATTCAATTCCTCCTCCTGGTCTTAAACTTTTAAAGTTTTTATCTCTAACAAAGACCTCTCCTTTTTTAATGTCTTTTATTGCAATTAAACTTCTTTGATCTTTCTTTTTTTGTAAAGGGAAAGACACTTTTCCTATAGCCTGATGAACAAGTTTAGTCCCTTCAACTATTGCTTTTAATTCATCTGGAGTTGCAGAAAAAAAACTATCTGCAGTAGTATCTGTTTTATCTACTATAAAATGTTTTTCTATAATACTAGAGCCCAAAGCAACTGATCCAATCGGAATAGCACTACCTAAGGTATGATCAGATAAACCAACAGGACAATTATATAGTTCTTTTAGATACTCTATACTTTTTAAATTTATATCTTTAGGACTTGCTGGATATTCACTAGTACACTTTAAAATTGCTAAATCTGTTACTTTTTCTTCAATTAAAACCTCAATTGCATCATTTATTTGAGAAATAGTGGCATTACCAGTCGATAATATAATTGGCTTTTTTGTTTGAGCTACCCTTCTAACAAAAGGAAGATCCACTATTTCAGGAGAAGCAATTTTATAAGCTGGCATATTAAGTTTTTCTAAAAATTCAATTGATGAAAAATCAAAAGGAGAAGAAAAAAGAGTAATACCAACTTCTTGTGCTACTTCTTGAAGTTTAGGAGTCCATTCCCAAGGCATTGATGCATTTTCATACAAAGTATACAAACTTTGACCTTCCCATGCGCCTATTGCTTCAAAATGCCCTTCTTTAGAATCTAAAGTTAATGTATCTGCCGTATAAGTTTGTATTTTTAAAGCATCCGCACCACACTCTTTAGCTTTTCTTACAATATTACATGCTTTTTCTAAATTATTACCATGATTTGCTGACATTTCAGCTATTATATAAGGTTCATATTCATCACCAATCATTCTTCCATCTATTTCAAAACTTTTATTAAAAGTGATCATTTTATATCCTTATCATTTTTTAAAGATTTAAGCAAACCTTCGTTTCTTAGAATATTGGAATTTAAAGAAAATATATTTTGATTTTGATCCAAAAACTTTTTAATATTTTTGATATTCAGTTCTTTTTTTGATTTTTCAAACTCTTCAATAATTATCTTAACCAATTCAAAGTCTTTTTCCTCATCTACTGTTATTCTATATTTACTATCATCGCTTGAATTTTCCAATTGAAACATATTGTATTTATCTCTATTATCTGTAATATATAACATTACATGTTCTCTTTGAGAAGCTTTTATTGCATTATTATATGCATCAACTAATAGTTTTGGTTTAAATATTTCAGTATCAAGGCCTTCTGCATAATGGGGACTTAAACAAACATGATCATAATCACTGTTTAAAAAAGTATCTATTACTTTATCAATTAACTTTGATTGTAATAATGGACAATCACCAGTAAGTCTAACTATACCATTTATCTGTTCTATATCTTCTAAGTCTTTAAATGCTTCGTAGTACCTACAAAGTACATCATTTTCACTACCTCTATAAACATCATATCCTAAGTCATGTACGTATTTTACTAACTCGTCATCTTCTTTATTTGTTGTTGTTGCTAAAATAATTTTATCTACAAATTTTGATTTTTTAACATTATCTAATAAATAACTAATTAGTGGTTTACCTAAAATCTTTTTCATTACTTTATTTGGTAATCTTGTTGACCCCATTCTTGCTTGGATGATAGCAACTATCATAAAATATCCTTTATGTTAACCTATAAAAACCTGAATGACAAACTTCATTATCTAGAATTCTTTCTAAATTATATTTATTCTTTGAAATTAAAGATAAAACTTCTTCTACATTTTCTAAATAATGATTAATTATTTTTTTAGTATGCGCAATTGATACGTAAATTAATGTTGTTGTTAAAAAGCCTCTTTTTAGTAACTCTTGAATATAAATTGTTTTTAATAATTGAG
This sequence comes from Arcobacter sp. CECT 8989, assembly GCF_004116715.1. Taxonomy (NCBI): domain Bacteria; kingdom Pseudomonadati; phylum Campylobacterota; class Epsilonproteobacteria; order Campylobacterales; family Arcobacteraceae; genus Arcobacter; species Arcobacter sp. CECT 8989. Next base: position 55,305 of record NZ_PDKE01000002.1, on the reverse strand, counting down.
GATTATCTTCAAGTATATTAAAAGTAATAACGGACGGTATACCAGCAGCTTTTATTTTTAAGTTATACTTTTTAAAAAGCTTATTCAAATTTTTTTGAAGATATTTTCCTTTTTTAGAAATTTTTTCCACTACATTATACTTTTCATAATAATTTAAAGTTTCCAATGCTGATACATAACCTGTTCTCTCAGTCCAATAACTACTACTTATAAAAGTATCTTGAGCGAATTGCATTATTTTTGCTTTACCAAGAACTGCCCCAATTGGGAAACCATTGCTTAATGCTTTTCCATAAACAACTATATCTGGTGTAATATCATGTAAAAGATGGACTCCACCTATATTTTGCCTAAACCCAGATGATATTTCATCAAAAATTAAAACTGCATTAATCTTTTTAGCAATTTTTTTAATCTCTTTTAAAAAAGGAATATCTATTCTTTCACTTCTTTGAACCTCCATAATAATAACACCTAGCTCACCACTATTTGCTTTTACTATCTTTTTAAATTGTTCTATGTTTCCATATTCAAAAGGAAATACTGTATTTTTTAAAGCATTAGGAACACCTTTTGTACTAAGCCCTGGGAGTAGTTGATTATCTAAATTTGACGCATCATTTAAATTTGCAGATAAATACCAATCATGCCAACCATGATAACCACAAAATGCTATTTTATCTTTTTTTGCATACGCTCTTGCAATTCTAATTGCAATTGCATTAGACTCCCCTCCTGTTCTTCCATATCTAGCCATATCAGCCCAGGGGTGTAATTTAAGCAATTTTTTAGTGAGTAAGACTTCTTCTGGTGCATTTAAAGTTGACATATTACCATTATCAATTGCTTTTTTTACAGCCTTATTTATTTTTGGGTTTGCATAGCCAAGAACAGAAGTACCAATTCCCATAATCCCCATATCATAATAATGTTTATTATCTAAATCCCATACTTCACAACCTTTTGATTTAGAATAATAGGAAGGCCACAGATCTGGTAAAAACATCTCTGGCCTCTTTGATAAAAGTTGATTTCCCCCTGGGATTATTTTTTTTGCTTCTTTATATAATTTCTGTGACTTTCCCATTTTTAATTCCTTACCATTTTGTTGGATTATATATTTTTTCATCTAAATCAATAAATCTATTAATCAACTTATCAATTATATTCTTATCTAACTTTTTAATACTATTAAAAACTTTTATATTTTCTTTTGCTTGCTCTAAAGTTTCACATCCAAAAAGAATAACTGCATCTCTAGCTATTGTATTAACAAAAGATAAACATAATTCATTTCGTGAAATTCCCAATGAGTTTGCAATATTATCAATATATTTAATATCCTCTTTTGCATCTTCTAATTTTTTTGGAATATCCTCAATATTCATTAATAATAAACCTTGTAAGTATATACTTCTTATAAATATTAATTTATTGTTTTCTTTGGCCTTTTTTAGCCAACTTCTAGAATGAGCACGCTGATCCATTATATTAAAAGGAACTTGTATAATATCTATATCTTTATTGTTTAATGCCAGTTCAAATTCTTTGTTTGAATAAATTGATACTCCAAAATATTTAATTATTCCTTGATCTTTTAAGACTGATACCTTACAAGAATAATATTTTTCCCATTTGTCTAAAAAGTCACTATTGTGCATTAATAAACCAAAGAGAGAATTAATATTCAATTTTTTTAATGAATCCTTAATAAAGATTAGAAAATCTTTTTCTTCTAATTGCAAATGTTGTGATTCAAATTTTGATACTATATATTTTTGTATATTTTGTTTATTTTTAAAATAGTTGCCTAAAACTATTTCACTATCTCCGTAACCTTTTGCTGTATCAAAAGAATTAATGCCATTAATCTCTAAAAAGTTAATTATCTCATTTACTTCTTCTTGAGCAGGCTTACCTGTCTTATTAGAAATACCATAGTTAAGTCCAAATTGTACTGTCCCCAATGATAACTTGGATAGAATATTTTTATTATATTTTATATATTCCATTCAAATAACTCATTATTTTTATTAAGTTCTTCAAACTTAACTGCAAGTATCTTATTTTCTATTCTCAAACAAGGAATATTATTTACTATTGGAAAAACACTCATCGACTCAGAACTGTAAAAACAGGTATCACTTCTTTGTAATTTTGTTTTATGTATAGGATCAGCAAAAACTTCTCTATTAATATAATCTTCTTTATTTTTATTTTTTTCAATAATAATAAGTGCTGTTGGATTTACTTCATTAGAACAATATTTAAAAAGTTCATATTTAATCACAGAATAACCTAATTCTTCAGCGGAAGCCTTAAGGTTTCTACAATATCCATGATAATCCATTCTTTTTCTATTTTCTTGATTTGTTAACTCATATGCTGGTTCTAGTAAAATAAGATACTTCTTAGTAACTCTATATAGTTCTTGTAATATCTCTTTTTCCTTTCCTCTATTTGGTTCTATTGAATGAGAGGTATAAACTATATCAATTGAATTTTCTAAAAATGGAATATCTAGTAAGTTACCAGTACACAAATTAAAATTTTTAATACCTTGTTGGTGTAGCAATCTATTTGCATATGCAACTCTTGACAAACTTAAATCAAAACCATAAGATGAAATATTCTCTGAAAAACACCTTATTAATTCTAATAAAGTTGTTCCCTCCCCAATTCCTGCCTCTAGTATAGACTTTGGGTTACAAAGTTCTATTATAGTGTTATAAAGACTATTACAGTACTTTACTTTTTCCTCTCTAGCCTTCTTATCTTTCATGCTTTCAATATATGTACTAGCTTGTAATTCATATGACATTTCTATTATTTCACTAGAGTTATATTTTGAATTACTTTCTTTTCTCATATTCTGAGAAATATTTTCTCCATTTTTATACTTTTCATACCAATATTTTGCAGACTTATTCACTTAATACTTCCTTAATTGTTTTGATAATATAAACTTGTTCCTCATTGCTTAAACTTGGATATAAAGGAAGAGAAAGTGTCTCATCATAGTATTTATCCATCATAGGAATAATTTCATTTCCATAGCCTAGTTGTTTATAATAAGGCTGTTTATTTATTGGTATATAGTGATACTGTAATCCAATGTTTTTTTCTCTCATTTTTAAAAACAGTTCTTCTTTTGATATATTTAAACTTTCAAAATCTACTCGTACTACATATAAATGATAAGAAGAATTCTCATCAAAAGGGTATAAAGGCTTAATTTTTGTATTAAAAAAAGCTTTCTCATAGTTTTTTGCAAGTTCTTTTCTTCTAGTTACAAAACTATCTAATTTTTTTAATTGAGATAGACCTAAAGCACATGCAATATCCGTAATTCTATAATTAAATCCTAACTCTTGCATTTCATATTCCCAAGGCTTCATTGAAGAATTTTTAATCATGCCATGATTTCTCAAAGAAAGAAGCTTTTCAAATATTTCTTTTGAGTTAGTAGTAATAGCTCCACCCTCACCTGTCGTCATATGTTTTACAGGATGAAAAGAAAAAATTGAACAATCACTATTTTCACAAGAACCTGCATTAGTTCCATTGAAGCTTGCACCAATACTATGTGCACAATCTTCAAGAATTTTTATTTTATATTTTTCTTTTAAAGCTTTTAACTTCTCTTGATTTACAGGCTTTCCTGAAAAATGAACTGCATATATTGCCTTAATAGAAGAGTCTTCTTTTATCATCTTTTCACAAGCATCTAAATCAATATTTCCATCTTCACAGATATCTACAAAAATAGGTTTAGCTCCTACATAAATAATAGAATTTGAAGTTGCTAAAAAAGAGTTTGGAGTTGTCAAGACTTTATCATTTTTTTTCAAAAGGCATAAAGAAGCTAAATGAAGTGCAGCTGTTCCATTTGATACAGCAACACAATACTCTACTCCTATTTTTTTACAGAATTCATCTTCAAACTCTTTAACTTTAGGACCTGTTGTTAAAAAATCTGATTTTAATGTATTTATAACAGAATCTATATCCTCTTGACTAATTGTTTGTTTTCCATAAGGAATAAAGTTCATCTTTATATATACTCACATTTATTTAAAAACAATTCTTCAGTAAGCCATTCGATATTAGAACCAGAATTATATTCAAAACCTTGTTTAACTGCAACACCTTTTTCCTTTAAATTATTAATAAAAAAATTTCTTTTTCCTGCAAAAACAATAGTAGGCTGAATAACATAGTGATCTTCAAACTCAATAGTTAAATGACTGTCATCTGCTGGACACATTATTTCATGAAGTTTTTCTCCTGGCCTTATACCAATAATTTTATGAGATAATTTTGGCGCTAAAGCCTTTGCCATATCTGTAATTTTCATAGATGGTATTTTAGGAACAAAAATTTCACCACCTTGCATTCTTTCAAAGTTTTTCAATACAAAATTAACACCATCTTCTAACGTAATAAAAAATCTTGTCATTTTTCTATCTGTAATTGGCAGTTCTTTTGCCCCTTCTTTTATTAGCTTTTTAAAATATGGAATTACTGAACCTCTACTTCCTACTACATTTCCATACCTTACAACAGAGAATTGTATATCTTGACTTCCTACAAGATTATTTGCTGCTACAAATAGTTTATCACTTGCTAATTTTGTTGCTCCATAAAGATTTACAGGATTTGCAGCTTTGTCTGTAGATAAAGCAATTACTTTTTTAACTTTATTTTCTATTGCAGCATCAATAACATTTTGAGCTCCATTAATATTTGTTTTTATACACTCCATCGGATTGTATTCAGCTATTGGTACATGCTTTAATGCAGCAGCATGGATTACATAATCCACATCTTTCATAGCCTTTTTAAGTCTTTGGAAATCTCTTACATCACCAATAAAATATCTCATACATTTATCTGTATATTCTTGTGCCATTTCATACTGTTTTAATTCATCTCTTGAAAATATTATAATTCTTGAAGGCTTATACTTTTTTAATATAATTTCAGTATATTTTTTACCGAAACTTCCTGTACCACCAGTTATTAGAATGCTTTTATTATTGAACATAAGTTATGCCCTTTACTTAATTTTATTAATTTATAATATTATCTAATTAAGTTTTAAAACTAAATATCAATAAAATTTAATTACAAAATGCAATAAAATTTAGTACTTTAAAAAAATTGTGCTAAAATTCCAACATAATTAAAAAACACACCAATAATTTAGGAAATAAAATGGATGAAAATCAAAAAAAATCACTTGATTTAGCAATTAAACAAATTGACAAAACATTTGGTAAAGGTACACTAATCAGACTTGGGGACAAAGAAGTAGTTCCAGTTGAAGCTATCTCTACAGGTTCTTTAGGACTAGATTTAGCTTTAGGTGTAGGAGGACTTCCAAAGGGTAGAGTTATTGAAATTTATGGACCTGAGTCTTCAGGTAAAACAACTCTTACTCTTCACGCAATTGCAGAGTGCCAAAAAGCAGGTGGAGTTTGTGCCTTTATTGATGCAGAACACGCTTTAGATACTGTTTATGCAAGAAATCTTGGGGTTGATATTGATAACTTACTTGTTTCTCAACCTGATTATGGTGAGCAAGCACTTGAAATTTTAGAGACAGTTATTAGATCTGGTGCTGTTGATTTAGTAGTAGTTGACTCAGTTGCTGCACTTACTCCAAAAGTAGAAATTGATGGAGATATGGATGACCAACAAGTTGGTGTTCAAGCTAGACTTATGTCAAAAGCTCTTAGAAAAATCACTGGTTTATTAAATAAAATGCACTGTACGGTAATCTTTATTAACCAAATTAGAATGAAAATTGGTATGACAGGTTATGGAAGCCCAGAAACAACTACTGGTGGAAACGCACTTAAATTCTACTCTTCAGTAAGACTAGATATTAGAAGAATTGCAACACTTAAACAAGCAGAAAACTCTATTGGAAACAGAGTAAAAGTAAAAGTTGTTAAAAATAAAGTTGCACCTCCATTTAAACAAGCAGAGTTTGATATTATGTTTGGAGAAGGTATCTCTAAAACAGGTGAACTAATTGACTATGGTGTAAAACTTGATATTGTTGATAAAGCAGGAGCTTGGTTCTCTTATGACAATACAAAAATTGGCCAAGGTAAAGAGAACTCAAAAGTATTCTTAAAAGATAACCCAGAAATTGCAAATGAAATTGAAGGTAAGATTCTTACTGCAATGGGTGTAAACGATGAAATCATTCAAGGTGAACCAGAGCCAGAAGAAGATTAATCAAATATGTACTTCAAAACTTTTTGAAGTACATTCCCTACTCTACACAACCCCTCACAAAATACATTTTTTTATCATTTTTATTTATCAAAGCAACTCAAAATAAATTTTTTTGTATAATATTTAGATTTAATGAATTTAGGAGACCTAAATGGTATTTATTGATAATGTTTATGCAGATGAAGTTTTAGACTCAAGAGGTAATCCAACTGTAAGAGCAACAGTTGTATTAAGTGATGGTACTAAGCAAAGTGCTATCGTTCCAAGTGGAGCAAGTACAGGTAAAAGAGAAGCCTTAGAATTAAGAGATGGTGATGATAGATTTTTAGGAAAAGGCGTTCTTAAAGCTGTAGATAATGTTAACACTGTTATTGCTGATGAGTTAATGGGATTAAGTCCATATAACCAAGCAGAAGTTGATGCTACTATGAAAGATATTGATGGTACACACAACTATGAAAAACTAGGTGCAAATGCAGTACTTGGTGTATCTATGGCAGTTGCAAGAGCAGCAGCAGCTTCTTTAGATATTCCTTTATACAGATACTTAGGTGGAGCAAATGCAATGACTATGCCTGTTCCAATGTTCAATATCATCAATGGTGGAGAGCATGCAAATAACTCTGTTGATTTCCAAGAGTATATGGTTATGCCAGTTGGATTTGATGACTTTAACGAAGGGTTAAGAGCAGTTGCTGAAATCTACCAACACTTAAAAAAAGTTATTGATGGTATGGGTGAATCAACAGCAGTTGGTGATGAAGGTGGTTTTGCACCAAACTTAAAATCAAACGAAGAACCTATTACAGTTATAATGGAAGCTATTGAAAAAGCTGGATATAAAGCTGGTGAGCAAATTGCTATCGCACTAGATGTTGCAGCTTCTGAGCTTATCAATGATGATGGTAAATATGTTTTAAAAGGTGAAAATAGAGAATTAACTTCAGAAGAGTTAGTAAACTACTATGCAGACCTTTGTAACAAATATCCAATCGTATCTATCGAAGATGGTTTATCTGAAGATGATTGGGATGGATGGAAAATCTTAACTGAAAAAATTGGAGACAAAGTTCAATTAGTAGGTGATGATTTATTCGTTACAAATGCAAATATCTTAGCAGAAGGAATCCAAAAAGGAATTGGTAACGCAATTTTAATTAAGCCAAACCAAATTGGTTCTGTATCTGAAACTATGTTAACTATTAGATTAGCACAAAGAAATAACTACAACTGCGTTATGTCTCACAGATCTGGTGAATCAGAAGATGCATTTATCGCTGATTTTGCAGTTGCATTAAATTGTGGTCAAATCAAAACTGGTTCTACAGCTAGATCTGATAGAATCGCTAAATATAATAGATTATTAGAGATTGGTGCAGAAATTGGTTATGCTGAATACTTAGGAAAGCAACCTTTTTCGAAAAAGTAATTCATGAGAGAAAACCTTCATGAGCTAAAAAAGTTTTCGTTAATAGCAATAGGTTCTATTGCTATTACGATGCTTCTTAGTTATCATGTTGCTAATATTCTTTTTGGAGATAACTCTTTAGAAGTATATACTTCTTTAAAAGATAAAAAAGAGTATCTTCAAAGCGAAATTAAAAGATTACAGCTTGAGAATGCTCACTTACAAAAAGAGTATTTTGAACTAAAAAATTTGGAGCCGGAAGAATGAAAACTTTATTTACACTGTTACTACTTTTACCCCTAACGATAATAGCTAGGGAAAATCCTTTTCAACCAACTACTGCTTATGAAGAAGAACAAGCAAGAATGATTGAATTAAATGAGATGGATGAGAACTATGCTGTTGAATTTCAAGCAGAACAACACTATATAAATGAAGTATATGAGAAGATGAATAACCCTGCTGAAGAAAAGAAAGCAGAGAAAAAAGAGCCAAAAAAACCAGCTTTAACAAAAGAAGAAGTTAAAAAGCTAATCGAAAAAGCTAAAAAAGAGACAGAACAAAAAACAAAAGAGATTGTAAAAAAAGCTGTTGATGAAAAGCCAAAAGAGATTGAACAAGTTGTATATGTAAAACCAAGACTTGATGTTACTTATGAAAAAGAGATTCTTCCTTTTGTTAAAGTTGAATATGACAATGATAAAATTGATATTCACTCAGACTATAAAGTTTCTAAAAAACTAACACTTCCAGGGAAAAAGAAAATTATCTTAGACTATACTGCTAAGAAAAACTTCTATACAGTAAGAGAAAAATTAGAATCAACTAACTTCTTAAAAGTAGCAGTAGGAAACCATAAAAAAGATGGTTACTTTAGAATTGTTGTTGAACTAGCACAATTACCAGAAAACTACGAAGTATCATATAACGATAATAGAGTTACTATCGTTAGATTATACGAAAACTAAAACTTTTATTTAGCCACTTTCTCAGGTGGCTTTATAAAATTAGATAAAATCCTAATAGCAACCATCACAATCAATACTTCCATAATAGCAGCTAAAATAAACGCATAATAATAAAACTGTGTAATCGAATGATTATTATAAGCAATTGTAGCAACCGCAATTAAAAGCGTGATAGGCATTGAGTGAGAAAGACCTACCATATAGAATCTATTCCACCCCATTTCATTAACAAATAACATTGAAGCAATAAATCTAATAGCAATCATTGATAGTGTAATATAGAATGCTTTTTCTACTAAACCATCTTCAAATAAAGACTCTAACTCAAAAGATGACCCTACATAAATAAAGAAAATAGGAACTAGCCAACCAAAACCAAAGTGCTCTAATTTATGAGGAAGTTGTTTATTGTGTTCTTCAAAAAATGTAGTAATAAAAGTTCCCGCAATAAATGCCCCAAAGGCAACTTTTAAATTCAATAACATCATAACAGCAATCATAAGAAAGAATATCCCCATAGATAGTCTAATATCTTGTTCTTGATGGTCATTCTCTGGCATAAGTACCGCTTTGATTTCTGGATACCACCAAATTAAATTATGGAAGAACTTATAAATAACAACCATAAAAATAAGGAAAAGAACAAATAGTGTCATTGTTCTATAAAAGTCAAAGTTTATTCCAAACTCTAAAGCCGCCGTTACAGTTGTAAGCGCAAAGATAGAAATAATCTCTCCAATTAGACCAACAGTAATAGCTAACCTAATCCACTCAACATCCCCATACTCTTTTTTAAGTGCAGCTAATAGTCCAATAGAGATTAAAGGAAGTATTACAATAAAGATATAGCCTATTTCAAGGTAGATCGTCCCAATTGCAGCAAGGGAGAATAAAATGACATTATAAAAAATTGATTTTCTTAAGAGATTTCCAGAGATGTTTATAATCTTCTTTAAATCAACTTCAAGTCCGGCTAGGAACATTAAATAAAGAAAACCAAGTTGTGCAACAAGCTCTAAAATAGAGTGCTCAACAATAAATGCAAAATATGCAGCTAAAGCTCCAAGTATTATCTCAACTGTAATAGTTGGAAGCTTTACAACCTTTGAAATTAAAGGTGAAGTAAAGATTATCAAAGAGATTGATATTATGATTAAAATTTCTTCACCCATTAATTTACCTAATTAGTTTCTTTCTCTAATAACTTTAATACCTTGCTTTTCAAGCTCAGCAATATCATCAGCAGGTGTTCTTCCAGCAGTTGTTAAATAATCACCAATAACAAATGCATTTGCACCTTTTTCAAAGATTTTATACTGTTCATCACCAAACATTAACTCTCTTCCACCAGCAACCATTATCTTCATTGCATTTGGAACCATTTTTCTAGCTAATGCAATTAATTCAAAAGCCTCTTCTCTTGAAACTGTATTTTCTACTAATGGTAAAGCTTCATTTGGATGGAAGAAGTTTAAAGGTACATTCATAGGCTCTAATGATGCAATAGATTCAAGCATAGAAACTCTTTGTTCTTGAGTTTCACCTAAACCAAAAATACCACCACAAACAAGTCTAAGACCTACTTCTTTTACATTTTTACATGTTTGATATCTTTCATCCCAAGTATGAGTTGTAACAATCTCTGGGTAAAAGTCTCTTGCTGTTTCAAGATTATGGTTATATGCATCAACACCAGCTTCTTTTAAAGTCTGTAGTTGCTCAACCGAAGCTGTACCATTACATGCAATTAGGATAAGTCCTAACTCCTCTTTTTTAACGGCACGTGCTGCCTCACAAACAAAAGCTAATCTTTTGTCGTTTAAACCTTTTCCTGCTGTTACAAGACAAAAACCATTTGCTCCATTTGCTCTTGCTCTTTTTGCTTCTTCAGCAATTTGTTCAATGGCTTTTTTCTTATATCTTTGAATATCAGCTTTATACTTTACACTTTGTGTACAAAACTTACAATCTTCATTACATGTACCACTTTCTATATTACAAATGGCACATAAAAAAATCTCTTTTGATTTATTAGTTACGCTCATATTTTATCTCTTTTTCTAAAAAACTATTTTCATTTATATTTCTTGAGTAATACTTGATTATATACTCATTTTCATTAATTTCTAACATCACACACTCTATCAAGGGTTTCTCCCTAGCGCAGACTTCCCCTGGATTTAGGAAAAGAGTTCCATTTGTATATTGGCACTCAAAAATATGTGTATGTCCAAAAATCACCACATCACTATCACCTGCATTTAAATAAAAAGGCAAATGCATTAGCTTGAACTTTATATCTTTTATCTTAAAAAGATATGGCTCTTGTTTTATATTATATTTATTAGCATATGACAATAAAGAGGAATCATTATTTCCAAAAACTGATATATATTTAAGGTTTGAATCTTGAAGATGTTTCAAGTTTTCTTCAATACATAAGTCTCCTGCATGAACAAGATATTCACACCCTTTTTCTTTTAGGTGCTCAATCACTTCTTGGGTATAGTCACTCTTATGGTGACTATCCGATAATATACCTATTTTCATCTATTTAGTTGTTTTTTTAGCTGCCGTAGTTTTCTTAGCTGTTGTTTTTGTAGTTGTACTTTTTTTTCTAGTTGTTGTTTTCTTTGCTGGTGCTTTTTTAGCTGTTGTCTTTTTTGCAGCAGTTTTAGATTTAGGGTCTTTTTCTATTATCTCTAATACTTGCTCTAAAGTTAAATCTTCAGCTTCAACACCCTTTGGAATTTTAAAGTTCTTTCTTCCTTTTTTAATATAAGGACCATATCTTCCAGTTAAAACTTGAATTTTTTCTTCTGGGAAATCTTTAATTAAAGCTTTTGCTTTTGCTTCTGAAATCTCTTTTATAACCTCTTTAGCTCTTGCTTCTTCAATAGTATAAGGGTCATCTTCTTTTAGTGAGTAATACGTTGACTTAACTTGTAAATATGGACCAAATCTTCCAATATTTGCTTTAATATCTTCACCCTCATCTGTTTGTCCCACAACTCTTGGAAGAGTAAATAAAAATAGTGCTTCTTCAAGTGTAATTGTATCCATATTTAAATGATCAGGAATAGCAACAAACTTTGGTTTTTCTTCATCATCTTTTGTTCCTATTTGAACAAATGGACCATATCTTCCAACTCTCGCACTAATAGGTTTTCCAGACTCTGGGTCAGTTCCTATTTCTCTAATTTGTAAATAATCTTCTTTATTTACACTCTCTTCTTTTTCATCAATAGTCTTTTTAAATCCACCATAGAACTCATTCATTACTTGTTGCCAAGCAATTTTTCCTTCTGCAATATCATCAAACTCTTCTTCTACACGTGCAGTAAAACCTAAATCTACAATTCCAGGGAAATGGTCAACTAAAAAGCTATTTACAATTTCACCAGTTGGAGTAGGTGCTAATTTTTTATCTTCTGTTTTAACTACATACTCTCTTGCTTGAATAGTTGAAATTGTTGGAGCATAAGTAGATGGTCTTCCAATTCCTTCACTCTCTAACTTTTTAACTAAAGAGGCTTCTGTATACCTTGCAGGTGGTTTTGTAAAGTTTTGCTCTAAATCTAATTTTTCTAAATCTAAAATCGTGTCTTTTTTGATTGTTGGTAAGATTTTTTCACTACTATCTAAAGCACTTTCTGGATTATCACTTCCTTCAGTATAAGCTTTCATAAATCCAGCAAATACAATTCTTTGTCCCTTTGCTTGGAACTCTAACTCTTTATCTTTTCCAGCTTCAATTTTATATGTAGTATTTGCAATAACAGCCGGAGCCATTTGTGTTGCAAGAGTTCTTTTCCAAATTAAAGAGTAAAGTCTAAATTGACTTGGCTCTACATATGCTTTGATGTCACTTGGTTTTAAAGCCATATTAACAGGTCTGATAGCTTCGTGAGCCTCTTGTGCTCCTTTAGCTTTTGACTTATAAGCTCTTGGTTTAGCTAATGAATACTCTTTTCCATATTCAGCTTCAATAACTTCTTTTGCTGCACTTGTAGCAACTTTTGAAAGGTTTAATGAGTCTGTTCTCATATAAGTGATTAAACCACCTGTATGATTTGGAATATTTCCAACATTTCCTTCATATAACTGTTGAGCAATAACCATTGTTTGTTTAACAGAAAGTCCTATTTTTCTACTTGCTTCTTGTTGCAGTGTTGAAGTAGTAAATGGAGCTGCTGGGTTTCTTTTTGATTCTTTCTCTTCAATATCTGCTAATTTGAAGTTAGAAGCTAAGGCAGAAGCTTCAATCTCTTTTGCTTCTTGTTCATTTCTTATTTTTTTGGCTTTTCCATCAACTTTTGCAAGTTCAGCTTTTAACTCTGGATTTGCAAAATTTGACTTTATTTTCCAAAACTCTTCTGGCTCGAAGGCTCTAATTTCATTCTCTCTATCAACGATAATTCTTACTGCAACTGATTGAACTCTACCAGCACTTAAACCATATCTTACTTTTTTCCAAAGTAATGGAGATAATTCATAACCAACTGCTCTATCAAGGATTCTTCTTGCTTGTTGAGCATCTACAAGGTGTTGGTTTACTTCCCTTGGATTATTGATAGCTTCTAAAATAGCATCTTTTGTAATCTCGTGAAAAACAATTCTTTTTAATGGGTTTTTTTCAATTTTTAGTGCAGGAATTAAGTGCCATGCGATAGCTTCTCCCTCTCTATCTTCATCGGCTGCTAAGTAGATTGTTGTATCTTTAGTAATCTCTTTTTTTAAGTCACTAATAACTTTTTTCTTATCAGTTGAAACCAAATACTTTGGTTCAAAATTATTCTCAGGATCAAATCCTAACTTTGACTTTGGAAGATCTCTAACATGCCCCATTGAAGCCATTACTTTGAAATCTTTTCCTAAAAACTTTGATATCGTTTTTGCTTTTGCGGGAGACTCTACTATTACTAAATTTTTCACCAAATCATACCTTACACTAATTTTAAGCTTTGAATTCTAACATAAAAAAATGAAAACTCTATTAAGCTTAATATATAATTATTTCTTCTTCTATTTCTACGTTAAACTCATCATTTATTCTCTGTTTTGCTAGGTTTATTAAAGAGAGTGCATCCTCAAAACTACCTTTGCCATAGTTAACTAAAAAGTTTGAATGCTTTTCACTAAAGCCCATCTCACCTTTTTTAAAACCTTTTAATCCAACTGCTTCTATCAATCTTCCTGCAAAATCACCTTTTGGGTTTTTAAAACAGCTCCCTGCACTTGGAATTTGTGGTTGATTATCTCGCATTTGTTTAAAAAGTTCTGCTTGTTCTTTTGAGAAACCATACTCTATATTAAATACAACTTCATAAACTATTGTATCAATTTTAGTTTCTCTATATGAGTACTCTATATCTTCTTTTTTAATATACCCATCTTTTGTTTTAATAGAGTGAATATAATTAAAAATTTCCCATTCTTTTAGCCCTGCATTCATTTTCACTAAGCCACCTAGACTTCCTGGAAGTTTTCCTAAAAACTCTAAATTTGCTAAGTCATTCTTTTTTGCATATGAAAGTAGCTTTCCAGATTTTGTAGCACAGCCTACATATAAAAGATTATCTTCTTTTCTTATATAATCAAAGGCTTCACCTAAAACTGCAAAATTTGGATGAGTATTTGAAATAAGAACATTATTTGCTCTTCCTAAAATAACATAGTTACTATAATCACCCATCTCATTTATAACTAGAACCTCAGCTTTTGGTCCAATATGTATTGATGAATATTTTGAGAAATCAATCTCTTTAAAATAGTTTTTATACTCTTCTTTATCTTTTGACATTAATTAGCTCTTAGTTCCTCATATTCACTTGGAATTAAAAACTCTTTTGCTTTTACTAAGCTATTATAAAAACCATGCTTATATCCTAGTTCATATAGCTTATCTAAAGCTTCATATTGGATATCACTTAACTGAACAGAGTTATCATTTGCATAAAGGTCTAAATAGTTATCCAAAGTATCAGCATCAACTCTAATAAGACCTTTCTCAAGTAACATTGGAGCTAATACATTTCTATTTTTATTTGCAACATCAACAGCTTTGATTAAAGTGTTTTCATAATCAATTGCATTAGTTAAAGGAAGTGATCTTCTTAAACACATTCCTCCAAGAGGTAATGGCAGACCTCCCCCACTTAACTCTTCCCAAATATCCCACATCTCACGTTCAACTTCTAAATTCTCATCAAAAGTAAGAATTGATTCATGGATTAATACACCAGCATCAACAGTTCCATCTAATACTGCTTGTTCGATATCTAAGAAGTTCATATATGTAATTCTAGCTTCTGGATAAGCTATTTTAAAAAGTAATGCATTAGTTGTATACTCTCCACTAAGCGCTACTTTGAAGTTTCTTTTTAACTTTACATCTTTTTTCTTTACTAACTTAGGACCATAACCTTCGCCAAAAGACACAGCTGTTTTTAAAAGTGCATAATCATCTTTAACAAAAGGATAAAGAGCAAAAGAGATAGCACAAATGTCATACTCACCTTTTAAAGTTGCTTGGTTTAATGTTTCAATATCAGCTGCAATATTCGTAAACTTTGCATCTTTTGGAGTAACCCAACCAAATTTAATCGCATAATACATAAAAATATCATCAGCATCAGGAGAGTGTGCAACACTTATTTCTTTCAAGACTATTCCTTCTTTATTTCATTTTCTATGGGGATTGTAGCAAGTTATGGATTACTTTTTCATTTAATATAAAGTTTGAAAGAAAATTCTACTAAACTGTTTTTAAAACCTTCACTGTAAAAATAGCTCCGTGGTCATTGTTTCTAACATTTATAAATCCATGCATATTTCTTTCAATAATATTTTTTGCCATATATAGACCTATTCCTGTTCCTTGAGTTTTATGTCTAGTAGTAAAATATGGGTCAAAAATCTTATCTAATATCTCTTCTCTTACGCCTCCGGCATTATCTTCAACTTTTACAACAGCGTAACTTTCACCACCTTTTATCTCTATATTAATTTGTGGTTCTTCTACCTTTCTTTCAAGAAGAATATCTTTTGCATTACTGATTAAATTTAAAACAACCTGTGAGAATTCATTTTTATAACCTAAGACTTCACTATCTTCTTTTACATCGAAACTTAGTTCTATACCATGGTATTTTAATGAAGACTCCACAATAAAATATGCATCTTTACAAGCTTTCTCAACAGAGAATAACTCTTTTTCACCTTGAGGTTTGAAGAAATTTTGAAAGTCATCAATTGTTTGAGACATATATGAAGTTAACTTATTTGCTTCTTTAATTTTTAAATCTAAATACTCTTTATTAAATTTTTCAAAATCAAAAGTCACCTTCATATTCATATGTATTGCAGAGATTTGAGCTAAGGGTTGTCTCCATTGGTGGGCAATATTTCCTATCATCTCACCCATTGCTGCTAGTTTACTTTGTTGAATAAGAATTTGCTCTTGTTGAAGTCTTTGTCTTATCTCTTTTTGTATTTTATCTTCTAAGTTTCCAATCACACTATTAATCATATTTTTAAGTTCATTTAGTGAAGTATTATTTGTATTTTGAGTAAGTCTTGTTCCTAAGTTCCCACTTTCAATATTTTCTAAAACCTTCGTTGCATTTTTGATTAAGGCTTCATTTTGGTCTACATTAGTTCTAATATACGATACATTTTTATTAATGATATTAGCCATTTGCCTAAACTCATCTTTTCCATCTATATCAATTCTATTCACTTTTGTCTTTTTATCATTTAAATACTTGAAGAAATCATTTAAACCATTTTGTACTTTATATATTGATTTTAAAATATTATTAGTGATAAACCAGCCAATAATTATTGCAAAAAATAGAGTTAAAGCAATACTTGTTATAACTTCAATCTTAACTTCAGTAGATTTTTTTGAAGCTTGACTATATGCAATAGTTGCATTACTTAAAGACTCTTTTTGTAAAGAGAATAGTTTCTCAACTAAGATATCAAATTGCTTTTTACTAACAGTTGTAACATTTATATATGCACCCTCTTCAAAGCCTTCATTTAAATACTCTTTTGTTTGAAGAATATGTCCTTTATAACTCTCCCACATTTCATAAAGCTCAGGACTATACATTTTCACATTTTGAAAATCTTTATCTAATCTTTTAAAAATCTCTACTAAATCTTTATTTATCTCACTTCTAATCTCTTTATTAGGAGCCATTACTAAAGATTGATTTAACTGTCTTAAACTATATAAAGGAGTAATAATTTTATTTTGTAAAGCTAATACCGCTTGGGATTTACTATGTACTATTTTTAAAGTATCTTTATTATCTTCACTAACTTGTACTGACTTATAACCTAAAACTGCAATAGAGATACAAAGAATTAAAAACAGTATCCCTAACTTTGATTTGATATTCATATTTTTTATTAGTTTCATAGTATTACTTTATTCTTTTTGGCTTGATTGCTTCTTCTAGCTCTTTTTTATACTCTTTTTTTCCTCTAACAGACCAGTGGTTTTTACTTATTTCTATTTCCCATAAAGGTATAATTCCACCTTCATAGGGTTTATATATCACCTCTTTATTTACTGCAATAACTTTATTTAAAGAAGGAACTCTTAAAGTATATGCCTTTTGTCGTGCCCTATGTAAAATATTTTTAACGACCTTTTTATACTCTATTGAAGAAGGGTTTGTAAGAAAATACTGTTCAATATAAGATTGCATTTGCTCATCTTTTGGAATAGTTGACCAGACACTTCCTATTTCATAAATGAAAAATACCGTCCAAGGGTTTTGATAATACCAGTCATCATCACCCCAAATTAAAAGATCCCACTCTTTTTCATTTTTATTTGAGCTTGTTGTTAATAACTCTTTATAGATATCTTTTTCACTACTTGTTATTGTATAGTTTAGTTTCACTCCATATTTTTTTAGCTGGAACTCTATTCCTTTAAATAAAAACATAAATCTATCTTGGGTGAAAACATTTAACTCCAAGCCACTTAATAAAGTCGTTAACTCTTTTTTAGAGTACTTTTTTTCTTCAATTTTAAACTCTTTTGCAACTTGCTCGACGATATCATAATTTATTGAGGTAGTAAAAGGAGAGACCTTACCCTCTTTTTTATATACAAAATTTAATAGTCTTTCTTGGTCAAGGGCTTGATTTAAAGCAACTCTAACTTCATCACTTAAAAGCTTTTTATTTCCATTTATCAAATTAAAAAATATTACAAAGTTATCCGTTGATTTAGAGATAATAAGCTTTGAGTATTTTGATAAAATCACTTCAAACTTTTTATTAAAAGGTATTGGCATTAAGTCTAGCTTGCCTTCTTTTTTAGTGATATCTTCGATAGCTTCATTTACATTAAGTTGTGTATATACCGTTATTCTTTTTATTTTAGGAAACTCTTTATTCCAATAATATGGATTAGCTACAAGTTCTAACTTCTCTGTTTGTTCACTTCCTAAAGCAAAACCTTCTTGTAAAATATATGGTCCCATACCAAAAGCACCAGCTATTTTATTTGCTGTTCCTGTCTCTTTTCCTACAGGATTATATTTTTGTATATACTCTTTTGTATAAAAATAGATTCTTGCAAGGTCAGTTAAAAACATCTCATACTTTTGTTTTAAAACAATTTTGATTCTTTTTTTATCAAGTTTTATAATGTCAAAATCTACTTTATCTATGTTTGTATATAAAAATGGCTTTTTTTTAAAATACTCTAGATTATAAATCACATCATCTATAGTAAAAGCTTTCCCATCTTGAAATTTTAGTTTATCCCTTAAAGTAAAAATATATGTATACTCATCTACTCTTTCATGGGATTTTGCAAGGTCATAAATCCAACCTCTTTTATTATCATATGAACGAATAAGTCCTGCATTTGTAGCTTTTGCAATATATGAATAAGGAATTGAAGGAAGAAATATATTTATATGAGAGTTTGGGTCTAATCTTTGTGCTTTATTTAAAGAGCTTGTATCTTCTCTAAACTCTAACTTTTTTACAAGGTGTGAAGAAGAAAATAAAGAGCAAGAAATCAAACTTATTAGAACTATTACTTTAAACAAAACGATATCCTGTTCCTGATAGGTTATAGATGATGTCCGTAGGAAGTTTCTTTCTTAAATTCCTAACTAGTGACCTTAAGGCACTATCGGTCATAACATCATCTTGCCAAACCTTATCTTGAAGCTCTTCATATGTAGTTATTCTGTTTTGGTTAGAGATGAGAACCCCAAAGAACATCATCTCTTTTTTGTTTAGAAATATAACCTCATCTTTGTATTTTAACTCTTTTTTATCATAATCAAAACTATAGTCTTCATCTACTTTTAGAAAAACTTTTTTATTAATTTCAAGAAGAGAGACACATTTCTCTAAAACCTCAAATAAAGCCTCTAGTTCCACTGGTTTTATGATATATTTTTCCATATGAAGCTCAACTGCTTCAAGCAAATATTTTTTATCTGTATGAGCTGTAATCATAACAATAGGAATTGTTCTATTTGTCTCGCGAACTTTTTTTACAAACTCAATACCATTTAAAACTGGCATATGAATATCACTTAGGATAATATCAGGGTTCTTATCTTCATAAACCGCTAATGCTTCAGCTCCATTAGAGGCTTGAAAAACCTCTTTCACATAATATCCTAGACTATCAGCGATATTCTCTCTAATGCCCACTTCGTCTTCTGCATAAAGAACAGTTAAACTCTTTAATTTCTCTAAAAACTCCTTTTGCATGAAGACTCCTTTTTATTTACATTATAACAAATTTAGTGCTCTGTTTTAACAAATCCATCAGATGAATTAGCTTTTAAATATCTAAGAAGATAAGATGCTTCTTCTTCATCAAGTTTTGCAAAACCTTTCATTGTTCCAAAGATTGCTTCCCATTCCATCATAGAGTGGTGATTTACTTCTGGACCTGCATGACATTGTGTACACATTTCAAAATAAAACTCTTCATGTTCACCCCATACATCAAGTGGGTCATTTGAAGTTAACTCTTTAGCTAGTGTTCCAACTAACTCAACTTCATTTTCATCTTTTTGATTTACTTCAAAACCTTTTTCTACTTTTGCAACTAAAAGCTCTTTTGTTTTAGAAGAGTAAACCTCATCTCCAAACATAACACCTTTAATTGAAACTTTTACATTTTTTCCCATCTCTTCTTTGATAGTTACAGGAACACCTACAAAAATCTTTGCAGTTTTTCCATTATCACCTTTTAAAACAGAATCTTGATAGATAAAGTTTTGCTCTGCATTTACTTGGAAGAAGGCTCCAAGTAAAGCTAATAGTACTATTGTATTTCTAATAATTGTTTTCATCTTATGCTCCTATAATTTTTGGTGGGTTGTAAGCTACATTTGGACTTACAGTTCCAGCTTTTTTAATACTTACAAGCACAGTATTTGCTGTAGTTGCTTGCGCCATTTGTGATGTTGGTCTTGATGATGTTAAAACATTCACTTGACCAGAATTACATCTTACTTTTCTTTGGTCATTTCCGAAGAAAGAATCACCCGCTTCAGCATCTTCAGGAGAGTACCAAGCACCCTCTTCAATTGCTACAACACCATCTCTAATTGTATTTGTCACAACAACACCAGCAAGTAAACTTCCTCTATCATTGTAAACTTCTACAATCTCACCATCTTTTACTCCAAATTTTTTCGCATCATTTGGAGAGATTCTAATAGGTTCTCTACCTTGTACTTTATGTACATTTTGCACCCAAGTATTATCTAACTGTGAGTGAATTCTATATGTTGGGTGAGGAGACACTAAGTGTAGTGGATATTTTTTCACTAACTCTTCATTACCTAACCACTCTGCTGGTTCAAACCACATTACGTGACCTTTAAAGTCTTCATATCCATAAGATGCAAACTTATCTGAGAAGATTTGAATTTTTCCAGTTTCTGTTTTAAGTGCATTGTTTACAGGGTCTTTTCTAAAGGCTTCATGTCTAACAAATTTTGTTGCACTTTTTGGAATATCGTATTTAATAACACCCATTTTCCAGAACTCTTCAAATGAAATTCCCATTTCTCTTTTAGCTGAAGATCTTTTATAAAGTCTTTCTAACCATTGTTGAACTGTTCTTCCTCTTGAGAATCTTCTTCCTTTTCCAAATTTATCTGCAAGCATTGTAAAGATTTCATAATCATCTTTTGATTCATATCTTGGCTCAACAATTTTTTTCATTGCATAGATTCTATCTGCTGAGTAAGACATAGCTCCTGCTACATCATCTCTTTCCATAGTTGTTGTTGCAGGTAAAACAATATCTGCCATTTTTGCAGTTGGTGTCCACCATGGCTCAACAACTACTACAGTATCTAGTTTTCTCATTGCTTCAATAAGTTCATTTACATCTGGTTGGTGGCCAATTGGTGAACCACCTGCACTTAACATAAACTCTACTTTTGGATATTTAATAACTTTACCTTTGTAAGTTACAGTCTCACCTGGTTTATTAATTAAGTCACTCATTCTTGATGCAGGAATAGCAATTTTTACTTTATCTCCTCCACCTTGACTCATTCCACCAACAGTATTTTTACCAGAGTTTGCATCTCCTCCACCTTCATAGTGCATAGAGAATCCAAAACCACCACCTGGTAATCCAACTTGTCCTAACATTGAAGCTAAAGTAATAATAGACCAGTCAACTTGCTCACCATGATGAGCTCTTTGCATAGCCCAGTTACCAGCTATAAATGTTCTTTTTGAAATCATAATATCAGCTAATTGTCTAATTGTTTTAGCTGGAATTTCTGTTAATTTTTCTGCCCACTCAGGTGTTTTCTCAACACCATCTTCTTTTCCTAAAAGGTATGGTAAGAATTTATCAAAACCGTAAGTATATTTTTCAATAAACTCTTTGTCATATTTACCACTTTTATATAAGTAGTTCATCATTCCTAACATTAAGGCAACATCAGAGCCTGGTCTAATTTTAATCCAATCAGCTTTGAACTCTTGAGCTGACATTGTATAAATTGGGTCAATAGAGATTACTTTGATTCCTGCTTTTTTATACTCTTCATAAGCATCAAAACATCTGTGATTATGAACAGAGTACCCTGCTCTATTTGTTTTATATAAATCAGCTCCCCATAAAACCATCACTTCTGTATTTTCAATGATTTGCTCATGGGCAGTTTGAATAGAATAAACTTCCATATCTCCAACAATTGATGGGTTTACTTGTCCTGCTGCACCATTTGAATACTCACCTGATGTTCTAACAGCTCCACCAATTTGATTAAAGAATCTTCCAGCTAATGCATTTGGTTTAAATGCTCCTGGATGAGCCCAACCACCATAAGAGGCATTATAAAGTGCTTCATTTCCACCTTTTTCTTGTGCTTTTTGAATAGCTTTTGCAACTAAATCAATAGCTGTATCCCAAGAAACTCTAACAAACTCTTCTTTTCCTCTTAAATCACCTCTTCCTTTTCCTTCAAGGTAACTTTTTCTAACCACTGGATATTTAACCCTTGAGTCAGAACTGTTTCTATCTGCTAAAGCTTTAACCATCACTGTTGGATTAGCATCAGAATCTAATTGTGAAGTAATATCAACAATTTTGTCATCTCTTACGTGAGCATAAAAAGCACCAAAGTGAGATGCACTTGGAATTTTCTTAGTTCTATTTGCAAACTCTTTTGCAACTGCACCACTTAATGTTCCACTTCCTGCTAACACAGCTGAAGTTGCTGCTCCTACTTTAAGAAAGTCTCTTCTTGAATTGTTCATCTTCAATCCTTTTTTTGATTTATAAAAGAATTGTAAGAAAAAAAAATCGAAAAAAAATCGAATATACATATATTTCCGAATTTATAGAAACAAACAAGCTTTTTAAAGGATTTAACATATAAAAAGCAAAATATTATTGATATAATTAATTTATGAATAGAAAAATTTTAAATGAAGTAAATAAACTAATCAAAGAAGATGGAGCATTAAATACAAACATAAAAGACATCAAACTTTATAAGACTGAAAGCTTTTGTTCTAGAGGTCCTTTAATATATGATGTTTGTTTAGTGCTTGTTCTTCAAGGAACAAAAATTGGCTATCTAAATCAAAATAGATTTGAATACAACAATAAAGAGTACCTAGTAGTTCCCACAACACTTCCTTTTGAGTGTGAAACTATTGCTTCAAAGGAAGAACCTTATATTTGCATGCTAATTTCTATCAATAAAGAGTTGATGTATGAAGTGATTGATTTAATAAGTAAAGAACCAAAACCCTATTCAGACTCTAAATTAGCAGTTTTTAGTGATAAGGTTACAGAAGAGATTGAAGATATAACTTTTAGATTACTAAAGGTTTTACAAGATAAAGAAGAGTCAGAAATCTTAGGAAAAAGTTTATTGAAAGAGCTTTTTTATAGAGTTGCTAAATCAGAAAATGCTCACTTCTTATATAAAATGTTTTTAAATAATAAAACTGAAGCAAAGATAGCAAGAAGTATTAGATTTATTCACAATAATTACCATGATAAAATAGATATTTCAGAGCTTGCAAAAACAGTTGACATGAGTGTTGCATCTTTCCACTCTCACTTTAAAAAAGCAACTTCTTTTACACCTTTACAATATATAAAAAGTATTCGTTTAAATAAAGCTAAAGAGCTTTTAATGAACAATAACTACTTAGTAAATGATTGTGCTTATGAAGTAGGATATGAAAACAGTTCACAGTTTAGCAAGGATTTTAAAAACTATTTTGGCTTTCCACCTAAAGAGGCTAAACCTCTTTAAGTCTATTTTATTGTTAAGTTAAGAATCTCTTTTACTTTATCAAGTGTGATATTTTGATTTTCACCAATGGCAGTCATTCCATGTTTTTCTAAAGCACTTGTAACATTTGATACAACTTTATCATCAATTCCATAATCACTTAAATTTGTTGATACACCAAGAGAGTGGTATAACTCTTCAATTTTTATAATAGTCTCCTGTGCATCATTTATATTAAATACATTTTGTCCCATTTGAAGTAGTTTCTCTTTTTTATCTTCAAACATCACTCTTAAAAGTTGTGGTTGAACTACAGCTAAACTTCTTCCATGGTCAAGCCCATAAAAGGCAGTTAATTCATGTCCTATCATATGTGTTGCCCAATCTTGTGCGACACCTGAACCAATAAATCCATTTAAAGCTTGGTTTGCTAAAAGCATTAAATTTTCTTGCCAATTATAAGTTTCTCTTTTATCCCAATCTTTTGCAAGAGAAACTAAACCTTTTAAAATAGTTTCACTATATCCATCATGTAATAATGACTCATTTGGACAAGTAATATATTGTTCACATGTATGAACAAAAGCATCAACTAATCCATTTGCAAGTTGTCTATCATCTAATGAGCTCATTACACTTGGGTCAAGAACTGCAAATTTAGGAAAAATAAATGGAGAAAAGAAAAATCTTTTTTCGTTTGTCTCTTTTCTTGAAACTACTGTTCCACTATTTGATTCACTACCTGTTGCAGGAAGAGTCAAAATTGCTCCTAAAGGTAAAGCTTCTTTAGGTTCAGCACTTCCATCTAGGAAATCCCAAGTATCACCATCATATAAAGATGCTGCAACTAGATATTTACACCCATCAATTACAGAACCTCCACCAACTGCTAAAACAAAATCTATTTTCTCTTCTTTTACAAGTTTAACTGCTTTATTCATAGTCTCAACTGTGGGATTTGGTTCAACTCCACTAAACTCTAAAAATGTATGCTCATTCAATGCTTTAACAACTTGTTCATAAACACTATTTTTCTTAATAGAACCACCACCATAAACAAATAATACCTTTGAATCTTTTGGAATATAATTTGTGATTGACTCTATTTTATTTTGTCCAAACTCAATAACAGTAGGGTTATGATATGTATATGTCATAAATTATCCTTTCAAATTTTTCTATTATTATATAGATATAAAAACTATTTGCAAATATCAAATCCTACAAATTGTATCTATTTTTCTACAAATTTACTTATTCGATTTTTTATCTACATTTTTTATTTATACTTCCAAAACATAAAAAATAAAACTAGATTATAATTTTTAGTTTTATTTAAAATATTAAATAAAGGCAAGAAAATGAAAGCTACAAAATTAAGTCTTATTGCTATCTTAGCAATTGGTATTCCTTCTATTTCGAGTGCTTCATCTTTACAAGAAGCATTAACAAGTGGAAAAATAAGTGGTGAGTTTGCAGTTACATATGAACAAAGAGATATGGACAATGAACTAGCAAAATGGGGTAACTACTATAATGATACAGATTACTCTGTTGGTTCTTTTGCATTAAAATATGAAAGTGGCGTTTGGAATAACCTAAGTCTAACTTCAAAAGTAAGAGCTTATAAAACAATCTTTGAAGGTGGAGAAGATGAGTTCCATTACCAAGGAAAAGGTGACGCAGCTGAAAGATTCTGGTACAAAGATGGAAGTAGAAGAAGTGTAGATTTAGAAGAGTTATTCTTAGCATATAATTATGAAGCAATTTCAGTTAAAGCTGGTAGACAGTTTATCTCAACAGATTGGATGAATAAAACTCAAGATGCCCTAAGAATTGATGCAAACTTTGATAATACTTCTATTGAAGCTATTTGGTCTCAAAGACACGGTAGAATCTATTCAAGAGATTATAGACCTATGACTAAAATGAATGAAAATAAAGGGGTTTATAAAATAGCTTTAACTCAAAAATTTAATGAAAATATCTCTGCAACTGCTTATGATTTCATTGCTCCTGATAACAGAGATATTATTGGTGGAAAAGTGAATTTAAAATATGGTGATACTTCATTTAGAGCACACTATGCTGTAAATAAACCAGATGATTCTAATGAAGAGGATTCAAGTATTATTGACTTAATGATTAGCACTTCTATTGCTGGATTTACACCTTATGTAGGATATATCCAAATTGATAAAGACCAAGGTTTTACTCACCTTGCAGGAGAGATTATCAATCCTTTTGAAGAAGGAGATCAAATCTATTTAAAAGATGCGAAGACTTACTACTTAGGTCTTAGTAAATCTTTTGGAGATTTAAGTGCTACACTGCTTTATGGAAATACTGAGTATGACAAAGCAGATGAGTCTTATGAACAAGATGAAACTACTTTATGGCTTGGATATAAATTAACAAGTGAATTAAATGCAAACCTTGGGCTTACTCATGTAAATGTAGATAGTAATGATTTAAATGAAACAGATCAAGACCAAGTAAACCTTACGTTAACTTACTCTTTTTAAAAGCTTTAGATACTAGGAATTTTCCTAGTATCCTGAGATTTGAACATAATAAGAGATTATTTCTAATAGTGGTTCTATTAAAAGAATTGAAAATACTACTAAAACCGCACAAAGACCTATAACTGCTTTTATTACAGGTGTTGAGTTTGCTAAAAACTTAACTTCCACTTCTTCATTTGCATCTTTTAAGAACATAAATACAATTGGCTTTAAGTAATAATAACCTGCAATAGCAGAGTTTAAAACCATAATTAAGGCTAAAATTAAATATCCACCATTTACAGCACTTCCAATTAAATATAGTTTTCCCCAAAATAGTGCAAAGGGAGGTATTCCCGCAAGAGAGAATAAAAATAATCCCATCATAAGAGCAGAAAATGGCTCTTTTTTTATAAGACCTGAGTATTTTTCCATAGCATGGTCAGAAGAGAAACTACTACTATCTTTACTTCTATTTATCCATAACATTGAAAATGCTCCAAGGTTAGTAATTAAGAACATTAGCCAGTATAAAAACAGAGCCTGTGTTGCTTGTGTACTTCCAATTAAAATAGCTGTCATTGCAAAACCTGCATTTGAAATAGACGAATATGCAAGCATTCTACTTATATCATTTTGTAAAAGGGCAATTATATTTGGAATAGTGATTGTTAATACAACCGTTACATATAAAATCACCTCAACAAATGGGTCACCACTTGCTATAAATATTTCAAAGAATCTTAAAGCTACTACAAAAGCAGCCATCTTTGGAACAATAGATAAAAAACCTGCAAGAGCTGCCGTTGAACCTTCATAAACATCAGCTACCCAAGTATGGTAAGGAACCAATGATAATTTAAATCCTAAAGCCCCAAGCATAAATATTACACCTAAAAGAACTAATGGATAGTTTTCATAGTTTGAAGCAACTAAAACTTCAGATACTTTTCCAAGCTCTACTGTTCCTGTTACAGCATAAAAAATCAATGAACCAAAGGCAAAAAATGCAGTTGATAAAGCACCCATTGTAAAGTATTTTATTGCAGCTTCTAAAGCATTTGTTCTATTGTGCATTGCAATAATTGTATAAAGTGCCATAGATGCTGTTTCAAGTCCCACAAGGATTAAGATAAGAGAATCAGAACTTACCATAAACTGGAACCCTGCTACCATAAATAAATACAATGCAAAGTATTCAGGGTATCTATACTCTTGGAATCTTAGTTTCCCCATAGCTGTAAGAACAAAAAATAGCGAGGCAAGTACAATAATTCCTTGAGATAATATGGCAATTCCATCAACTAATAAAAGGTCAAAGAAACCTCTTACATCGGAAGTAAAACCAATAATTACCCCTAAATCAACAATTAAAAATAAAACTGCAATCATCACATAAAGTGATTTATCAAGGTTTTTATTTATTAAATCAATTATTAAAATAACCAATGCTCCAACAATAGCTATAATCATAGGAACAATTGTTGGGAAATTTAAACTTGCAAACTCAATTGCAATTGGTGGGATACTATTCATTATCTAGCTCCTTCAATTGAGTTTCTATTTAATATTTCAACTCTTGTATTATCTTCTAAAGCTTTTATTTTCATAACCTCAACTACATGATTCACAGAAGTTTCTACAGGCTTTAAAATAGGTTTTGGATAAACACCTAAAATCACAACTAAAGCAACTAGTGGAATTAGAGCACTTAACTCTCTTTTATTTAAATCTTTTAACTCATTGTTTTTTTCATTTTTTATTGGACCAAAGAAAACTTTTTTATACATTGTTAACATATAAACTGCTCCAAAAATAATAGTAAGTCCAGCTATTAAAGTTAAAGTTGCACTTACTTTAAAGAATCCAAGAAGGGATAAAAACTCACCTACAAATCCTATAGTTAGAGGAAGTCCAATTGATGCCATAAGCATAATTGCAAATATAGTTGCATACTTTGGCATAACTCTTGCTATTCCACCATAATCTTTTATCATCTTAGTGTGGGTTCTATCATAAACAACCCCAACTAACATAAACAGAGCTCCTGAAACAATACCATGGGAAATCATAAGAAAAATTGCTCCACCAATTCCTTCAACATTTAGTGCAAAAATTCCTAAGATAATCACACCCATATGAGAAACAGAAGAGTAAGCAATAACCTGTTTCATATCTTCTTGAGCATAAGCTACCATTGCTGTATAAACAATTGCAATTAAAGCTAAGATAGCCATTGGAATTGTAAAGTAAACACTTGCATCAGGGAAAAGTGGTAATGAGAATCTCACAAAACCATATGTTCCCATTTTAAGTAAAACAGCTGCAAGAATTACTGAACCAATTGTTGGTGCCTGTCCGTGTGCATAAGGAAGCCAAGTATGGAATGGGAACATTGGAACCTTAACAGCAAAACCACAAAAGAATGCAATAAATAACCAAAATTGCATATCAAATGGAAGTATCATCATATTCCAATCTTGTAAACTAAAGCTGTAAGTTCCTGTTGTTATATAATAAACATAAGATAAATAAAGCATTCCCACAAGCATGATTAAAGAACCTAAGAAAGTATATAAGAAGAACTTTATAGAAGCGTAGATTCTTAACTTTCCACCCCATGCTCCAATAATATAAAGCATAGGTACTAATGATAACTCCCAGAAAGCATAGAAAATAATTGCATCAAGGGCTAAAAATACTCCTACCATAGTCATTTCTAAAAATAGTACAGTAATAACTAGATTCTTTAAATCTCTTTTTTCACTAAGTCCAATAAGAGCAATCATCGTCATAAAAGTTGTCATAATCACTAAAAATAGTGAAATACCATCAACTCCCACATGATAATTTATTCCATATGAACTAATAATAGGAATTATATGTGTAAACTGCATTTGCCCTTCATTTACATCAAAGTTCATCCAAAGAACAAGTGATAAAACAAACTGCATAGCAGTAACACATATTCCATAAGCTTTTATAGAGTCTTGTTTTACTAAAAACCCTACTATTGCTGCAAATGCTGGAAAAAATATTAATATTGATAAAATATATTCCATCTTAATAAACCCCTTGACTTGCTACTGCTAAAACAATACCTGAGACTAAAAGGAAAACTATTCCTAAAACCATTAGTCTTAATGAACTTGATAAGTTTCCATTTTGAGAAACTCTTGCTTTATCACCACTTTTATAAATCACTTTTGCAATTCCATCAACTATAAAATCTATTATCTTCATATCAAAAACTCTAAAAGCAATTATTGAAAGAATTAGATATGACTTATTCACAATACTCTCTATAAAATGTGGAATATAGAACTGATTTGCTAACAGTTTATAGAAAAACTTACCTTCTAAAGAAGAAGAGAAATAAGTTTGTTTTTTTCTAAATCTAAACACTGCAAAGGCTATAGAGATTAAAACGATAGCACTTGTAGCAACTATTAATAAATAAATAGTTGAATAATCCAAGTGCACATTTAAAACTGGAAGTTTTTTAGTTACAAACTCTACAAATAAAGGTTTAAACCACCCTGCAACTATTGAAAGAAGAGCTAAAATAGACATTGAAGCTATTACAAAACTCTTTGCTTCGTGAGGATGGTAATTAAACTCTTTGAAGTTCTCTTTTCCAAAAAATACATACATAATAAGTCTAAATGAATAAAATGCCGTAAGCCCTGCTGTTACAAATAGTACTGCCCAGATAATAAAACTATGGCTTCCAAAGGCAACTTCTAAAATCAGATCTTTTGAGAAGAAACCTGCTAATGGGAAAATTCCAGCAAGAGCTAAAGAAGCAATTATCATAATAATTGCTGTGCCTTTCATATGCTTATATAATCCACCCATATTTTTGATGTTTATTTCATCATTTAGAGCATGCATTACATTTCCAGCTCCTAAAAATAGAACTGATTTAAAGAAAGCATGAGTTGCAAGATGAAATAGTGCTACCCAATAAGCTCCAAGACCAGCTGCTACAAACATATATCCAAGCTGTGATAAAGTAGAAAAGGCAATGATTTTTTTAATATTAGTAGCTACTAGTGCCATAAGTGCAGCCCCAATTGCTACAAAAGCACCAAGGGCAGCAATAAAGTTTCCTACACTTGGAACTGCTACAAAAATTTCATTTGCTCTTATTACTAAGTAAACCCCTGCTGTTACCATTGTTGCAGCATGAATTAGTGCTGAAACAGGAGTTGGTCCTTCCATTGCATTTGCAAGCCATTGATTAAAAGGAAATTGTGCTGATTTTCCCATTGCTCCTATAAATAGAAGTACTGCAATAGCTACAATTAAACTATTATCTAGTGTAATTATATTTGCAAAAACCACATCATATTGTAAACTTCCAAGGTTCCAAAAAATCAAGAACATTCCTATAAGCATTGCTAAGTCTGCAATTCTATTTGTAATAAATGCTTCATTTGCTGCAAAGGCAGGTGAAATAGAAGAAAACGGTGAAAGCGTTGAAAACGGTGATTTCTTAATATCATTTGATAACTCTTGGTCTTTTTTGTGATACCAAAAGCCAATTAATCCCCAAGAACAAAGTCCAACACCTTCCCATCCAATAAACAATCCTGCAAAGTTATCACTCATAACAAGTATCATCATCGAAAATACAAAGGCTGATAACCATGCAAAAAATCTATTAAAACTTTTATCATGCTCCATATACCCAATTGAGTGAATATGAACCATAGTTGAAACAACTGTTACAACAACCATCATCACAACACTTACTTGGTCAACTACAAAACCAAAAGGAATAGATAAATTACCTATTTCTATCCAAGAGAAAAGTTTTGTTGAAACTACTACATCAGTTGAATACACAAAATATAAAAGTTTCAAAGAAGCAAACATTGAAACAGCAATTAAAAGTGTTGTTAATACTCCGATAAAATTCTGTTTCGGGCTATTTGCAAATAGTGCTGCTATTAGTGAGCCTACAAGTGGAGCAAAAAGGGCAATATATAAATAGTTTTCCATAAACATTCCCCTTAGCCTTTCATACTTTGTAGAGTATCAAGATTGATTGAACCTTTTTTCTTGTACCAAAGAATAAGAAGTCCAAGTCCAATAGCAACTTCACTTGCGGCAATTGCAATAATAAAAAAGGCAAACATCTGACCTGTGATATCTTCATGAAATTTTGATACAGCAGCAAGTCCAACATTTACTGCATTTAACATAATCTCTGTTGAGAAAAAAAGCATAAGAAGATTTTTTCTTCTTAATACTCCAATCATACCTATAAAGAAAAGTACTGCTGATAAAATTAAGTATGCATTTAAAGTCATTTACTTAGTCTCCTTTTCTTTTTGTTCTTTTTGCTCTTTCTCAAATTCATCAATTTGCTCTTCACTAAGTTCAGTATATGATACATCCATTTTTTTACCAGCTAAAATAATTCCACCAATCATAGCAACTAAAAGCATTACAGCTGCAACTTCAAAGGGAACTAAATATTTAGTAAAAAGTACGATTCCCACTTGTTGTGAATTTCCCCATTCACTATTTATTGGATAGTGTGCTTCGATATTTGTTGCTACAATTGGAGCTGTAAAAATTAAAACTACAACTAAAGCAGAAATACCTATTAATAAAAATACCAACCTTGGGTTTTTAATTTTCTCTTTTACTGTTGATAAAGAGTCAAAGAACATCATACCAAAGGCATATAAAGCCATTACAGCACCTGTATAAACAACAATTTGTACAGCACCTAAAAACTCTGCTCCTAAAAGGAAAAAGAAGGCTGAAATAAAAATCATTCCAGCTGCTAGTGAGCTTAATGCATATAAAGAGTTATTTGTAAAAACTGTAATTGAAAACATCGTTACAGTTAAAAATGCGAAAAGATAAAAAGCTACAATTTCAAACATTCAAACTCCTTAATATGAAAGTGGTGTTTTTTTAATTTTTTCATCTGCATCAGGAGATACAGCACCAAAACCTGGGTACTCTTTTTGCTCTAATAGTTTATCAAGAGGTGTTAATAAATCCTCTTTTAAAGCAAAATGCGCTCTTTGTTCACTTGCATTTTCATATCTTCCACCATGAACAATTGCAAGTTCTGGGCAAACTTCTGCACAATAACCACAAAAGATACATCTACCCATGTTAATTGTATATTCAAGTACTTCTTTTCTAGAATTTTCATCAATTCTAGTATCCATTCTAATACAATCAGCGATACAAATCTTTTCACAAAGACCACAACCAATACATCTATTTTCACCTGATTCTAAAAGAGCAAGTAGTTTATGTACTGCTCTATATCTAGGCCCTATTGGAAGCTTTTCAGCGGGATATTGAACTGTTTGCATTTCACCTTTAAAAAGTGCTTGTCTCATGATATTTAGAACAATTCCAAGTCCTTTGAAAAGTTCACCCTTTAGTGACCTTTTTACTACTTGTTTAAACTGTCCCCATGAAGTTTTTGGATAATTGTCTTCAAATATATTTATATAATCATCAACGCTAACGTCTCTGTTTTTTAGTTTTTCTAAACTCATCATTTAATCCTAAAACATCAATACAAAACCAGTGATTAAAATATTTATCACTGCTAATGGCATTAAAACTTTCCAGCAAAGCCACATAAGTTGGTCTGGTCTAATATGAGGCCATGAAGCTCTTGTCCAAAGGAAGAAGAAAATTAACATCATTACTTTTAGTACAATTGCTAAACCACCTGGAATAAACCAAAGGTCATTAAACCCACCAAGGAAAATAAGTGAAATTAAAAAACAAACCGTAAATAGGTTTGCATACTCACCTATAAAAAACATTCCCCATCTAAGTCCTGAATACTCAGTTGCATATCCTGCTACAATCTCAGCTTCATGCTCTAAAAGGTCAAAAGGTGTTCTATTTGTTTCAGCAAAACCTGCAATTACAAACAAAATAAAAGCTAAAGGTTGAGACCAAATAATCCAATCAGTAAAACCACCTGCTTGGTAGTTGTTTATATCTATTAAAGATAAACTTCCTACTAACATTAAAGGTGCAAGTAATGCAAGTCCTGAAACAACTTCATAAGATAAAAGTTGAATAGCTGTTCTAGCTCCCCCTAAAAGTGCCCACTTATTTGAAGAACTCATTCCTGCTAATAGTGGTCCATAAAGACCTACAGAAGCTACTCCAAGTACAAATAACACACCTACATTTATATCTGCAATAATCGGTCTTACTGTATAACCAAATAGTTCAAACTCTGGGAAAAATGGAACGGCTGTCATTGCTATAAAAGCAGTTGAAGCAGTAATAATTGGAGCTATCATAAATACTGGCTTTGCTGCATTTGCAGGGATAAAGTCCTCTTTTGTAAAAAGTTTTATTCCATCTGCTGCAAGTTGTAAAAGACCATAAGGACCTACATTAGTAGGACCTAGTCTTCTTTGCATAAAAGCTAGTATCTTTCTTTCAATATATGTTGTAAAACCTGCAAGTGCTGCAAATACAGAAAGTACAACTACCGCTTTAACAACTGTTTCTATTAAGATTGAAGTTTCCATTTTATACCTTCATAACTTTTGCTACTGCATATCTTGAATCTTCAAAAAACACCTTAGTATCTAAATCTTTTTCAAAAGTAGAAACTAAAGCAATTTCTCCATCAATTTGATTTTCACAATAAGCTTTTAAAGTTCTTTGCACTTCACCTACTTGAACATTAACTTCTTGATTCTCTTCTAGTTCAAGTTTTTCAAATAAAGCTTTTGAGAAGAAAATCCCACTTTGAAGCTCATCTTTAAACTCGTGAGCAATTGCTGTAAATTCATTAAACTGATTAATAGGGTTTGCTTTATAAATAACTATTTCATTTTCTTCTGTTACTAAAGCTAAAGGAGTTAAAGCTTTTAAACCAAGCTTTTCACTTACTTCAATATCATTGGCTTTTAAATCATAACCTCTATACTCAGCTCTGTTGTTTCCAAAGTAATTAGGCAGGTCATCAAACTCTAAACCACAATAACCTTTATCTTCTGGAAGTTTACTTGTATATTCTATTGTATGATCAACATCACACCCTAAAATCTCATTTGCAAGGTCATTTAATACATAACCCTTATAATCAATTGCTACATTTGTAGGAATGATTTTCTTATCAATATTCGTAAAAGTTCCCTCTTGTTGATTAAGTGCTGGCATATCAAGGTTTCCATCTCCTAAAGCACTTAATTCAAAGTCTGCTTTTTCATTGTATCCGATAACAAAACCTCTTTCTTCTTCCACTAGTTCATCACAAATAAGACTAACACCTAAAGTGTTTGTTTGAGATGGAATTACAACTACATCAAAAGAGGTGTACTTTTCAATCAGACCACAAAGTTTTGCTAATTCTTCATAGTTTTCATTATGAATTAAATCTTCACCAACTATTAGTGAAAACTTATCTTTTTTAGCAAGCATTGAATCTATTAAGTCCAAGAATGTTTCATCTTTTTGGATATCATCTAAAAACTTTGTATATTCAAACTCTACTTGTTTTTCTTCTTTTTTAGTAACAAGTTTTTTTACCTCTTTTTCTTCACCTGTCTCTTCATCTTTTATAAGTTCAATAACTTGCTCTTTTTTAGACTCAACAACTGTCTTAGTTCTTGTTTCTTTTTTAGAGTCAATAAATTCTTGAACTTCAAGAGGTAAGTCATTTGCAAATAGATGTAAGATAAGATATAAAATTGAGCTTTCAACATTTGGTTTATGATAGATAAACTCTGTTGTTTTACCTTTTTTCCCAACTTTTTCCATAACTGGGTCTTGCACAGGATGAAAGTATAATCCCGCACCTTTATTCATAATAACTGAGTTATTAAAGGCATACCTTGCACTTGGTAAATCAGATTTTAAATATGCTCCAACAGATACCACAAAGTTTGAATTATGCACATCTTTTAAGCTTGAAGAGTAAAGAGATTTTCCAGAAGTTAAACTATAATTTTGCATAAATCTTTTAAATCTAAAAGCATCTTTATTTACTAGTTTTGCTCCTGTTTTTAAAGCAAGCTTTTGTAAGATTAAAGCCTCTTCATTTGTAATATATGAATTAAACTTTATAGAGTCAGCTTTTTTGAAAGCTTCTATTGCTTCATTAAATGCTTTTTCATCTTTCCCTTGAGTTTTATTTTCAAAATCATAGGCAAATCTTGCCGCACCATTCAGTGTTGAATAGTGATGTTCATTTGTAACTCTATAGATTTTGCAACTTGCATCATCCACAGATGTGTGTTTTGTTTCATAATACATAAAGGCACAATCACTAGAGTGAGGATTTGCAGCTGGAACTCTTGTTAGCTCCCAAGCATTTGATTTATATTGGAAATCATTTGAAACTAAAGCTCCAACGGGACAAACAGAAATACACTCACCACAATCAGTACAGTTATCTTCTTCAAAACCAATAAGTGATTTGTTTAGTTTGTTCCACATAGAGTATGCATCTTTTGGCATCTCATCTTTGAATATCTTATCAATTGCTTCAGAACCTCTTTTTACAGTACTTAAAGCATTTGAACCAATCATATCTTTACAAACAGTTACACACTTTTCACAAACAATACAAAGACCTGGGTCATAATTCATAACTCCCCAGTGTTGCGTTGGTCTTGGTACATCTTTGATAGAATAGCTTTGAGAATCAAGTTTCATATAAAGAGTATAGTTTTGTAATTCACACTCTCCACTTTGGTCACAAACTCCACACTGTAAAGGATGGTTTACATCGTAAACCTCCATTATTGCACGTCTTTCTTTTTCAATATTAGGAGTTGAAGTTGTTACATTCATCCCCTCTTTTACTTTAGCATTACAAGCATAGATTTGTTTTCCATCTGCTTCTACTAGACAAAGTCTACAAGCTAGTGTAGGAGAACATCTTGTTAGATAACATAAAGCAGGGATAAAAATATCATTTGCCCTTGCTGTGTTTAATACAGTCTCATCACTTTTAGCTTCAACAACTTTTCCGTTAATTGTTAAGCTGATTGTATCACTCATTATTAAGCCTTCTCTACCTTAACTTGTTTGTATCTATAGTTTTCAGTTAAAAAGCTAATATTACTATCTAAAATAGGACATAATGCAACTGTCCCATAAAGGTCATCATTTATAATAAACTGCTTTTTCACCTTTTGACCATTGTAATTTAAATAAACCTCATCTTTATCTTGAACCTTAGCAATTCTTGCAAAAGATTGGCTTCCTACTAATTTTTGGCAATCTTGCTCATCAAAAATAGAATAAACCACTGTTCCATTATATGAGTCTAACTCTTCTACTTCTTCAATATCTTCATCATTGCAAGACTCAACTTGCTCTTGTGTTTTTTCATCTAGGCAAATTACATCTAAATCAGAGTATTTATTTATAGCACTTAAGATTTTTACAATATTTCTTACTCTTTCATGAGTTGTAATATCTCTTCCCACTAATAAAACTTTTGAAGTTTTATCTTCTGCTTTCTCACATGCTTCTTCAAACTCTTCTTCACCAGCAGAACTCTCAGCAGAAATATATCCCATATCTAAGTCATTTAGATAATCTTTGATTTTTTCACTTGCATCATTTACAAAAGTATCAAGTAACATTGAAGCAATCCCCTCTTCACTTCCTACTTCATACTTAATTAACTGTGAATAATAAACTTTTAAATCAACATTATCAATAGGATGCATATAGATAAACTCTGCATTTTTTTGTGCAATAGTTTCTATAATTGCTTCTTTAACCTGCTCATTATCTTGGGCTAAAAACGACCCAAATGAGATAATATAATCGCTATTTAAAATTTTTTCTATTTTAGTATTCATTAGTCCTCTTTATCTTCTTCTTTATTCTCTTCTATTTTTACTTCAACTAAAGGCTTCTCTTTTTTCACAACAATAGTCCAATCAACTTCATTGAATTTAATTGAATTCATAAGTGTATATCCTGCATCTTTTATAACATCAGCACTTTTTTGAACACATGAGAAGTCACCTATTTCAAAAAGAAAAATTGCATTTTCACCTTTTGAAATATCTTTATCCATAAGCTCTAACATTCTGTCATAAAAATTCTCTTTTAATGGTCTTAAATCAAATCTTTTCATACCCTTTGCCTTACCTGTCTATTTCACCAAATACAACATTTAAGTTACCAATTATAGTTACAACATCTGCTAATTGATGTCCAGGTAACAAGTCCTCTAAAACTCCTGTATGCCAAAAAGATGGTCCTCTTAATTTCATTTTATATGCATATGGGCTACCATCACTAACTATCATATATCCTAATTCACCCTTTGGTGATTCAGTAGCTACATAAATCTCACCCTTTGGTGGTCTCATTCCTTGAGTTACAAGGACAAAGTGTTGCATTAAAGAGTAGTTTTGAGTCATAATATCTTCTTTAGGTGCTGAGATATATTCAGGAGCATGGGCCATTAATTGGCTGTCACTACTTTTATACATAGGAATTAATTGTCTTAAAATCTTTGCTGATTCTCTCATCTCTTGGATATAACATTTATATCTTCCATAAGCATCGCCAGTACTTGCAATTGGTACGTTAAAATCTAATTCTGGATAAAGGCCATAAGGCATCTCTTTTCTTAAATCCCATTTCACTCCAGCTGCTCTTAAAACAATTCCAGAGCATCCCCAAGATTTTGCAAGTTCTTCATTTATCACACCTACATTTTCAAGTCTCATTTTCCAGATTCTATTTTCGGTAAGTAAACCTTCGTATCTATCAATCTCTTTTTCAAAGTTAGTGATAAATTTTTCTAAGTCTTCACACCAGCTTTGTGGTAAATCTAAAGGAACACCACCAATTCTAACTGCACTATGAGTAAGTCTTGCACCACAATAATCTTCTATCAAGTCCATTGCGTATTCTCTTTCTCTAAAGGCATATAAAAATACTGACATAGCTCCAACGTCAAGTGCGTGAGTAGCAAGCCAAAAAAGGTGAGACATCACTCTATTTAGTTCTAAAAGCATAGTTCTAATAACTTCTGCACGTCTAGGGGCTTCAATTCCTAATAACTTCTCAACTGCAAGGGCAAAGCCATAGTTATTTGAAGTAGAGGCAATATAATCCATTCTGTCTGTTGTAGGCAAGAATTCATTATAAATCATATTCTCACCCATCTTTTCCATACCTCTATGAAGGTATCCAATTCCAGGTGTTGCTTTTACTACCTCTTCGCCTTGAAGTTCAAGCATAAGTCTCATTTGACCATGGGCAGATGGGTGTTGAGGCCCAAAGTTTACCATCATAGTATTATCTTCACGCTCAAAGTTAATATTTTCAAAGAAAGGTTTTAATCTATTTGCTGTTTGTCGCATTTATCTTCTCTTATCTTCTTTTTTTAAGTGTAACACTTTTGTTTTCATCAAATTTTTTGATAATAGGAACTCCACCTTCTTCTTGATACTGTAAAGGTGTGTGTTCTGGCTCTTTTCCATTTGTGATATCAACTCCATATGGAACCTCATG
This sequence comes from Arcobacter sp. CECT 8989, assembly GCF_004116715.1. Classification (NCBI taxonomy): domain Bacteria; kingdom Pseudomonadati; phylum Campylobacterota; class Epsilonproteobacteria; order Campylobacterales; family Arcobacteraceae; genus Arcobacter; species Arcobacter sp. CECT 8989. The sequence goes on along the minus strand of NZ_PDKE01000002.1, from coordinate 16,889 downwards.
CCCTAATCTTGCAAATCTTTTTGTGTCATATCTATCAATAGCTGCTGAGTCTCTTATTTCAGCCCCTATCTCTTCCCTTGCTTCTTTACCAAAGATTTTGTCAACTTCATACCAAGATGCAGCTTCATCACCTTGTAAAGGATATGTTTTTCTTAATGGATGGTCATACCAATCATCAGGCATAATGATTCTTTTTAAGTTTGGATGGTTTACAACTCTTACACCGTACATATCATACATTTCTCTCTCAGACCAGTTTGCCATTTTAAATACTTCATAAACAGAATTTAACTCTTGTTTTTCTTTGATGAAAGTTTTAATTCTTACTCTTTTTCTTTTTGTTAATGAAAGCATTTCATAGAAAATCTCAAAGCCACCTCTTTGTGCAATATAATCAATTGCAGAAAGTTCCATTAGCATTTCATAGTCTAAAGCTTCTTTAAAAAAAGTAAGTACATTTACATTGTCTTCAGCCTTTATAAAAACCACTAACTCATCTATTTCAATATATGAATTTAAAACCTCAAACTTACCACTTAGAAGCTCTACATCATAAGCATATATTTCATCACTAGTTACTTCTTTTTTTGAAGTTTCAGGGGCAATATAGAATCTATCGCTAAAGTATGATTTCTTTTGTACATCATTTTTAGGTGTATATTTTCTCATTATACAAGCCTCTTTTTCTTGATTTTTCTAAAAATAGACTCTTTTCTAATTTTCTTTTGAAGCATCATAAGTGCATACTGTAAAGTCTCTGGTCTAGGAGCACAACCTGGAAGATAAATATCAACTGGTACAATTCTATCTGCACCTTGAACAGTTGCGTAAGTATTAAACATTCCACCTGTATTCGCACAAGACCCCATAGAGATAACCCATTTTGGTTCTGGCATTTGGTCATACAGTCTTCTCATAAACTCTGCATGTTTTTTTGTAAGAGTTCCCGCAATTACAATAACATCTGCTTGTCTTGGACTTGCTCTAAAAATTGTTCCAAATCTATCAAAGTCATATCTTGAAGCACCAGTTGCCATCATCTCAATAGCACAACATGCTAATCCATATGTTAAAGGCCAAAGAGAGTTTGACCTACCCCAATTTACTAACTTATCAACTGTAGTTAATGCAATTGGAGCTCCACCATCTTTAAAATAGTCTACTTTATGCTGTGCCATTCTAAAGCTCCTTTTCTCCATGCATAAATAAATCCGATTGTAAGTAATAAAATAAATAAAATCATTTCAACAAATCCAAACCACCCTAAAACTTGAAAGTTTATAGCCCATGGAAACATAAAGATAATTTCAATATCAAATAAAATAAAAAGTAGTGCCATTAAATAAAATTGTACAGATACACTACTTGGTTGCTTTGTAACTTCTGGTCCACACTCATAAAGTGTAGTCTTTAGTTTTTCAGTATTCAATCTTGCAATTTTTCTACCAATAACCCTTGCAATATAAACTACTGTAAGGAAAACACCAAAACTCAAAACAAACATAACAAAAACGCCAAAATACGGATGTGCAAACTCCATATGTGTCATGTTTTATCCTTAAAATTATTAGTTTTTATAATAACTTGTTCTTAATTTTCTCTAATCTATAAGATTGAGTAATACTTTTTCTTTAGTTATTAATTATAGTTAATTTTTATTTATAAAGTCTAGTTTAGAAAAAACCGACTTTATTTTCAGAGTCAAAATTACCTTTTAGTTCTTTTGAGATTTGTTCTTCAAAAGATTTATTAGTAAATAATGGTTCCTCATCAACTGCTATTTTAAACGCAGTATTTTTTATAACCATCTCTATTTGACCACCTGTTAATTCATGTTTTGCTAGCTCTTCAATATCAAAATCTTTATCTAAAGGTAAAGTTGCTGGAAGTAACTTTTTCCATAACTCTACTCTTTGCTCATAATTTGGTTTTTTAAACTCTATTTTGTAATTGAATCTTCTTGAAAATGCTTTATCTAAAGACTCTAAAAGGTTTGTTGTTGCTATTAAAACTCCATCAAATCTTTCAATTTGCTCTAAAAAAATATTTTGCATTTGATTATGCATTTTCTCACTTCCACTAGCACTAGAAGTTGTTCTTGAACTTAAAAATTGGTCTGCTTCATTTAATAATAAAATCGGCTCAGACTTACTTTTGTCCCTTAGTTCATAATATTTGTCAAATATTGCTCGAACATTTTTTTCACTCTCTCCAACATACATAGAAAGAATCTTTGAACAATCAAAACTTAGAACCTGTCTTTTTAAAGTCTTTGCAAAAGCAAGTGCTGTTAAAGTTTTACCTGTTCCTGCAAATCCATAAAAGATAATTCTTGCTTCGATATTTCTTTTATGTTTTATTCCCCACTCTTTAAGTCTATTGAATACTTTTTTATCCATTTGCTTTAAAAGTGAATCTAAAACTTCTCTTGTTTTGTCATTTAAAACAACATCCTCTAAAGTTTTATTTGTAGTAATAAGTTCAAATGTCTCTTGCTCTTTTATCAAAGAGTCAAGCTTCATCTTTGTACTTCTACTTGTCTTTTTTGTTGGATGAGAAATTTTATATAAAATATCATCAGGAATATAGAAGTTTCTATTTATTCCCCCAAATGGAGTTAAAACCTCATCATAATCAACTAATGAGCTTGAAACAAGTTTTGAACCTTCTTCAAGTAGTGACCTATATTTTATTTTCTCATAATCATCACTTGAAATTAGCGTGATTAAAGAGTTCATATCTCTTAAAGTTCCATCACCACCTGAATACTCCTCTTTTAAAAGAGCTAAAAACAATAGTTGCTCTTGCTCATTTAAAGCATATTGCTTGAAGAAGTCTTCCATCATAATAGAACCATCAGTCTCTTTGATTCTCTCTTTGATTCTATTTTCAAGAAGCGTTAATTTTGACCTTAATCTATTTATATTAGGTGAGTTTTCATCAAAATTGTTTTTTACAAGATTTAACTGTTGTGCTAAATCTATTCTAAAAAACTGGTCTTGTAAATATTCTAAATGGTCTTCATATTTTTTAACTTCTGGTAAAACAAACTCTAATGAACCTTTTTCTAAAAGTTTTAAAAATGCAGGAGATAGAGTAATCATTGAGTTTAAAAGTTCTAATTGTGACATTTCACTAAGTTTTAGTTGATCAAAGCCACTTTGAACAAGCCATCCAAACTCTAATAATGATTTAATTAATTGAATTTTATTTAAGTGCTCGTATGTTTTTACATCATAAAATTCACTTAGAATATCTATAACCATAGAAGTATCTCTTCCTTGGATATATTGTCTTGTGATGTATTGTAAAATTTGTGCTTCTTCTTTTGAGCATTTTAGTTGTTTAAAAAATGCTGACTTCTCAACATCTTTTGACTTTATAAATTCTATTATCTCATTCATCTATTTTTTTCTTCCCTCTATTACATTATAAAATTTTTCGAGGTTCTCTTTGTTTTGAAACCGTATTTTATAATTTTTATTTATAATTATCATTAAATTTTCTTTTTTTACTTCATTTATTTCACTAAATTTTACAATTTCCTTGTCTTTTTGCAAATCTGGACTAAAACTGTTAGGTATTTTTACTATGGAATCTTGACAAAATCCCTTGTATTCCCCCTTTGAGTAGACGACATTTAAGCATTTTTTCTTTAAGTAATAATTTTCAATTTTTTGTAAATTAGAATTGTCATAAATGTTTAAGCCAATGAAAATTAAGGCTAAAATTCCAAAGAAAATTATAAAAATCATTTTGTTCCAATTATATGTTTTATTAATCATATTACATTAAAATCTCTTAACCACTTATGAACCATAATTTTTGTTATTAAATCTATATTAAGATTATTTTTATAAGATTGCAACTTTATTATAATTTATAAATGATTCTAGGAGCAAAAATGAAACAAATATTGTCTGCTCTTTTAGTATTTCTCTTTTTAACAGGTTGTGCAACAAACAATCTTCCAAATGGTAGTAAATATTCAAAAGAAACTTTAATCAATAAAGCAAACAATGGTGATATAAATGCCATGCTTGCACTATCTAAATATTATGATTTTCCTCAAACAATTGAAGGTTTAAAATATTTTGATAAATGGTATAAAAATATCGACAAAAATAAAGACCCTAAAGAATTAGCACTTATTGGTGATATATATTATGACTATAGTGATATGTTTTTAGATGGAGAAACAAAAGCCTTAACACTTTTAAATGAAGCTTCAAAAAAAGGAAGCCTTGATGCAAAAGTATCTTTAATCAAACACCATATAACTTATCACAAAATATATGAAGCCCAAAAGATTGAAAGTGAAATTATTGAAAAGCTATCAGTTGAACAGTTACAAAAGCTTTATACAATTTATATGGATAAATATAAAAGAGACCAAGCTGAGAAAGTTGCCTCATATTTAGCAGAAAGAGGTGCAGACCTTCCATATAAACTACAGCTACAAGATATTAAATCTACAATGTATAGAACAAGTGCTAAAGAAAAAGTTGAAAAGTTTATAGAAAAAACTATTGCTTCTAAAGATAGTGAAAAGATTCTTGAACTAGCAGAGCTATTTAAAAAGAAGTATAGATATCAAGAATCATTAACTTTATATAATGAGTATATAAAGTTAGATGACAAAAATGCTGATGTTTACTATAGTTTATCAATAATCTATGATAAAGGTCACTATAGACAAAAACTAAATAAAGATAAAGAAAAATCTCAAGAGTACTTACAAAAAGCAGCTTCACTAAATCATATTGAGGCATCTGTAAAACTTCTTGAAAACTATGGAAGAAGTATAGATACTTTAGATAAGTATTTAGAGTTAAAAAATAGACTTATCTCTTCAAATGAAGGTACTTTAGCTTTAGCAAACTACTACAATAAAAAAAGATATAAAGAAAAAGCAAGGGAACTATTTGAAAAACTCGCAGAAGAAGAGAACCATGAAGCGATTTTAGAACTTGCTTTAAAAACTCCATCAAGATACTACTTCTATCCAGAAGAGTATATAAGTGCAAAAAAATGGCAAGAGTTCATTCTTTCAAGTACTAATACTAAGTTAAAAAATGCATTTACCAAAGAAGTGATAGAAAACTATACTTATAAAAAAGCCTTCCCGGAAGTTATTAAAAAACTTGAGCAAGATATTTTAGAATCTGATAATATCTTAACGCTAAGAAAATACGCCAATAAAAATAGATACTCAAATATTGACTTAGCAATTAAAATGTATGAAAAAGCTTCAAATGCAGGAGATATCAAAAGTTCTCTTGAACTTGTAAGTCTTTATACAAATAAAAAAGTAAATAAATATGATAAAGCAGTGGAAGTTTTACAAACACTAATAGACAAAGGTGATAAAAAAGCTGCATATAAACTGGCTCATTTATATCTATATCCACCTTACTCTTTAAATAAAAAACCTGAAGATAAAAAAGCTTTAGCTATTTATGAAGACTTAGCTAAAAAGAATGATTTAAAAGCTATTCAAGAGTTAGTTACTTATCACTTGTGTTACTCTTGTAATAAAGACCCTAAAAGAGATAAAAAAACTGGTTTTTATTATATGAAAAAGCTTTATGAGATAAGAAAAAGTCCAAGGGATTATGCATCTATGGGATGGGCTTATGCTTATGGAGAAGGAGTTGAAGCAGACCTTAAAAAAGCAGAAGAATACTATCTTCAAGCAGCACAAAAGGGATATACATCTGCATACTATAACTTAGCTTGGTTATATTATAGAAATGATGACAATAAAGATAAAAATATCATTAGAATTGACTATAAAAAAGCAAAAGAGTATTTAGAACTTGGAGCTAAACACTTTAATTATCCTAGTATAAATCTATTAGGAGTTTTCTATAAAGATGGTCTTGGTGTAAAGAAAGATATGAAGAAAGCCATAAGACTATTTGAAAAAGCAGCTTTATATGATAAGTATGCAGCTAATCATCTTGCAAAATACTACAGAGATAAAAAAGATTATGAAAATGCAATTAAATATTTTGGCTATGCTAGAAATAAAGGTGATGCAGCAGCTCAAGTAGAACTTGGAGTACTTTATGAAAAAGGACTAGGAACTAAAAAAGATGTTAGAAAAGCATTAGGTTACTATAAAGATGCATATCAAAACTATAGAGATAAATCACAAAAAGATGTTGCAGCATATAATATAGGACTTATCTATCACTATGGAAAAGGTGACATAAAAAAAGACCTTAAAAAAGCTAAATCTTGGTACTTAAAATCAAACCATGATAAAGCTAAAACTGAGTTTTATAAAATAGAAAAACCTAAGAAGAAGTAAGTTTCTTCTTTAAATATGATTTTGAATTAACATCAAAATCACTGATATAGATAAAATCGAAAGCAGTGTCTGCATAGTAATCGTTGCAGACATTAGCTTTAAATCTCCCCCAAGTTGCCTTGCTAAGATATAAGCTGACGAAGCAGTCGGCATAGAACCAAAAACTACAAGGACTAAAAGCGCAAGACCAGTTATACCTAAAGCTTGACCTATAAAATATATAGCTAAAGGATAAACAATAAGCTTAACAATAATTGCTAAAATCAACTCTAATTTTGCTTCTTTTATATGAGATAAATGAAGACCAACTCCAACTGATAAAAGTCCTAAAGGAAGTGCTGCTGAACTTAAAATACCAAGTGTTTTCTCTAATGGAGTAAAAAGAGTTATTCCAAAAAAGTTTAATAATCCACCAACAACACATCCCATAATAAGTGGGTTTTTTACAATTGAAAGCATAAATGACTTTACAGTTATTTTATTGCTTGCTGCATAAATAGAGAAAATAGAGATACAAAAAATATTTATAAGTGGAATCATAAAAGTCATTAAAAGTGCAGCTAATACTAATCCACTATCTCCAAAAATAGCATCAACAAGGGCTAAAAAAACATAGGTATTAAATCTAATTGCACCTTGATAAATAGAAGTAAAAGCATCCCCTTTAAACTTCTTAACAAAACGGTTAAAAAGCATAAGAGCTAAGGTTAAAACAATCATTGTTAAAAAGGCTGAAAGAATAAAATTAAATCCATCAATTCCTTCTAAAGAGGCAGTTGAAAGTTTGTATATTAATAGTGCGGGAAAAAGTACATAGTAAGTAAATTTATCTGAACTTGCCCAGAACTCTTCGTTTGGGAATTTAATTCTTTTAAAAAAGTATCCTAAAATAATAAGGAAAAAGATTGGTAATAAGGCTTCAATAATATTTTGCATAAGAGATTATACTCTTCTTTTGCTTTTATGCAAAAAGTTTAGAAAATATTATTTTTCAAGGGTTTATTATACCCTTGAAAGTTTGTCCAGTTGTTGAATCATATTTTTAGCAGTATCTTCATTTAGAGGTTTATCATAACTTGTTAAAATCTCTCTTGCTAAAATATTTGCTCCTAAGTGTTGGAACTGAATTCTCATAGCTTGAAGACCTTTTTGACCTCCTCCACCAGAGTGAGTTGCTAATCCTACAACTTTTTCATTAAATGCATCTCTCCAATCTTTTGTACTTCTTGAAGTCCAAGCCATAGCGTTGTTTAATACAGGAGGCATAACTCCATTATATTCAGGTGCTACAACAATAAATGCTTTTAATCCTAAAATTTTATTAGCTAATTCTTTTACAGTTTCAGGAAGACCATTTTTTTCTTCTTCAACTGTACTATATAGTGGTAAGTTTAAATCTACTAAGTTGATAAGTGCTGCTTCAACATTTAACTCACCTGCAAGTTCTACTAATCTTTCACCTAATTTTAGGTTGTTATTTGCACTTGCAACTAGAATTCCTATCTTTGACATTTTAATCCTTCATAGTTAATATTACAATTTTTATGAAATTCTATAACTTTAATATTAGTATTTCTTTAAGGATTTTGAATAGATTGAAAAGCTAAATATATAAATTTAATCCTACTATTATTTATTCAAAGTTAAAAAACTCTTTAATATCAACTTCTAATACCTTTGATATTTTATATAGCTGTTCTATATTGTAGTGTTTACTTTCTAGCCCTGCTTCTATTTTACTTACTATACTAACTGACTTATGCCCTATACTTAAGGCTAAATCTGTTTGAGATACTTTTTTCTTTTTTCTTATTTTTTTTACATTTCCTGCAATTATCTTGTGAAAATCTAATATTTCTTGCTCATCAATATCTAAATGCAATAACAACATGTTCCCTATAGTGAAGTTTTTTGTAAGTTTATAATAGATAGAATTATTAAAATACTCCCTATAGGGAATATTTTATAGTTTTATTTTGGATAATTCAAAAAGTTTTTAGTACTAAAAGGCATTATTATTATGAACAATATAATCTCTAGGTTAGAGAATGAGAAACTTATGTCGAGATATTTATGCTACAAGACATATGAAAGAAAAGAGAACTCCATACTTATAAAAAACTCCCAAAAGATGTTCTCATCTTCAATTCAAACAAAAGAGATGATTACTCTTTATCAAATATTTGCAAAAGAAAAAGATATCAATTTCACTGTTTTTGAGAATGGAGATATATGTATAGAAAAGTTATTATTAAAAAATTAGCAAAGAAGTATTTTACTTCTCTACTAAATCATATAAGGCTTGAATCTCTTCAGGCCAGATAGTTTCATCAATAGTTTCTAGAACCATTGGGATATCATCCATTCTATCATCATTCATGATAAATTTAAAGGCATCCCAACCAATTTGTCCCATACCTAAAGAATGGTGTCTATCTACTCTACTTCCAAGTTCTGGTTTTGAGTCATTTAGGTGCATACCCATAAGATATTCTCGTCCTACTACCTCATCAAACTCTTTCCAAGTTTTATCATATGCTTCACGTGTTCTTATATCATAACCAGCTGTAAACATGTGACAGGTATCAATACATACACCAATTCTTGATTTATCTTCAACTTTATCAATTAAATAAGCTAAATGCTCAAACTTATATCCTAAGTTAGAACCTTGACCTGCTGTGTTTTCAATTACAAGCTTTACATCATTTGTTGCATCAATCGCTTGATTAAGTGATAGTGCGATTCTATCTAAACACTCTTCTTCAGTGATTTTTCTTAAGTGACTTCCTGGGTGAAAGTTCAGTCTATCAAGCTTTAGTATCTCACATCTTTCAATTTCATGTAAAAATCCATCTAAAGATTTTTGTCTTTTATCTTCTTCTGGGTGTCCTAAATTAATTAAGTATGAGTCATGGGGTAAGATATGCTTTGCTTCAATACCTGTTTTCTCCATCTCTTCAAACCACTTGTCTAAAACCTTTGGTTCAAAATCTTTTGCTCTCCATTGTCTTTGATTTTTTACAAACAGTGCAAAAGCTTTACAACCTATCTCTCTAGCGTTAATTGGAGCATTATAAACTCCTCCACTAGCACTAACATGTGCTCCAACATATTTCATTTTGATTCCTTTTAACGTGTCTCATTTTTTTGGGATTGTACTATTAATCTTTTTTGATTTTTATTAAGATTGAGTTTTGTTTATCTCTATGAATAATATTTTTTTCATCTTTTTCAAATAGATTTTTTAAAAAACTTTTTTCATAAGAACTATGCAAAAATTCATTATTGAAGTTCTTGCTTTTTTGGCATTTGAAAGTATCTTTACAAATTTGGTTATCATAAATATCTAAGCGTAAAACAGTAACACCTGCTGAAAATACCTCAACTCTAGTAAAGTTTTGAAATTTAGAAATAAATCCTTTATCATAAAATTTTAGTTTTGGTGTTTTTATAAGTATAGTGGCACTTGAAACAATTTTTGGCTGATTAAAAGAGCATCCTGTAAAAAATATTATGAAGAAAATAAGAAAAGATAACTTTTTAATTCCTAATCCTTTATTATAAAAGTTTCCACTATAATACAAAAAAAACTATAATTAATCAAAGGTTATCCTTGTTAGTACATATTTGTTGCGCAGTAGATTCACACTATTTTTTAGAAAGATTACAAGAAGATTTTCCAGATGAAAAACTTGTAGGCTTTTTTTATGACCCCAATATTCACCCATATAATGAATATAGACTTCGATATCTTGATGTTGAATACTCATGTAAAAAGCTAGGTATTGAACTTCTTGAAGGTCCTTATAACTTAGAAGAGTGGCTAAAAAAAGTAAAAGGTTTAGAAAATGAACCTGAAAAAGGTGATAGATGCACAGTTTGTTATGATGATAGATTAGAAGTTAGTGCAAAAAAAGCTTTAGAGTTAGGGCATGATAAATTTACTACTTCACTTCTTATCTCTCCTAAAAAATCTCAAGATAAACTAGAAAAAATTGGAGCTAAACTTACCCAAGAACTTGGTTGTGAATTTATTTTCAAAGACTATAGAAGTGGAAATGGTACTCAAATTCAAGGTGAAGTTGTAAAAGAGAATAGCCTATATAGACAAAACTATTGTGGTTGTTTATTTGGATTAACTGCTCAAAGAGAACAACAAAAGAAAATTATGGATGAAATGTTCTCTCCTCTTTCTCACCAAATCCTTCCAGAATCAATCGAAAGTAGACTTGAACTTTATAAAAAAAGAGATGAAATGGAAGAACAAGGTATTCCATATCAAATCATCAAACAAAGATTTTTAAACTACAGACTTCTAAGTGGAAAAGTTAAAATTGATAAAAAAGTAGTACCTTCTTACTTTTTATGTTATTCAACTTTAAATAGAAAAAGAATGAATGGACGAATTGCTTACGAAAAAGATGAAATAGCTTATTTAAATAGAGATGAAGTAAAAGTTCTAAGTATTGATATGTTCAACTCTATAGGAAATAGTACCTATAGAAATGTTCAAAAACTTATGTTCAATCCACCAACATTTGAATCAGAACTAAATATTAGAAATGCTATTACTCAAAATCCTTATGGGCTTTCTACTATTGTTGTTATAGATGAAGTAATAGATGGGAAATATGAAATTGAAATTGATTCTGTTATTTATGAGGATGTGAAGGAAGTACTTATATGAAACTTCTAGTTTGTGCAATGGAAGCTTCATCAAATATTCACTTAAAAGAGTTAAAAAAACACCTAAATGACAATGTAGAATTAAAAGGAGTTTTTGACAACTCCTTAGGAAACCCTTTATATGATTTAACATCACTTGCTATCATGGGTTTTACAGATGCCATTAAAAAACTTAGATTCTTTTTTCGCCTTCGTGATGAGTTAGTTGAACTTGCAAGTGAGTGTGATAAAGTTTTACTTATGGATAGCTCTGGATTTAACCTTCCCTTGGCAAAAAAACTAAAAGAGAGATATCCAAACAAAGAGATTATTTACTATATCTTACCTCAAGCTTGGGCTTGGAAGAAAAAAAGAGTTTTCAAACTACAAAAGTTTTGTACTAAACTTTGTTCTATCATTCCTTTTGAGTCTCAAATGTACACTGAAAAAGAAAAAATAACTTATGTAGGTCACCCTTTACTTGATGAGATTCATGAATTTAAAGAAGAGCTAACAAATACAAATAAAATCATCTATATGCCAGGAAGTAGAAAAACAGAAATTGTAAATCATATGAACGTATATAGACAACTTGCTTCAAAAATAAAAGATAAAGAACACATTTTAATCATTCCAAAAAAGTTTGATGAAGAGTTTATTAAAAAATATTATGGAGACATTTCACTATTTACTGTTTCAAATGACTCCCACAAAGAGTTAAGACAAGCAGAATTTGGTTTTATTTGTAGTGGAACAGCTACACTTGAAGCAGCACTTATTGGAACACCTTTTGTAATGAGTTATGTTGCAAAAAAAGTTGACTACTTTTTAGGAAGACTATTTGTAAAACTTCCATATATAGGTTTAGCAAATATCTTTTTATACAAATCAGGGAAAGATGCTATTCATAAAGAGTTTTTCCAAGATGAAGTAACTTTTCAAAACCTTTATAATGAATATAAAAATATAAATAAAAATGATTTTTTAGAGACCTCTAAAGTACTAAGAGAATATTTGAAACATGGAAGTTCTAAAAATGTAGCTGACATAATTCAAAGCTAATATTTTTTTAGATAAAATGAATGATTTTTAAAAAACTTGAATTATAGGAATAAGAATGCTAGATATAAACGAAATACAAGAAATATTACCACACAGATATCCTTTTTTACTTGTAGACAGAATTACAGAGATGGAAAAAGGTAAAAGCATAGAAGGGTTTAAAAATATTTCTATTAGTGAGCCTGCATTTATGGGTCACTTTCCTGGACATCCAATCTACCCAGGAGTATTAATCTTAGAAGGTATGGCTCAAGCAGGTGGAGTACTTGCACTTAAGAGTAATGACCTTTCAAATGAAGAATTAAAAAATAAAGTAATCTACTTTATGAGTATTGACAAAGCAAAATTTAGAAGTCCTGTTAAACCAGGTGATCAATTAGTTTATAAAATTGATATTATTAAATTAAAAGGTACTTTAATTGTACTTGATGGAAAAGCTTACGTAGATGACAAGCTAGTTGCTCAAGCAGAATTAAAAGCAATGGTAGTTGATAAATAGTTGGGAATTTAAATGAATAATATTCACAAAACAGCAATAATTGAAGAAGGTGCACAACTAGGTAAAAATGTAACTATTGGTGCATATACAATTATTGGTAAAGACGTAAAGATTGGGGATGGCACAGTTGTTGATTCACATACGCTTATTGAAGGTAAAACGACAATTGGTAATAATAATCATATCTTTTCTCACGCTTCAATAGGAACAATTCCTCAAGATTTAAAGTTTGATGGGGAAGATGTAGAATTAATAATTGGGGATAACAATAAAATTAGAGAATACACTCTATTTAACCCAGGAACTGAAGGTGGTGGTTCAAAAACTGTAATTGGAAGTAATAACTTATTTATGGGTTATGTTCACGTTGCACATGATTGTATCATTGGAAGTAATTGTATTTTTGCTAACTGCGCAACTCTAGCAGGTCATGTTGAGATTGACGATTTTGTTGTAGTTGGGGGAATGACTCCAATTCACCAGTTTTGTAAAGTAGGAACAGGCTCTATGATTGCTGGGGGTTCTGTTGTAACTCAAGATATTCCTCCTTATTGTTTAGCTGAAGGTAATAGAGCTAAGCTAAAAGGTCTTAACCTTACAGGTCTTAGAAGAAGATTTGAAAATAAAGAAGATATCAACGAAATCAAAAAAGCATATAAAGCTTTATTTAGAAGTTCAAACGCGTTAAAAGACTCTGCAAAAGAGTTCTTAGAAGAGTCAAACAATGAGCATGCAAAAGTTATGTGTGACTTTGTTTTAAATACAACAAGAGGAATTCCTTTTGATAGAAAGACAGGAGAGTAATTAATGAGTAAAGAGATTATATGCGACTTTTGTGGTTCAAAAGATAGCGAAACAAATCCTGTAATAGCTGGAGACAACGCATTTATTTGTAAGGCTTGCGTAACAGCAGCTCATGAAATAATGACTGGAAATGCTCCTGCAAATGATGAAAATGATAACTACACTGAAGAAGTTTCAGTTGAAGAAGAAATCAAACTAAGAACTCCTGCTCAACTTAAAGAGATTTTAGATGATTATATCATTGGTCAAAACAGAGCTAAAAAAGTTTTATCTGTTGCAGTTTATAACCACTATAAAAGAATCTTTAGAAAAGATGAAATTGGTGATGATACAGAAATCAACAAATCAAATGTTTTATTAATAGGACCTACTGGTTCTGGTAAAACTTTACTTGCACAAACAATTGCAAAATATCTAGATGTACCTTTAGCAATTGCTGATGCTACTTCACTTACTGAAGCTGGTTATGTTGGTGATGATGTTGAAAATGTAATCACAAGACTTTTACAATCTGCAAATGGAGATGTAAAAAAAGCTGAAACTGGAATTATCTTTATCGATGAAGTTGATAAAGTTGCACGTATGAGTGAAAACAGATCAATTACAAGAGATGTATCTGGTGAAGGTGTTCAACAAGCTTTATTAAAAATCGTAGAAGGTTCAGTTGTAAATGTTCCACCAAAAGGTGGAAGAAAACACCCTGGTCAAGATGCAGTTCAAGTTGATACTACAAATATCCTTTTCATTTGTGGTGGAGCTTTTGATGGTCTTGAAGAGATTGTAAAGAAAAAACAAGGTGCAAATGTACTTGGCTTTAACCAAAAGAAAAGTGGAAATAAAGAAGAGAAAGATTTAATCTCAAATGTAGAAGCTCACGACTTAGTAAAATATGGTCTTATTCCAGAATTAATCGGAAGACTTCACATGATTGCAACTTTAAATGAAATCTCTGAAGATGATATGGTTCATATCTTAACTGAGCCAAAAAATGCACTTATCAAACAATATATCAAACTATTTGAACTTGACAATGTTAAGTTAGAGTTTGAAAAAGCTGCTTTAAAAGAAGTTGCTAAACTTGCTATTGAAAGAAAAACAGGAGCAAGAGGACTTAGATCAATTTTAGAAGATATCATGCTTGATATCATGTATGATTTACCTGAGTACGAAAATAAAACAGTTACTATAACTAAAGATGTAGTAACAAGTAAAAAAGAACCAAAAATAGCTTAAGAAAGAAGGAAGAGTATGTTATTAGATAAACTAATAGGTCTGTTTTCAAGTGACATGGCAATTGACCTTGGTACTGCCAATACAATTGTTTCTGTAAAAGGAAAAGGTATCATTATTAATGAGCCTTCAGTTGTTGCAGTACAAAACGATAGATTCGGAAAAGATAAGATTCTTGCAGTTGGTCAAGAAGCTAAACAAATGATTGGTAAAACACCATTAAATATTCAAGCGGTTAGACCGATGAAAGATGGTGTTATTGCTGATTTTGAAATGACTGAAAGAATGATTAGATATTTCATTGAAAAAGCTCATGCTAGAAAATCATTTATCAGACCAAGAATCATTATTTGTATTCCATATGGAATTACACAGGTTGAGAGAAAAGCCGTAAAAGAGTCAGCTTTAAGTGCAGGAGCTAGAGAAGTATTCCTAGTAGAAGAGCCAATGGCAGCTGCAATTGGTGCTGGTATTCCTGTTTCTGACCCATCTGGATATGTAGTTGTTGATATCGGTGGTGGTACTACTGAGATTGGTGTAACATCATTAGGTGGATTAGTACTTTCTAAATCAATTAAAGTAGCTGGTGATAAGTTTGATAAATCTATTATTGATTATGTTAGACAAAACTACAACCTTTATATTGGTGAAAGAACTGCAGAAAATATCAAAATTGAGATTGGTACAGCTATTAAACTTGATAGCGAACTAAAAATCAAAGTAAAAGGTAGAGATAACTCAGGTCTTTTATCTACTATTGAATTAGGTAGTGAAGGTGTACGCACTGCTATAAAAGAACCTCTAAGAGAAATCGTATCTGCTGTAAGATCTGTATTAGAGGACATGCCACCTGATTTAGCTGGTGACGTTGTTGATAATGGTGTTATTTTAACAGGTGGTGGAGCACTAATTAGAGGTTTAGATAAATATCTAGCTGATATTATTAAACTTCCAGTAAAAGTTGCGGAAGAGCCATTATTAGCTGTTGCTTATGGTACAAGCAATGTATTAGATCAGGCTGCATTATTAAAACTAATAACTAATGAATAAATTTCTATTCTTTCTTCTTTTTATAGCAGTTAGCTTAGGTTATATCTTCGAGATAGACCAGCTAATTGCTAGAAATTTTAATCCTCTTACAACACTTAAAAAAGTGTATGTAAATAATGCTGTAAAACTACAAAGCAATATTGAAAAATATTTTAATCAAGCAGCTACAATAGCTAAACTGCAAGAGGAAAATGCAACACTAAAAAACTACAAAGAGTTATACCTAGCTTCAAATAATGAACTACATTCAGTATTAGAATCAATTGATACAACAAAAAATACAAGAGATGATATTAAATTTACTAAAGTTTTATCTTATGTAAAATTTGATGATTTTACAAAGGTTTGGATTGACTATAAAAAAGAAGATGACTCTATCTTAGGTGTTATCTCAAATGGCTATGCAGCTGGAATTGTAGTAAATCAAGATGGAAGGTCTAAAGCTTTATTAAATGGTAATGATAAATGTAACTACTCTATTTTTGTAGGAGAAACAAAAGCTCCTGGGATTATTCATAAATCAAAAAATAGACATAATCTTGTAGCAAAATATATTCCTATTTGGTATAAAATCAGAGTTGGAGATGAAGTTGTAACTTCTGGTATGGATAATATTTTCTTTGAAGGTTTAAAAGTAGGGAAAGTTGTTGGTATCAAAAAAATGCAAGATATGCAAGAAGTTCAAATAGAACCTTATGCAAAAGTTCTAACTCAAAAATATTTCTTTGTTTATAAGAAAAAACAACTAGAAATACAAAGCCAAGAAGAAGATAAAAAAGTAGAAGAGAAAGCTTCTAATAAGAAGCCATAATCGAATCTATCTTATCTATTATCACTAATTATTATATAATATAAAATTGCGGTTTTTGTTTATCCATGTAGGAGAAAAATCAAAGATTCGTTTGAAGTTTCTATTAAAGTGAGACTGGTCATTAAATCCAGACTCAATTGATGCCTCAATTATACTGTACCCTTTCTCAATTAGCTTTCTTGCATTTTCAACTTTTTTATTTATTATATATTGATGAGGAGTTAATCCAATCTCTTCTTTAAATATTCGTATAAAATGATATTTACTCAATCCTATATTAGTTGATAGTTCATCTAAACTTGGGGAGTTGTATAAAGTATCATTTATCAATTCTATACTTTTAGAAATAACTATATTATTGTTGAAGTGACTATCTAACTGTTTTCCAACTACTGTATAATTTTTAATTAAATAAGACAAGGCATCGATACAGTATGTTTCTAATTCAA
>NZ_PDKE01000029.1:0-1755 GCF_004116715.1 Arcobacter sp. CECT 8989 | reverse complement strand
AAAAAGCACAAAAGGCGGATGAGGCGAAGTCGACGTTCTTAGCAAATATGAGTCATGAAATAAGAACACCATTAAATGCAATAATTGGATTCTCTGATATTCTTAGTAATTCAAGTGAATTAAAAAGTGACAATAAAAAACAAGCACAAATTATTCAAACAAGTGCTAACTCTCTTCTTAGCATTATCAATGATATTTTAGATATTAGTAAAATAGAAAGTGGTAACTTTGATATTGCTATTGAAAAAACTGATTTATATTTTATTAGTGAGCATGTAATTGAACTATTCTCAAAAAGAGCAAGTGAAAAACATCTAAAACTAATATTTAATATTGACCACAAGATACCTCTATGTATCTTAACAGATGGAATAAGATTAAGACAAGTATTATCAAACCTATTATCAAATGCAATTAAGTTTACTCACGAAGGGAAAGTATCTTTAAATATAACTCTTCTAGAAGAAAAAAATAATAGAAGTAAAATAAGATTTGAAATAGAAGATAGTGGTATAGGAATACCACAAGAAAAACTAGAAAATGTATTTAAACCTTTCGTACAAGTAGACCATAAATCAAGTAGACAATATGAAGGTACAGGATTAGGATTAAGTATCTGTTCTCATATTGTTCAATCTTTAGGTTCTCAAATACAAGCACAAAGTAAAGAGAATGTTGGAAGTAAATTCTTCTTTGATTTAGAATTTGAAACTTGTGATGATAATCTTCATATCTCTAAAAGCTTTTTAAATCATGTTAAGTTTAAAGTAACCAAAGAAGATAGTGACTTATATCACTATATAAAAAGATATATAGGACTGTTTGGAACAGTAAATACAGATGAAGAAAATCCTGATATAGTAATCTGTTCTTGTGATAAAACAAAAGATGCCTTAGATACTATGAGAGAAAGATATGAAAATACTCCTATTTTAATTCTGTTTAACCATGAAGATGAAGCTAAAAACTTTAAATTAAAAGCAAATGAACATACTTTAGTTTTACCTTTCTATGCTTCAAAAGTGAATGATGCTCTGCAAGAGCTTTTAAGAAAAACAAAACAAGTAGTAAAACCCTCAAAAGATGAGATAGAAAAGAAATATAAAGCAAATGTACTTGTAGCAGAAGATAATGAAGCAAACCAAGAATTAATCTCTTATATCCTAGATAGTATGAATATAAACTACTCAATCCAAGATAATGGACTAAAAGCTCTAAAAGAATATAAAGAAAACTCATATGACTTAGTTCTTATGGATATAAATATGCCAATACTAGATGGTATAGAAAGCTTTAAAGCAATAAGAAAATATGAAGAAGAGAAACTTTTAAAACAAATACCAATAGTAGCCCTAACAGCAAATGCAGTAAAAGGTGATAAAGAGAGATTCCTAAGCCTAGGAATGAATGATTACCTAAGTAAGCCAATAAATACAGATGAAATAAAAAAAGTATTTGATAAATACCTAAAAGAAGATACTCATAATTCTTCATCAAAAGATAGCACAATTATGATAGCTAATGAAGAGAAACTAAATGTATCAAAAATAGTAGATAAATTAGGTGTATCAGAAAATATAGCAAATATGATAGTAAATAAATTTAAAAAAGATATAACAAAAGACTTAGAAGAGTTAGAGAGTTTAATTGAAAATCAAGAGAAAGAAGCAATAGCCCAAAAGGCTCATTACATCAAAAACTCTTGTTTAAATGTCGCTTTAGATGATATCTGTCAATTGTTGCAAAAATTGGAAA
>NZ_PDKE01000028.1:0-2155 GCF_004116715.1 Arcobacter sp. CECT 8989 | reverse complement strand
AAAAGGAACTCCAGTTTTATCTTGGCAAGTTGGAAAAGATGGAGATACTAAACCTATTTGGTTAATTGGTACAAAAGTTACTTCAAAGCCAATAATTGATAAACCAGCAACAGAAACACCAAACAAACAAATAGACAAAGTAATCACAACAATTGTAAATAAAGAAGCACTAAAAGTACCAACAGTTCCAAAAGTTACTACTACACCAAACAGTTATAAAAATGTAAACGTATCATTTAGTGTTGGAGAAAACAAGCAAATTGTTTCAAAACCAATTGAAGATCAAGAAACAAAAAGAGTAACACTTAGTGAAGCAAAACAGATGCAGCAAGAAGTTACAGGTGAAACAGTAGGTGATGTAAAAGTTCCATTATCAAGAAGTTCACAAATTGTCTTAGTAAATGGTGGAGTATCTTTACCAACTGGTGTTGAACAAGAGTTCTATGTAGCAGATGACGAAATATAGGAAAATAAGAATGAAAACAAAAAATATTATAGCATTATCAATTATCACATCACTATCTTTAAGTGCAGCCAATGTTCCAAACATTGGTGATGCCTTAAAACAAGTACAACCTCCAAAACTAAAGAAAGAGAAAGAAGCTGAGCTTCCTTCTTTAGATAACAAAGTAGAAGAACCATTAAAACAGTTTGATGATAGTAAAAAAGTATTTATTAAAACAATTGAAATAGAAGGAAATAAAAAGCTTTCAAATGAGAAGTTAAAAGAACTAATCTCTTCTTATGAAAACAAAGAGTTAAGCTTTAAAGATATGCAAGAAGCAGCTACTTTAATCACAAAAGCATATAGACAAGAAGGATACTTTGTAGCAAGGGCATATATTCCAAAACAAAATATCTTTTCACAAGAAGGTGTTTTAAAAATAAATGTAATTGAAGGAAACTATGGAGCATTTACCTTAGAGAATAACTCATTAGTTAAAGATGAAATTGTTCAAGGAAATTTAGATGCTATCAAAGATGAAAATATCGTTTCTACAAATACTTTAGAAAGAGCCATGCTTATTATTAATGACACACCAGGTATTGTTGTAAATAAAGCAGAAGTTAAACCAGGTAAAGAAGTAGGAACTAGTGATTTTATCATTGGAACTGAAGCTACTAAAAAATATAGTGGATATGTATTAAGTGACAACTATGGTTCTCAATATATAGGTAAACATAGAATCATGGCAGGAGCTGATATTAATTCACCATTTAATATAGGAGATCAGCTAACATTCTCAGGTCTTACATCAGAAGAGATTGGACTTATTAATGGAAGAGTAGCTTATAACTTTCCAATGAATGAAAAAGGACTAAGAGGAGAAGTTAGTATTTCTAAAACTACTTATGAACTTGGAAGTACTTATGAGAATTTAGATGCATTAGGAAGTTCTGATTCTATTACTTTTAGAACAGAGTATCCATATGTAAGATCTAGACTTAAAAATATAAATCTTTTTGCAGAAGTTTCATTTAATAAGATGAAAGATGAGATTCAAGAAGCAGATATATATACAAAGAAAAGTTCTAAAGTATTAACTGTAGGTGTTGATTATACTGAAGATAAAATAGTATTTAATAAAAACTCTCAATCAAGAGCTTCTTTATCTTTAACAACTGGTAGTTTAAAATTTAATAGTGATGAAGATAGAAAAAGTGATGAAAATGGTGCTAATACAAATGGTAGATTTACAAAGTTAAACTTAGAGTTAGGTCAAGACTTTGAATTGACTCCTAAGGTTAGATGGGAAAACTCTTTCCAAGCTCAATATGCTTTAGGTAATAAAAACTTAGATGGAAGTCAAGACTTAAGTATTGGTGGAATCAATGGAGTTAAATATTATCCTGATGGTGAAGAGAGTGCTGAGAATGGATTTATCTTTAATACAGAGTTATTTTATGCTTTACCAAACTATAAAGAGTTAAACTCTTCTGTATCTGTGTTTTATGATGTAGGTAGAACATTTATGAGTCAAGATACTACAAATGATGCTCCTAGAACTTTACAATCATTTGGTTTAGGTTATTATGGTTCATTTAAAGATATGTTTGTTAATGCTCATTTAGCTCAGAATATCAAGCATGATGTTACTTCTCAAAGAGACTACTCTAATAGATTCCTACTTCAAGCTGGGTGGGTGTTTTAATA
>NZ_PDKE01000027.1:0-2593 GCF_004116715.1 Arcobacter sp. CECT 8989 | reverse complement strand
TTTGTTTGGTGTTTCTGTTGCTGGTTTATCAATTATTGGCTTTGAAGTAACTTTTGTACCAATTAACCAAATAGGTTTAGTATCTCCATCTTTTCCAACTTGCCAAGATAAAACTGGAGTTCCTTTTATCATTGTAGAATCTTCAACTATATCCCAATTAGCATTTTTAAAAATATTTAAGTCTTTTATTGATGATGCACTTAATCCTTTTGAACCAGACTTATCATTTGTGTATCCACTCTTAGTCGTATTCCAAAAAGAATTATTTATATTAATTGTTCTTCCTGATTGGTGTAATCCAATAAAACCATGTCCTCTTGACGCATTTGTAACACTAACTTTTCCATTTGCATAAGAGTTATTAATAGAGAGTGAATATCCAGGATCTGTTATACCCCATCCTATAAATCCTCCAGAGTACTCATTTGCTGTTACATCAACCTCTGTATATGAATTATTAATGATAATATTATTTGAAAAACTACTTCCTGAACCAACTAATCCAGCTACATATTTATCTCCAGATACTGTTCCTTTAGAATATGATCTATTTACTTCTCCTGTTTGTAAGATCCCCACTAATCCCCCAACATAATTATTTCCTTTAACTGTTGTATCAGCATAAGAGTTATTTATAGTAGTGTTCTTTGTATACCCAATTAATCCACCGATTTTATCATCTCCTGAAATTGTAGATGACTTAGTATGAGAGCTATTAATAATTCCATTGTCTACATATCCTACAACTCCTCCAATATAGTCACTTGATGCATCTATCTCTCCTTCAAAGTAACTATCTGTGATACTAATATCATTTGTTGAACTTCCTTGACCATACCCTAAAACTCCACCGACACTGCTAGTTCCTGTAATGGTTGCTTTACTATATGAATTATCAATTTCTAACTTGTTAGCATATCCTATCAAACCTCCAATATTAAATTCAGAAGCATTGATTGTACCTTCAAAATAACTATCTGTGATACTTGAACCATTGTTATTTTCTGTGCTATCTCCTGTAGAACCAATAAGTCCACCTAAGGAATTATTACCATTTATTGTTGATTTACTATAGGAATTGCTGATTTGAGTATTACTCATTCGCCCTATTAATCCTCCAAGAGAGTTTGTTCCATTTAAAATAGATACGATTGAATAAGAATCATCGATTTGTGTATTTGTTGAATGTCCTATTAATCCTCCTACAAAATATCCATTAGCATTGATATTTCCTTCAAAAGAACTATTAAGGATAACAATATCATTGTTGTTTGTTCCGCTAGCCCATCCTACAAGACCACCTAATAGTCTATTTCCTGTAATTGTTCCTCTACTATAAGAGTTCGTTATTGATCCAGATAAAAATATCTGTCCTACTAATCCACCTATAATTTCATTTGTAGTTCCAGCATT
Source organism: Arcobacter sp. CECT 8989 (assembly GCF_004116715.1). NCBI lineage: Bacteria > Pseudomonadati > Campylobacterota > Epsilonproteobacteria > Campylobacterales > Arcobacteraceae > Arcobacter > Arcobacter sp. CECT 8989. Next base: position 1,180 of record NZ_PDKE01000027.1, on the reverse strand, counting down.
TATATTCATTGTAGAAAAAGAATCTCTTATACTTGATTCTCGTAAAATCCCTACAAGTCCACCAAAGTTAGAAGCATTTGTATGTGATGCATTAACTGCCCCTTGAGATGAAGAGTTAATAATTTTTGAGTTTTCTTCTGCTTTCCCAACTAAGCCTCCTACTGTATTTGCTCCACTTACATTACCAGTGAAGGAACTATCTGTTAAAGTAGTATTTTTCATTAAAGCTACAATTCCTCCTACTTGAACTGCATTGGAAGGATTTGTTTGTGTAGCACTTACATTCCCTGCTACATGAATATTGTCTAGGATTGAATTATTTGCAAAACCAACTAATGCACCAGCATCAACAACACCTATGATATCCACATTTGTCATTTTTAAGTTTCTTATTTCAGCATTATCTAAATTAAAAAACATACCTACTCTAAACCCATTATATGCATCAGTTCCATCAAGAGTAGGTCTATTTATATATAAAGAATCAATCGCATAATTCTTTCCATCTAACTTTCCAGTAAAGGGGTAGCCTATCATTTCAAAACCTTTACTCCCATTCCAGTTTACTGTATCACTAGCGTCAATATCACTTCCAAGTTCATAATTACCATTTAAAGCTGTATTTATCCATTGAAGTTGATGGACATTATTAATTACAACTTTTGCATTTGTATCAAAGATAACTTTATCAGAAGCATTTGCTGCATTAAAATATACTCCACCATTTGTATCATTGGTATTTTCTATGGTTGCATTTACATATATTTCATTACCTGCAGTTAAAGTAAGTTTTGTTGGATCAGCCCAAGTGATGTTTTCATTGACTGTTATATCGTTATCTGCTTGAAGTTCTACATCTGCTGAAACTAAAGCATTTTGAATTGCATTTGCACTTACACTTGCTCCTGTTAAGATATTTCCACCTGTATTTTCTATGATCATATTAACTGGGTCTAAAAGCCACTTAGATGTTTTTATTTCTGTTGTTGAAGCTACATTTAGTTCTTTACCAGAAGTTTCAACAAACCCTTCTTTAGCCCTAATTGCTCCAGCAATCTTAGCTTCACCACCATGGGCAAATAGTTCTACAAATCCAGTAACACCATCTAATGAATTAGCTTCTATAATACCTTCATTATTTACAACACCTTTTAGTAGTTCATCTACTGCATTTGTTGTA
>NZ_PDKE01000026.1:0-2855 GCF_004116715.1 Arcobacter sp. CECT 8989 | reverse complement strand
AGATATTAGAATTTCAAAAATTTTTAAATTTATAATTAATATTCAATTATGATGTATATTTTAAGAATGGGTCTATTTATTTAATTTTCAAATAAATCAGGTATAAGATAGTTAGATAATTTACTATTTAATTTAAATCTTAATTTTCCTCTTGGACTATCTGTCTGTAAGTAATCTTCTTCTAGTAACTCTTTTACAATAGATATGGCTTTAGGTGCACTTACTCCTAAGATTTCTTGTGCATTACCTCTAGTTACTTCTCCATGAACTAATAAATACTCTAATAGTTTATTTGAATTTTTTGGTAGAGGATTGACATTACGAATTAATTTTTTTTGTGAAAGCTCAACATAAGCTTTTATCTTTGTTGTCATAGAATCTAATTTTAAATATTCACTCATAAATAATACTTGATCTAATGCAATATCTAACATAAATTCTAAAAAGTTTTCAAGTCCTTTTAATGTTAATGGTCCTCTTCCATCATTATATCCACTAAACTTTTCATCTGCTAAAGACAGAAATTTCCTATACTCTTTTTGATTTCTAGCAAGTCCTCTTGATATATTCCATAATCCATAACCTTGGATATCAGAGTGATACAATAAGTAATCTAAATAAAGTCTAGATACTCTTCCATTTCCATCATAAAATGGATGTATATATGTTAATCTATGATGAGAACATAAAGCATAGATTAGTTTCATTGTGTGTGTAGAGCTCCTAGATTGATTATATAACATCTCAAATTCATTGAAGCAAGCTATTAATTCATCACTTTGAGGTGGGATATGTTCTCCAACTCGTACATAACCTTCTCTTAGTTTCCCAGGTATCATTTCTACTTCTAACTCACCATTTTTAATATTTAGTGCATATTTCATTTCTTTTTTATTGTAAAATTCTTTATGAATCTCTAGTATTTTTTCTAATGAATATGCTTTAGATGAGATATCTAGTGTTGTTTCTAAATATTTTTGTACCTCAATATGTACTAATGACAATTGTTGCATACTTTTCTTTTTATCATCTTGTGAAAATTCATTTCTCATAGCACGTTCAATATCAATAGGATGAGTACCTTCTGATTCAATTTTATTTGAGTAATAAGAGTTTATAGTCCGTAAATTTTCTTTTATTGCATTAATTATATGAATATTTAAATTTCCTGTTAACTTAGCACTTTCAATTATGATACGCTCTGCTTTATTAAGTATCTCTTGCTTTAAAGGATACTGTTCAGATTGTGGTAAAACTGGAGTTGTGTACATTCGTAACCTTTTTATATAAAAAAGCATAGGTTATCTATATTCTTTTTAAATTATTTTTTAAATCTTTTATTAGATTAATATACCATAAAATAGATGCTTATAACACTATTTTATTAAATTATATTGTAAATTTTTTAAATTCTTTTTTAAATAAGGGAAATTGAATACTTATTTATTAGTTTTAAACTAATTTAATATTATCCAACCAATCAGCCCACCACTGTATTAGTTCTTTCTTCTCTTCAAAATATTTCATTTTTGAAGCTCTATTATATGCAGCTTTAATTTTATTTTTTTCTTCATGAGCTAAACATGATTCAATAATATCACTATTAAATCCATGCTCTTTTATTTTTTCGTGTGCTATTGTTGAGAATGTACTTCTAAATCCATGCGTAGTATGTCTATTCTGATATCCTAGTTTTTTTAATGCATGTCCTAGTGTTGCATCACTTAAACATTTTAAGTTAGAAACAGGTGAGGGGAATACATATTTACTTTTGTGAGCTGAAAAAGGCTCAATCATCTTTAATATTTCGATTGCTTGTTTTGACAAAGGTAAAATAAAATCTTTTTTAGTTTTCATTTTTTCACCTTGTATATTTATAACTTTTTTTTCAAAATTTATTTCATTCCATTCTAAGGCTCTTAAGTTATAAGGTCTTAAAGCTACATAAGGAGCCAGTTTTAATGCTACTATTGTTGTAATACTGGCTTTATATAAGTTTTCAAAGTTATTGATATCTTCAAGTAATTCTTTTATTTCATTTTCTTTTATAATTGCACTCATATGATTATTACTTGTTGAAACGATTATATTTTTTTTGTCAATATCAGCAATTATATTATGTTCTACATAATTATAAGTTACTGCATATTTATAAATTCTATTGAAATTGCTCATCATCTTCTCAGCAGAACCATGAAGTCCTTTAGTATTCATTCTATCTATAATATTTAAAATATCTGTTCTTGTAATATCTTCAATAAGCTTATTACCTATGTATGGATAAGCATGATTCCTAATAACATTCTCAACTTTAATGTATGTTTTATCAACCCATTCATTTTTCATTTTAGAAAGCCATTTTTCTGATATGTTTTTAAAAGTGTTAGTACTATCTTCTAAAGATATATTTTTTTCTAATATAGGATTAATATTTTGTTTTAAAAGTTCTTTTGTATTATCTCTTAATTTTCTTGCTTCACTAAGAGTAATATCTGGATAAACTCCAAAGCTCATAGAATTTCTTTTATTTTCAAATTTAAAATCAAATCTAAAAAATTTAGTTCCATTAGTTTTTACAATTAAATATAAATTTTGTCCATCACTTAATTTATATTGTTTTTCTTTAGGTTTGGCAGCTTTAATTTCTTTATCTGTTAGAGGTTTTACAATTTTTGGCATTTATACGGTATCCATTTTTGAACTTTTGCAATTACCGTAAAGATTACCGTAATAAATCTTAGAAATTATTAAAAACTAAAAGAATGAGATAGAATGATTTAGAATATTAAAGTTCGATTATATCGAACTTTTTAGAATAAATAAGAAAGTGTAATTATTAATATTGGTGGAGATGT
>NZ_PDKE01000025.1:0-3409 GCF_004116715.1 Arcobacter sp. CECT 8989 | reverse complement strand
TTAAAAAATCGATAAAAGTACACCAGCAGCTACGGCAGAACCGATAACACCAGCAACATTTGGACCCATCGCATGCATTAATAATACATTCGATTTGTCATATTCTTGTCCAACTTTTGATACAACCCTTGCAGCCATTGGTACAGCAGATACTCCTGCAGCTCCAATTAGTGGGTTTATCTTATTCTCATCAGACGCAAATTTATTCATGATTTTAGCCATGATAACACCTGCCGCTGTTCCTGCAGCAAATGCAATTAATCCAATTGCCATAATCCCTAAAGTCTCTATTACTAAGAATTTATCAGCAGCTAGCTTTGAACCAACCCCTAATCCTAAGAATATTGTTACTATATTGATTAATGAATTCTGCATTGTATCAGAAAGTCTCTCAACTGCACCTGATTGTTTGAAGAAATTTCCTAAACAAAATGCTCCAATAAGTGGAGTTGACTCTGGTAAGAACAGAATTGCTAATAATAATAGTACAATTGGCAATGTTAAATTCTCTAATTTATTTACTTTTCTTAATTTTGGCATTTTGATTTTTCTTTCAGCCTCTGAAGTTAATGCCTTCATAATTGGAGGTTGAATTACTGGTACTAATGCCATATAAGAATAAGCTGCAACTGCAATTGCACCTAAAAGTTCTGGAGCAAGTCTATTTGCAATAAAGATTGATGTTGGTCCATCAGCTCCACCAATAATTGAAATAGCTGAAGCAGATTGTAAATCAAATCCAATTGCAACTGCACCAACTAGTGATCCAAAGATACCAAACTGTGCAGCACCACCTAAGATTGCTGCTTTAGGATTTGCTAATAGTGGAGTAAAGTCTGTCATTGCTCCAACACCCATAAAGATAAGTAATGGGAAGAATCCATTAGCAATACCCATATTATAGATAATACCAAGCATACCAGTCTCTCCACCAATTCCAGCTAGTGGAATATTAGCTAAGATACCACCAAATGCAATAGGCATTAGTAATAATGGTTCAAACCCTTTTGAAATAGCAAGGTAAAATAAGAATAGACAAATACCTATCATTATTAATCTACCCCACGTTTGTTCAAAAGTAGTCATAGGTCTTGCATCTTCTGCATGAGCTTCTGAAGTCATTACATCATCTCTAGGAGTTGTGAAAGCATAAATCCCAGTAGTTTTATAGAATGACTCTAGAAGTTGACCCATTGATTTTTCATGATATTCATGTTTAACTTCTTCAGTAGGAGCTGCATTTGAACTTGCAAATGCATTTGTACTGAAAAGAGCAAAGAATAACAGTAGCATTGAAGCTATTATTTTTTTATTCATCAAATAGTTCTCCGGTTTTTGTCTTAGCTAATAGTTGCTATTGCTTGACCTTCTTCAACAGCGTCACCTGGGTTAGCTAAAATTGCACTTACTGTTCCATCGCAAGGAGCTTCTACATCAATCTCCATTTTCATTGCTTCTAGGATTGCTACGATATCACCTTGTTTTACTGTATCTCCAACTTTAATATTCATTTTCCATACATTTCCAGCTACTGTTGCTTCTACATCTGCTCCACCACCATTTGTTGGTGCTGCTGCAGGTGCTTCACTTTGTGCTGCTGGTGTTACTTGGATATCTGCATTACCTTCTGCGATAGATACATTAAACTTTTGTCCATCTACTACTACTGTATAGTTTCCAGTTGCGTTACTCATACTATTTCCTTCTCCTAAAGTACATTCTTTATCATTTTCACAAGTTGAATCCTCAACTTTTCTTACATTTAATGGGCTTTCACCTTTTATGAAAGCAATACCTTTTTCATCACAAGCTGCTGCAATAAAAATATTTTCATCACTTGTTTCGATATTCTCTTCTTTTAATCTTCCTTCCCAATAAGCCATAGTCTTCTTTTCATCTCTATCAGCTATATCTAGTGGGTTTTCACTAGTTGGTTCAAGTTTTAATTTTTCAGAAGCTAATTTAACAATTTCTGCATCTGGTTCAACAGGAGTTTTACCAAAGTATCCAAGAACCATTTTTCCATAACCTGGAGCTATTTGTTTCCATGGTCCAAACATTACGTTTGCATATGCTTGTTGCCAATAAAATTGTGAAACAGGAGTTACAGATGTTCCGTATCCACCTTTTTCTACAACTTCTTGCATTGCTTTAATTACTTCTGGGAATTTATCTAAAGTTCCATTATCTCTCATCATTTGAGTATTAGCTGTTAGTGCTCCACCTGGCATTGGAGAGAATGGGATTAAAGGAGAAACTTGAGTAGCTTCTGGTGGCATAAAGTAATCTTTTAAACAAGATTGTAAAGTCTCTTGGTATTTTAATACTTTAGAGATTTCTAAACCACCTAGGTCATAATTCATACCTTTAACTGCGTGCATCATAGTTAAAATATCTGGTTGAGATGTTCCACCACTTACAGGAGATGCTGCTAGGTCAATACCATCTGCACCTGCATCTAATGCTGCTAAGTAACAAGCAACAGATACACCTGCTGTTTCATGAGTATGTAATCTTATATGAGTATCTTCACCCACTAAGTTTCTTGCCATTTTAATAGTATCAAATACTTTTTGAGGAGAAGATGTTCCACTTGCATCTTTAAAGCAAATAGAATCAAATGGTACTCCTGCATCAAGAATATTTCTTAATGTTTTTTCATAGAAAGGAACATCATGAGCACCTTCGCAACCTGGAGGTAAGTCCATTAGTGTTACTACTACTTCATGGTTTAGTCCATATTTTTTAATACACTCTGCACTATATTCAAGGTTTTGAACATCATTTAGTGCATCAAAGTTTCTAATTGTTGTTACACCATGTTTTGCAAACATTTTTGCGTGCATTTCTACTAGTTCTCTTGAACCTGTATCTAGCATTACAGTATTTATACCTCTTGCTAATGTTTGTAGATTTGCTTCTGGTCCTACAATCTCTCTGAATTTATCCATCATATCGAATGCGTTTTCTTGTAGGTAGAAGAATAAAGATTGGAATCTTGCTCCTCCTCCGAATTCGAAGTGATTTATACCTGCTTCTTTCGCAGCTTCTACAGCTGGAAAAAAATCTTCCATTAAAACTCTACCTCCAAAGACAGACTGGAATCCATCTCTAAATGTAGTATCCATAACATCAATATATTTTTTTGACATTTAATTTAACCTTTTAGATTTTTATGATGTTGAACAGCTGCTACTACAGCCGCTATCTTTGCAGTTTCGTTCGATTTTTCAGCCCCTGTAGTTCTTGTAGGCTTTGTAGGTACTGGCGTACTTTTCTCTGGAAAATACTTCCCTATTATTTTTGCTTGCAGTTTTAAAGCATAGATCATTACTATTAGGAATATAAACACTATTCCCATACCTAATGCCATAAACTTTACTGCTTCCGCAATTAAGTTTGTTTCCAT
>NZ_PDKE01000024.1:0-3640 GCF_004116715.1 Arcobacter sp. CECT 8989 | reverse complement strand
TTGAAGATAAGAAAAGTAGCAGTGAGAGTACTGCTACTTTAATAAAGTTAAACTTTTTCATTAACCTACATAAACTCTTGCAGAGTCAAAGAAAGATAAGTATGCAGATAATGCAGCCGAAGCTAATAGTAATATTCCTATAATTTTATCCATTTTATCTCTCCTTACTGAGGTTTACCAACAAGTTCATAATGCTTTAGGTTTTCAGTACTATTGAATTTTAAAGCATCTAAATCTTGATTGATTTTATAAAAGTTTGTAGATTCATTTTGTTGAACTACGATTGCGTTGTATGTTAATACTCCTAAGATTGTTAGTAGTAATACTGTAGCAATTAACATTCCTGTAATTCCATGAAGTAGAGAAAATATCCCTCTTTCATTATCATTCATTTGTGTATTTCCTGCCATCTTACTCTCCTAAACTTCTAATATAAGCTGCAACTGCTTTTTCTTGAGTAGGATTTAATCTACCTTTAAATGAAGGCATCATACCAATGTTACCTTTTTTACCATTTTCTAGAACAGTAGCTACGATTGCATTATCATACTCAAGAATGTTTGGACCAACATAAGCCATACCTTTTCCATCTATACCGTGGCAAGAAGCACACACTGCATAAGCTGCTGGTTGTTCACCTTTGAATCCACCTGCAACATAAGAAGATACTGCATCAATATCAGCTTGGTCTGTTAACATCATTGGAGGCATTCCTGCTGGATATGCATCAGTGAAGTTATTTGCACCATTTTTAATTACATACTCTACTTGATCTTTTGCAATTCTATTTGTTAAATCATGAGCTTTTCCATTAATACCTTCTGCATCTACACCATGACAAGGTGCACATTGAACTAGGTATGTAGATTCACCCATTGCAACTAAAGTTTCTTCTGATGGGTTTTCCCATTTAGAAGAGAATCTTGCGTTATATTCATTCACTTCTTGGTTCCATTGACCAATTTGTGAGAATCCGTTAGTTGGGTAACCAATTGTCCAGTACCAAAACAACCAAACTAAAGTACCAATAAATGCTAATCCCCAACCTGTTGGGATAGGGTTTTTATATTCACCAATTCCATCCCAGTTATCTTCTGCTAGTTCACCACTAGCAGTATCATTTTTCATTTGGTTAACATACTTTAATACAACAAATACACTAATAGTGATAATTGCAACAGCAGCTAACATCGTAAGGTCATTAATATAATCCTCACCAAAGCTAAAAGCATCACCAGCAACAAAATATGTTCCTGAGATTAGAGCAATGATAAGAATAATACCACCTATTACCATAGATTTCATATTATTTCTCCTTCTCTTTATTCTTTTCTTCTTTATTTCTATTTTCGAGAGGATCTGACTCTATTGTGTCATCATGAACTAGATTTGAATATTTTTCAAAGTCTCTTTCACCTTTCTTTTGTCTTCTATAAATAGAAAAAGCATACGAATAAAACACAATAAACACCACTAAGATTAGGAAAAATTTCGCGTAACCTTGAATAGTTAGAAGAGTCTCTTGATCCATTTTAACCTCTTATTTTAAAGAATTTAAATATGCAATTAATGCAACAATTTCAGGAACTTGACCGTTTGCAACGGCATCTTTTACAGCTTGGTTTTTCATATCTGCAGCGATTGCTTTTGCATCTTCTTTTGCTTTTGCAATTGCGCTTTCATAATTACCTAACTCTACATCAATTTTTCCATCACCATCTAAATCTACATCATATGGTGTTTTGAATACAGTTTTTACTGTATATGCTTCTGCGTATGCAGTATCTAAATCAGCTATATTTGTAAACTGATGTGGATATGCTGGCATAACTGTTCCAGGTACAACTGATGCAGGATCCATCATATGTGTCTCATGCCAATCAGTAGTTCTATAATTTCCTACTCTCATTAAGTCTGGACCTGTTCTTTTTGATCCCCATAAGAATGGTCTATCATATGCATACTCTCCTGATAAAGAGTACATACCATATCTATCAGTCTCTGATTTAAATGGTCTAATTAATTGTGAGTGACAAGCGTTACATGAATCTTTTATATATACTTGTCTACCTGCTAACTCTAACACACTGTATGGTTTTGTACCTACAGTTGGTCTACTTTGTTTTGCGAAATCAGGAATAACTTCAATAATCCCTGCAAACGCAATAAATACGAATACTAGTACCGCAAAGAAAAACGGTCTTTGTTCAAACCAATGAAACATTATTACACCCTCCTTCTTAAGCTGCTACTGGTGTAGCATTTACTGGTTCTTTATCAAGTACTCTTCCTGCTGTTGCAGTTTTGTACATGTTATATGCAAACATAAAGAATCCGATTAGATACATTAATCCACCAACTGCTCTAATTGTGTAGTATGGTTGTAATACAGTTACAGTATCAATGAATGAGTATACTAATGAACCATATTCATCATATGCTCTCCACATCATACCTTGTGTAATACCTGCAATCCACATTGAAGTAAAGTATAATACAATACCAGTTGTTTGTAACCAGAATTGTGTATCCATTAACGACTTAGAGTAAATCTCTCTTCCATACATTCTTGGTGCCATGTGGTATAGTGCTGCCATAATCATAAATACAACCCATCCTAGAACACCATCGTGTACGTGACCTGGAATCCAATCAGTAAAGTGTGCAATTGCATTTACAGATTTAATAGACTGAATTGGTCCTTCGATTGTAGATAACATATAGAATGTTGATGCTAAAACCATGAACTTAATCAGAGTATTTGATTGTAATTGTTGCCATTCACCCTTCATTGTTAAAAGCATATTAATTGCTGATCCCCATGATGGTAAAATTAATACTACTGACATTACAGATCCCATTGTTTGCATCCAATCTGGAACTGTTGAGTAAATTAAGTGGTGTCCACCTGCCCATAAATATACAAATAATAGACCCCAGAATGCTAAAATTGATAATTTATAAGAGTAAACATTTTGTCCTGACTCTTTTGGTAAGAAATAATAAATCATAGCAATAATTGGAACTGTAAATACAAATGCAACTGCATTGTGTCCATACCACCACTGAACAATAGCATCATTTGTACCAGCATACATTGATACTGAGTGAATCCATGAACCATATCCAGATACAAAATAAGTTGGAACTTCCATATTATTAAATAGGTATAACATAGCTATTCCAAGGAAAGTGGCTACAAAGTACCAAACCGAGATATATAAAGTTCTTTCTCTTCTAACTCCAATTAAACCAAAAATTGATACTCCCCAAAGTACCCACCATGCAACAACTAAAATATCTAAAGGCCATTCTAATTCAGCATACTCTTTTGATGTTGTAATACCCATAAACAGAGTTACTACAGCTAAAAGAATAGTAATGAAGTAAAGTACAAAGTGTAATTTAGCTACACCCATTAAGAATGGTGATTCTTTTAAAGATACTTTTAATACTCTTTGCCCGATATAATACCAACACGCAAAGATACCACTAAGAGTAAAACCAAACGCAACACCATTTGTGTGTAAAGGTCTTAATCTACTGAAAGTACCATATTCACCTGCTAGGTTATTTAAACCTGGGAATGCAAGTTGAAACGCTAGTATAACACCAATAGTCATACCTATGATACCAAACA
>NZ_PDKE01000023.1:0-4505 GCF_004116715.1 Arcobacter sp. CECT 8989 | reverse complement strand
CCGAACCTGGAAGTCAAGCACTTCTGCGCTGATAATACTGCAGGGCCCCCTTGTGGAAACGTAGGTCGCTGCCAGCTCTTGAGTTTATTTCTATTAAAGCTTACCTTTACCAACTTATCCTTAGTTGTTAATGGTAAGCTTTTTTTTTAGCTCAGATTTCTTCGGCTTTAGCTTTTATTTATCAAAAGAAGAGATTTCTCTCCTCCTTTATTTTTTATACTAACTTTTTTGCCTGCATAGCTCCAACGGTAGAGCAATTCCATGGTAAGGAAGAGGTTACTGGTTCAAATCCAGTTGTGGGCACCACCTCAAACCTTATTTCTTTTTATTATTTGCTGTAGTAATTTCCAATATCCTATTAATATTATTATCCCTATATAACTAAATTCAATTAGTGTTAATGATTTTTGAGCCATTATAAAATGTATTGTTATAAGAATTAAACTTAAGTATATAAGTTTATGATAACTATGATATATTCTAAATAGTCTATTTGTGGAAGTAATTGCCATAAATACTAAGATTAAGAAGGCAATCATACCTAAATATATAAAGGGTTTATCTATTGTCTCTTTTATTAAAAAATTAATATCAAGTTCTGCATCTAATACAACAAAATTTAAAAAATGAACCAAAGCATAAAAAAAACCATATAATCCTATCATTCTTCTATATTTTATTAAATTATAATGCTTTTTTATTAAGGAAATGCAAATTGTAAAAAATAGTATAACTGTAGCTGTAACACCACTAATTGTATAGATATATTTTATTGGATCTTTTACAATTTGAACCAAAAAAAGTTCATAACTTGCAAATATAAAAGGAGTTAGGAGTAATAAAAAAAGTAAAAACCTTTTCATAATAATCCTTTAAAAATATTTTGTTAAATCCATACCTTTATATAAATGGGCAACTTCTTTCTCATATCCATTAAACATAAGAGTTTTTTGTTTGAAAAACTTTCCTAAAACTCTTTCTCTTTTTTGAGACCATCGTGGATGATCTACATTTGGATTTACATTTGCATAGAAACCATACTCTTTTGGATTTGATTTTTGCCAAGTATTTAGAGGCTCTTTTTCTACAAATGATATTTTAGCAATTGATTTAATTGATTTAAAACCATATTTCCATGGAACAATAAGTCTTATAGGTGCTCCATTTTGTTTTGGCATACTTGATCCATATAATCCAACTGCAAGTATAGATAAGTTATTCATTGCTTCATCCATTCTAAGTCCTTCTACATAAGGATACTCAACAGCTGGGAAAAGCATATTTGCTTGGTCTGGGAATATATCGTCATCAAATAGTGTTTCAAATCTTATATACTTAGCTTTTGAGTTAGGATTTGCATACTTTATAAAGTCACTTAATTTAATACCGACCCATGGTACAACCATAGACCATCCTTCAACACATCTAAATCGATATATTCTTTCATGCAGAGTGAATTTTTTTATTAAATCATCAAAATCAATTTCTATCTTTTTATCAATTAAGCCATCGATTGTAATTCTCCATCCATTTGTATCAAGAGTATGAGCCATATATTTTACTCTCTCTTTTGATGTAGTAAATTCATAGAAATTGTTGTATGAAGTTATTTGTTCATAAGTATTTAGTTCTAAGTTGTTATTTACAGCCTCATTGTATTTTAGATTTTTAATAGGAAGATTCTCTTTTGCAAGTGCTTCAACAATTGCAGTTGAACTAACTATAGAAGCAGCTCCTAATTTAATAAAGCTTCTTCTTTTATCGAATAATTCTTTTGGAGTAATCTCTTTTTCATCTAATTGCCATGATGGTTTTTTTAAATAGTTCATTATAAATCCTTAATATTAATACTTATAATGAATTGTAAATTATTTGTGTTAAGTTAATGTGTAGTTAAAATAGAGGAAACCTCTATTTTATTTATTTGATTGCGTTAAAAACTGCTTCGTAGTTTGGTTCATCTGTAATATCTTCACAAATCTCTTTATGAATCACTACACCTTCTTCATTTGTAACAAAAATTGCTCTACAAGTTACACCTTGAAGGGGACCATCTGCTACTAAAACTCCATAGGCATTTGCAAAATCTTTATTTCTAAAGTCACTACCCACTTTTAAGTTTTCTATTCCTTCTGTTGTACAAAATCTTCCTGCTGCAAATGGTAAGTCCATAGAAACTACAACTACTTCAACATCAGTTTGGACTGCATCTTCATTGAATTTTCTTGTTTCTTCTGCACAAACAGGAGTATCTAAAGAAGGTACTGCTGCAATAATCTGTGCTTTACCTCCAACCTTTACCTCTGATAAGTCATGTGCAATAACTGTAACTTCTGGAGCTTTATCGCCAATATTAACTTCATTTCCAGCTAAGTTAACAATATTTCCTTTTAATTTCGTTGTTGCCATTCATCGAACCCTTTTTAAAAAGTTTTAAAAGATTGTATCTAAATTAAAAATATAATGTACTTATGAAGATTCTGATATTATTAAATAATATTATTTAAAATAAAATTTATTACATTTTTAATATAATTATATACTACTATTGAAGGCTTTCTTATGAAAAATATTTCTATCCGTGCAAAGTTAATTTTATTATTTATTTTAATAAAAATCATTCCTTTACTTATTATTGTTTTTATTGCTTATGAAGGTGTAATGAGGTTAGAAACATATTTAAATGATAGTACTAGATATCTTTTTAATGAAAATAAAGAAATCATTTTAAATACTGCAAATGAGTCTATTGAAGATAGCGTAAAGTATCTAGATAAAAAATCTCAATTGTCTTTAGAGAGATTAAGTTTTGAAATAGCAAATAAAGTTGCAGACTTTTTATATGAAAGAGACAAGGATTTACTTTTTTTATCAAAAGTTGATATTAATACAAATATTTTAAAAAGTTTTTATGAATCAAAAAATAGAGATGTGATTCTACAAGAAGAGTATATCTATGATGATAAGAGTAGTTCTTGGGTACTTAAAAGTGAATCTAAAAAGGCACAAAGAGAAAAAACTACTGCAACTTTAAAGGATAATGAAAAAGAGTTTAATTACACAGACCCTTTATATTTAAAGAAAAAATCAATACCAATATATAAAGAAGTCGTTTACTTTGATTTAAATGGTAATGAAAAGTTCAAAGTTTCAAGTATCAATAAGAAGCTTAATAATATTTCAAATAGAAAAAACACATATATAAACTCAGAAAGATATTTTGAAGAGATAAAATCTTTGAAAGAAGGGGAAATATATGTTTCTGATGTAATTGGTGAATATATAGGAACTAAAGTTATAGGTCCTTTTACTAAAGAAAAAGCTAAAAAAATGAATATTGCTTTTGAGCCAGAAAAATATGCAAATGCAGGAAAAGAGAATCCTGTAGGAAAAGAGTTTGAAGGAATTATAAGATTTATAACTCCTGTATTTAAAAATGGAGTAAAAAAAGGTTATGTCTCATTAGCCTTAGACCATAAGCATATTATGCAGTTTACTGATACTTCCAATCCTACAAGTAATGATGCGATTCAAAGTATGCCCGATGCAAAAAATGGAAACTATGCTTTTATGTGGGATTATGAGGGGAAAAATATTTCCCATGCAAGGGACTATTTTATTACTGGATTTGATAAGAATACAGGTAAAAGAGTAATGCCTTGGTTGAGTAAAGATATTGCTCAAAAGTTTGAAAGTTCAAATGAAGAAATAAATGAATTTTTAGAAACTTATCCAAAGTTTGAAGAACAATCATTAAAAAAGAAACCTAATATTAAACAACTTTTAAAAAATGGAAAAGTAAGTTTAGATTGTAGGTATTTAAATTTTGCTCCTCAGTGTGAAGGTTGGATGCAATTAACTGAAAATGGAGGATATGGTTCTTTTGTTATCTTTTGGAGTAATGTATGGAAACTTACAACTGCAGCAGCAATTCCATATTATACAGGTAAATATGCAGATAGTAAAAGAGGTTTTGGTTTTGTAACAATTGGAGCAAATGTAGAAGAATTCCATGCTGCAGCAAATGAGACAAAAAGAAGTATTACTAAAATCTTAGAGACTCAAACTGAAAATATGAAAGAAGTAGTTGATGAAAATAAATCTGAAATAGGGTTATTTATTAAATCTTTAATAAACGAGTTATCTATTGTTACTTTGATTATGATTATTTTGATTATATTTATTGCTATGCTTATCTCTAAATATATTACTTCTAAAATAGAAAAGATTTTAGAAGGAACAAGAAGATTTGCTAATAATGAGTTAGATTATAGATTACCAGTAACTTCAAATGATGAAATAGGTAAATTAGAGGTTTCATTTAATAACATGGCGGAGCAAATTAAGAGTTTAATCTCTTCTCAAATAAATGCAATCGAAAAAGCACAAAAGGCGGATGAGGCGAAGTCGACGTTCTTAGCAAATATGAGTCATGAAATAAGAACACCATTAAATGCAATAATTGGATTCTCTGATATTCTTAGTAATTCAAGTGAATTAAAAAG
>NZ_PDKE01000022.1:0-5604 GCF_004116715.1 Arcobacter sp. CECT 8989 | reverse complement strand
CAACTAAGGATAAGTTGGTAAAGGTAAGCTTTAATAGAAATAAACTCAAGAGCTGGCAGCGACCTACGTTTCCACAAGGGGGCCCTGCAGTATTATCAGCGCAGAAGTGCTTGACTTCCAGGTTCGGAATGGAGCTGGGTATTACCACTTCGCTAAAACCACCAGCAATATGAGTAATCAGCGAATATCAGAAAGCTTGTCTTTCTGCATATGTTCTTTTTAAAGAACTTTATATTCGTTCATTACTCACATTGATGAGTATTAAAAATTATAATGTTAAGTCTTACACAATTGTTTATTAAGTACAAGTACTTAATAAGATAGTAAACCAAGAAATAGTTTAAAAAAAGCCAAACGATCTATTAGTACTAGTCAGCTAAACGTCTTACAACGCTTACACACCTAGCCTATCAACCTTGTAGTCTTCAAGGGATCTTCAGGGAAAGTTCATCTCAGAGTTGGCTTCGAGCTTAGATGCTTTCAGCTCTTATCACATCCGTACATAGCTACCCAACGGTGCCCTTGGCAGAACAATTGGTACACTAGTGGTACGTTCATCCCGGTCCTCTCGTACTAGGGACAAATCTCTTCAACTTTCCTACGCCCACGGAAGATAGGGACCGAACTGTCTCACGACGTTCTGAACCCAGCTCGCGTACCGCTTTAAATGGCGAACAGCCATACCCTTGGGACCTGCTCCAGCCCCAGGATGCGATGAGCCGACATCGAGGTGCCAAACCTCCCCGTCGATGTGAGCTCTTGGGGGAGATCAGCCTGTTATCCCCGGCGTACCTTTTATCCTTTGAGCGATGGCCCTTCCACACAGAACCACCGGATCACTATGACCGACTTTCGTCTCTGTTCGACTTGTATGTCTCACAGTCAAGCTAGTTTATGCCATTATACTCAACTGGCGATTTCCATCCGCCATGAACTAACCTTTGTAAGCCTCCGTTACTTTTTAGGAGGCGACCGCCCCAGTCAAACTACCCACCAGACATTGTCCTGAACGAGGATAACTCGTCCCAGTTAGTAACTCAAATATTCAAGGGTGGTATCTCAAGGATGGCTCACACAGTACTGGCGTCCTGTGATCAAAGCCTCCCACCTATCCTGCACATGAATATCCAAGCTACAGTGTCAAGCTGTAGTAAAGGTGCACGGGGTCTTTCCGTCTTTCCGCGGGTAGGAGGAATTTTCACCTCCACTACAATTTCACTGGATCCCTGGTTGAGACAGCTCCCATCTCGTTACGCCATTCATGCAGGTCGGTATTTAACCGACAAGGAATTTCGCTACCTTAGGACCGTTATAGTTACGGCCGCCGTTTACTCGGGCTTCAATCAAATGCTTCGCACAAGTGCTTACATCATCAGTTAACCTTCGAGCACCGGGCAGGCGTCACACCTTATACATCCACTTACGTGTTAGCAAAGTGCTGTGTTTTTGGTAAACAGTCGGGAGGGACTCTTTGTTGCAACCTCTTTAGCTTTCGAGAGTAAATCTCTATACCAAAGTAGGCACACCTTATACCGAAGATACGGTGCTAGTTTGCAGAGTTCCTTAACCAGGGTTCTTCCACGCGCCTTAGAATACTCATCCCACCCACCTGTGTCGGTTTACGGTACGGGCAACATACAATATACTTAGTGGCTTTTCTTGGCACGACAGTATCATCGATTCTGTATTAGTTCCGAAGAACGGCAACAGCCTGTAAGATCTCGGTCGAATGTATCCCGGATTTGCCTAAGATACAACCTACATCCTTCGAGCCACACTTCCATCAGTGACCTCGATTAACTCTATGCGTCCCCACATCGCGCTTGTATGTTGGTATTGGAATATTAACCAATTTGCCATCGTCTACCCCTTTCGGACTCGACTTAGGACCCGACTAACCCTACGATGACGAGCATCGCGTAGGAAACCTTGGGTTTTCGGCGAAGAGGATTCTCACCTCTTTTCTCGCTACTCATGCCTGCATGCTCACTTCTATCCGCTCCAACGCTCCTTACCGGTACATCTTCAACGCTGAATAGAACGCTCTCCTACCACTCAGTAAACTGAGTCTAAAGCTTCGGTGTACATCTTAGCCCCGTTATATTTTCCGCGCAGAATCACTAGACCAGTGAGCTGTTACGCTTTCTTTAAAGGGTGGCTGCTTCTAAGCCAACCTCCTGGTTGTCACAGTAACTCCACATCGTTTTCCACTTAGATGTAACTTTGGGACCTTAGCTGTTAGTCTGGGTTGTTCCCCTCTCGACATAGGATTTTATCACCCTACGCCTGACTCCCTAGATTACACATGTAGTATTCGAAGTTTGATAGGGTTTGGTACCGCGGTGAGCAGCCCTAGCCCAGTCAGAGCTCTACCCCTACATGCTACTACTAGAGGCTATACCTAAATATATTTCGGAGAGAACCAGCTATCACGAAGTTTGATTGGCCTTTCACCCCTATCCACAGGTCATCCGAAGACTTTTCAACGCCTACCGGTTCGGTCCTCCACTGGCTCTTACACCAGCTTCAACCTGCCCATGGATAGATCACTTCGTTTCGGGTCTGCAGCATCTGACTAATTCGCCCTATTAAGACTCGCTTTCGCTACGGCTTCGTACTTGACTTAACCTTGCCAGACACCACAACTCGCAGGCTCATTATGCAAAAGGCAGTCCGTCACCCTGATAAATCATAGGGCTCCGAATGATTGTAAGCTAATGGTTTCAGGTTCTATTTCACTCTCCTCGCTGGAGTACTTTTCACCTTTCCCTCACGGTACTTGTTCACTATCGATCTGTAAGTAGTATTTAGGGTTGGAGGGTGGTCCCCCCGGATTCAGACAAAATATCACGTGTTCCGTCCTACTCAGGATACCAATAGAGCTATCGAAAATTTCGTATACAGGAGTATCACCTTCTATGCTGTAGCTTTCCAACTACTTCTACTATCTTCTTTAGTCTCATGTTATGGTCCTACAACCCCCTATGCAAGCATAGGGTTTGCCCTAATCCGCGTTCGCTCGCCGCTACTAACGGAATCTCTGTTGATTTCTCTTCCTGTGGTTACTGAGATGTTTCACTTCACCACGTTCGCCTCCCCTAAGGGATAACATATATCGCTATATGCTGGGTTGTCCCATTCGGAAATCTCTGGATCAATGCCTCTTGGCGGCTCCCCAAAGCTTATCGCAGCCTAGTACGTCCTTCATCGCCTCTTACAGTCTAGGCATCCACCATTAGCCCTTAATAGCTTATTTTATTTGAGAATAAAGTAATTTCTTACTTTAACCTTTTTGAATAATTATTCCTTGGCTACTATCTTATTAAATACTTGCTAGCTTAAAAAAATTTACATTTTTCCAAGGTAACGCTTATATTAATAAGTTAGTTGTGTCTATCTATTTTATTAGATATGAAATTTTTTGTTTTTTAAATCATCTTCATACGAAAGATATTGATTTAAACGAAAAAATTAAAGACTTTAACATTATGTTTTTAAATATCATGCTAGCTTTAAAAATATACATTTTTAAAGGTAACGCATTTTGGTTGTAAAAAACCAAATATAAATTCAAAGCTCTTTGAACTTATATTTAGTTTTTAAATAGATGGTGGAGATAAGCGGGATCGAACCGCTGACCTCCTGCGTGCAAGGCAGGCGCTCTCCCAGCTGAGCTATATCCCCAACATTTAACCTATAACTTTTATAAGATTATTTATAATGGTGGGCCTACCAGGACTTGAACCTGGGACCTCACGATTATCAGTCGAGCGCTCTAGCCAGCTGAGCTATAGGCCCATTTGTCACCTATTTTAAATAACCTTTATAAACCGAACATGAACTTACTATTTTGCTATCTTTGATAGCTTTGGAAGTTAGAAACGAATCTAACTTCTCTTCTCTGAAAGGAGGTGATCCAACCGCAGGTTCACCTACGGTTACCTTGTTACGACTTCACCCCAGTCGCTGAATCCACTGTGGAGGGTAGCTATCTTAGCATCCCCGCTTCGAATGAGTTCAACTCCCATGGTGTGACGGGCGGTGAGTACAAGACCCGGGAACGTATTCACCGTAGCATTGCTGATCTACGATTACTAGCGATTCCAACTTCATGCACTCGAGTTGCAGAGTACAATCCGAACTGGGAGATATTTTTGAGATTTGCTCCACCTCGCGGTATCGCGGCTCTTTGTATACCCCATTGTAGCACGTGTGTAGCCCTGGACGTAAGGGCCATGATGACTTGACGTCGTCCACACCTTCCTCCTGGTTGCCCAGGCAGTCTCGTTAGAGTTCTCAGCCGAACTGTTAGCAACTAACGACGTGGGTTGCGCTCGTTGCGGGACTTAACCCAACATCTCACGACACGAGCTGACGACAGCCGTGCAGCACCTGTCCTACAGTTTCTGCAAGCAGACACCAATCAATCTCTTGAAAGTTCTGTAAATGTCAAGTCCAGGTAAGGTTCTTCGCGTATCGTCGAATTAAACCACATGCTCCACCGCTTGTGCGGGTCCCCGTCTATTCCTTTGAGTTTTAATCTTGCGACCGTACTCCCCAGGCGGTACACTTAATGTGTTAACTGCATTACTGCCATGTCTAGCATGGCAACAACTAGTGTACATCGTTTAGGGCGTGGACTACCAGGGTATCTAATCCTGTTTGCTCCCCACGCTTTCGCGTCTCAGCGTCAGTAATGTTCCAGTAGATCGCCTTCGCAATCGGTATTCCTTCTGATCTCTACGGATTTTACCCCTACACCAGAAATTCCATCTACCTCTCCCATACTCTAGGTTACCAGTTTCAAAAGCAGTTCTATGGTTGAGCCATAGGATTTCACTTCTGACTTAATAACCCGCCTACACGCTCTTTACGCCCAGTGATTCCGAGTAACGCTTGCACCCTCCGTATTACCGCGGCTGCTGGCACGGAGTTAGCCGGTGCTTATTCATATAGTACCGTCATTATCTTCCTATATAAAAGGAGTTTACGCTCCGAAAAGTGTCATCCTCCACGCGGCGTTGCTGCATCAGAGTTTCCTCCATTGTGCAATATTCCCCACTGCTGCCTCCCGTAGGAGTCTGGACCGTGTCTCAGTTCCAGTGTGACTGATCATCCTCTCAAACCAGTTAGGCGTCATTGACTTGGTGAGCCATTACCTCACCAACTATCTGATACCATACAGTCCCATCCTCTAGCACTAAAGCGTTTCCCCAGCATACTTTTGTATTATGGGCATATAGGGCATTAGCAGTCGTTTCCAACTGTTATTCCTTTCTAGAGGGCAGGTTAACTATACATTACTCACCCGTGCGCCACTTAGCTGACAGTTTAGTAAACTAAACCCGTTCTCGTTCGACTTGCATGTGTTAGGCACGCCGCCAGCGTTCACTCTGAGCCAGGATCAAACTCTCCATAAAAAAATTTGATTCTCTGACCATTTTTAGTAACTCTATTGTTACAAAAATAAATCTCATTGTAAAAGCATAAGCTTTGTTATTAAAATAGACAAGGATATATTTACAATATATTCTTGTTTGTTGTAATTTCATATTCGGTTTATAAAAGTTATTTACAAACCTTCTAAATTTTAAAAGATCTCCC
>NZ_PDKE01000021.1:0-21528 GCF_004116715.1 Arcobacter sp. CECT 8989 | reverse complement strand
AAGAGAAAGAGTTTGAATTCATTGCTAATAAGATTGCTGATATTTTAGATGATATTAATAATACTGATTTACAAGAACAAATCAAGGGTGAGCTTAAAGATTTAGCTAACAACTTTGTTATCTACAACAATTCTACTTATTAATATTTTGAGTGTTAAAGTGGTATAATACCACTTTAACATACAACATCAAGGTATTTTATGGAAAACAAACTTTTAGAGAAAAATGAAAATTATAAAAAAATCGAAGAAGTAATAAAATATATTGATGAAAACTTCAAAGACCAACCCTCAATAGACACAATTGCAAAATATATTGGTATGAGTAAATACCATCTTATAAGAGTATTCAAAGAGTATGTTGGTGTGACTCCCATACAATTTCTACAATCTGTAACTTTAAACTATGCAAAAGAGCATTTAAAAGAATCAAAATCTATTTTAGACAGTGCCTTAGATATTGGGCTATCTAGTTCTAGTAGACTACATGACTTATTTGTAAATATTATTGGTGTAACGCCTAAAGAGTACAAAAGTTTAGGTGAAAATGTAGAGATAACCTATGGTTTTGGAAACACTCCTTTTGGAAATGCAATAGTTGCAATTACAAAAAGAGGTATTTGCTATTTAGGTTTTTATGATGAAGCTTCAAAAGAGTCAGTTTATACAAGATTTAAAGAGGTTTGGGCAAAAGCAAATTTAAAAGAAGATAATAAAAAAGCAGATGAAGTTTTAAATAGTATTTTCATAGAAAAAGATAAAAAGTTTAACCTTTATGTAAAAGGTACAAACTTTCAAATTAATGTTTGGAAAGCTTTAATAAATATTCCTGATGGTTCTATTGCCACATACTCTGATGTAGCAAAGTATCTTGATAAACCAAAAGCTGTAAGAGCAGTTGCTAGTGCTATTGGTTCGAATCCTATTGGTTTTTTAATTCCATGTCATAGGGTTTTAGGAAAATCTGGTGCTATGACTGGATATAGATGGGGAATAGAAAGAAAGAAAATTCTTGTAGCCTATGAGGCTTTAAAAAACAAAAATGATTAAGAAACTATTATCTTAATCACATTTGCTAAAAGCATAAAAATAAGTACAGTTATTAGTACTTTTTTAATAAACTCTTCACCACCTTTTATAGCATAGTGACTCCCCACATAAGAACCAGCTACATTTGCTAATCCCATAGGAATAGCTATTAACCAAAGAATCTTACCTGCAAAGAAAAATGCAAATACAGAACCTACATTGGTAGCAAAGTTTAAAGGCTTTGTAGAAGCAGTAGAAACTAAATAATCAAGATGCAAAAACTTCTTCATAGAGATAGTAAGATATGTTCCCGTTCCAGGTCCAAGTAATCCATCATAAAAACCTATTGGAGCAGTAGAAAGTATGATATTTTTATTATTTACTTGGGTTTTTTCTTCTTTTATTGTTTTACTCTTTTTTAACATAAAAAAAAGTGCAACAGGAATTGCTAATAAAATAGCCCATTGAATAATAGTATCAGGAACATACATAACTAATGAACTTCCAATATATGAAGCTATAAGACAAGGAATAATTGCAACTGATACAACTTTCCATGATATCTTTTTACTAAGTGCGTATTTAATTGTTGCAGTTGAAACACCTAATACAGAAGCTACTTTATTACAAGCAAGTACATAAATAGGAGGAATACCAGAGAATAGTAGAACTGGAACTTGAATCATTCCACCACCACCTGCAATTGCATCAATATATCCTGCTATAAAACCTGTTAAAATAAAAATTAAAATCCAAGTGGTAGTTATATCATCTAAAAATTCCATAGTGCTATTTCCTTAAAAGGAAAAATTATAGCACTATTTAAATTAATCGATGTTACTTTTTAAGAGAGTTTTGCTTTTATAGCTTGTGTACTTGTATTTGACTGTACTTGATAAGAGTTTTCTAACTCTTTTTGTTCTTCATAATGTTTTTCAAAAAGATCTTTAAATTTTGAGAAAACTGATTTTAACTCAGGAGAAGTATATGACATTGGGTCAGGGTTTAATATCCTATCAAACATCTCTAAAATAGTATTATAATCTTTAATGGTATCATTATATGCAGGTTTAAATTCACCATTCTCATCAATAACTATTCTATCAGGTAAACTTATTAAAAACATAGCTTTAAATCTATCACCCTCTTCCATCTCATTTAAAGAGGCAACTAAAGCTCTTTTTTCAGTTTCAGGCATATTTACAGGAATCATATTTCTTGTTTGAGCTAAACCTACATCTACCAAACCATTTTGGTCAAAATCAAACCTTTCATAGTGATGAACTAGTAGATTATAAGCACCTTCATTTGATAAAGAACCTGTTTTTATAGGTTCCGCTAATCCTACATAGTGTTGAATAGTTGATAGCTCCTCTTCACTAAGAGAGTTTAAAAAATCTTTTGCATTTGAAAGATTTACTTTCTCTTCTTTTGCTTCAGAATATATCTTTTCAAAATCATCTTTGTATTCAGCCCTACTATTAGTAAAATCACTATGGTCTTTAAGCTCTTTTACTATTTCAATGTGTTTTTCATAAGCTGGTGAAAGTTGCATTTTTTTCCTTTAAGAGAGTAAAAATATTTTAGTTCATTATATTTTTATTCTCTTAAATCTTGTCTTAACTATCTTTTTTTAGTTTATGAGAGATTGAGTAAATTACAGGAAGATAAATAAGATTTAAAATTGTTCCCCATAAAAGTCCAAAACCAAGTCCTATGGCAATTGGTTGGAAAATAACAGCTTGTCCTGTAGGGAAGAAGATTAATGAACTCATTCCTATTAAAGTTGTTATTGTTGTAAGAATAATTGGTCTAAATCTTTTTGTTGCTCTTATAAATACTTCGTGTAAAGTTTTTGCTTTCTTTAAATATGTCATCATAATAATTCCATCATTAATAACAACTCCTGCAAGTCCTAACATACCAATAACAGATGGCATAGAAAGGTTAAGTCCCATTATTTTATGACCTATTAAAACTCCCAAGATAGAGAAAGGAATAATTGACATTAAAATAAAAGTTTCCCTAAAAGAGTTAAACAAATAAAGCATTGCAAGCATGATTAACACAATAGCTAGTCCACTTGCTAAAATCATATCATTCTTTAAATCTTTTTTCTTCTCTTCTTCACCTTTAAATACTAGTTTAATTCCACTTTTTTCTATTTCATCTAAAATTGGTTTTACTTTTTCTATGGCTTCCCCTGCTGTTAAAATATCAGGGTCAACTTGTCCATATACATAGAAGTTCTTTAAAGCATTGTCTTTAATAAGTTGCTCAAAGCCTTTTATTACTCTGAATTCAGCTACTTGGTTTAGCGCTACAAAAGTTCCATCAGAAAGAGGTATTTGCGTAGTTTTGAAAACTTCATAATCATCTTTATTTATACTTTGGATTTTGATATCTAGCATTGAGTTTGCATCAAAGGTAACACCTTTTTTCTTTAGTAAATACATATTTGAAAGATATGAACCTATATATGCCTCATCAAGTCCTAGTTGTTGACCATAGTTATTTACTTTTAATTTTATTTCATCAATACCAAACTTCAATGAGTTTGCTACAGACTTAATACCATTTAACTCTTTTAATGCATTTTCTAACTTCTCAATTGAAGCTATAATCTTTTGGTTGTCATTTGATACAAGCCCTATTTTAATATCTGCTTTTACAGGACCAACTTTTCTTTCTGCAACTGCTATTTCTTCTAAATTAAATTTTTCTTTATACTTTGCATCAAGTATATGTTTCTTTAACTTCTTAGCAATTTCCCTTGAACTTAATGTTCTTGTTCGCCCTTCATCATCATAATAAAAACTCAAATATGGTGTTACATACTTATCTAAGAAGTTAGCTTCTTTTCTTTTTTGAAGTTCTAAAGTCATATACATAACATAAGGAAATCTTTCTGTATTTCCTGCTGTATCTCTTCTAAATCCTGCTACTGAGTCAATACTTCTAATAAATAGTTCATTATCTTTAGCAATTAAATCCTCTTCAATTTGCTGAACAATTGCAAAGGCATCTTCAAGTTTTGTATTTTCATTTGCTTTTATAGTAAGCTTTACATCACTTGCATCAAACTTTGGAAAGATTTGAAACTTTGAAGAAGAGATAGCTAAAACAGTAAGAACAGGAACTAAGATTACAAATATTGTTAAAAAGCTTTTTTTATAATCCATAAAAAAGTGTAAGATAGAGTTATATATATTATTTGCTTTTTCCCATGATGTAACTTTTGAACCATTTTTTAGTACGTGAGCTGCATGAATAGGTAAAAAAATAAATGACTCAATAAGTGATGCAACAACTAAAGCTGATAAAGCAATAGGAATAAGCTTAATAACTTCTCCCATAGTTCCACTAATCATCAAAATTGGTAAAAATGAAAACAGTGTTGTAATAGATGCAACAGTAACAGGTTTTACCATCTCTTTTGCACCAATAACAGCTGCTTCTTTTGGAGGATAACCCTCTTCTATATGCTGTTGAATATTTTCACTTACAACAATAGCATCATCAACTACAATACCAATTGCAATTAAAACCCCAACTAGGGAAATCATATTTATTGTGTAACCAGATAGATACATATAAACAGCTGCTATTACAAAAGATGTTGGAATACCAACTGCTATAATAAATGACATTCTAAAGTTGATTAAAAGCATTACTAGAATAGTAATAAGAATAATTCCAAGTAAAATATTTGATACTACAATATTAAGCCTATCTCTAATTCTCTCACTGTTATCATCTGCAATTATTATATCTACATTTGGGTTTTGTGCATTTAACTCTGGTAACATTCCTTTAATGTTTTCAGTTAACCTAAGGGCATCAGCAGTATCATTTTGTTCAACTTTTAACGATAGGGCATTTTTACCATTAAAAGAGTATAGAGTTGAAGCATCTTCATACTTTTTAGAGATAGTTGCAACATCTGATAAATATAGGTTTGTATTTCCAACTCTAATAAGAGTCTTTGCAAAGTTTGCAGCATTTTTTTCACCATTATATGTTGAGATATAGTAGTGTTTTTTACTGTCTTCTATTTTTCCAACTGGGAAGATATACGAAATTGTAGAGATTGCATTAAATAGTTCACTTTTGTTTATTCCTAAAGCTTCAACTTTTTTATCATCAATTAAAACTTCATAATACTCATCTGAGTCACCATAAATTGTTACATCATTTATTCCTGTAATTGTAAGAAGATCACTTTTTAAATCACTAGCAAGGGGTTTAAGCTGGTCAAGATTTAATTGTTTTGAAGTAAGGGAAATATCTAAAAGAGTTCTAGTTCTATCTAAAACATTAACTGAAGGCTCATCCATATCAGAAGGTAAGTCTGATTTTACTAAGGTTATAATATCTTTTATTTTATTGGCTTCGTTATATTTGTCTTTACCTTTTTTTAGTTCTACAACAATTGTAAAGCTACCAGGGCTAATAACTGTTGTCATAACATCAACACTATCAAGATTTTTTAGATTATCTTCTATTTCAGTTACTGCCATTTTATCTAGAATGTCAACAGAAGCTCCAGCATATGAACCTTGCACTGATACCATTTCTAATTCAAAACTTGGGAAAATCTCTTTTGCTGTATTATTATATGACCAAATTCCAACTAAAAAAACTAATACAAATAGCGTATAGTTCATTCTAGAGTTATTAACAAAAAATCTCAAAAAACTTTCAAACATCTATTACCTTTATTAAAAAAAAGTATTATAATTTACAATTATTAATACAGTATTAATATTCTATCTATTTTTAATACATAGTTTCATTTTAAAGTTCTAAAAGCATGATAAAATAATAAATTATTTATTTTTATGCTCTTTTTTTTGCGCTATTTAGTAACACTGCATAATTTTTTTACTAATATTACAAAGTTATTTTTTACTAGTTTTTAAAGCCATAATCTCAATAAACACTGATTAATTTACTTATATAAATTATTTTTTTACTTATGTACAAAATATGTAAGTCCTGATAATATAATTTTTGTAACCAATTATGGTTTAAAATTATTCAAACTAAAGAAGGACTGACAGTTATGAAAAGTTTACATAAATTAGATGAAATAGAATTAATAAAGTTAGCAAAAACAACTACTGATGAAAATACACTTCATAGTCTTGCAGATAATGCTTTTATTACAGTAAGAAGATGTGTGGCTAAAAATAGACATGCTACAACACTTATTGCAAATAAACTTGCAATTGATTCAGCATGTAATGTATCTTATTGGGCAACAAGACACTCAAATCATACAACTAAGAAAAAAGTAGATTCAAATGACCCATGTGTTGTATGTTCAATTGATGAACTTCAATATCACAATACTTGTACTTCTTGTGATATGGCATAATTAAAGCAAGTAGAATCTATCTACTTGCTCCATTTAGTTTTAACTTCTTAATACACTTATAATCCTCGTCATTTTGAACACTTTCACAATATACTTTTATATTAAGTAGTGTTGATAACTCTTGAATAGATTCAACAAAGCTTTGTTTTGAACTATCAGTATTAATATTTGTAGTGTACTCTCTAGCTAATCTAATGCAATCTAGATTAAAGTCTTTTAAGTTATCTAGTGGAATAAATTTACTCTCAAATCTTTTAACAATAATTTTAGAGTCTGAATAATGAACTCTATTACAAAATCTTTTGAAGTTATCTACATCTTTTGCAACAGCATAAGCTGTAACAGAGAAGATAAGTTTTGAAGATAGATTTTTGTTTTTTAGTATTAACTCATCTAACCAAAGTAAGAAATTATTATCAGATATAGATTGTAGTGATAGATTAATCATTACATCATTTTTTAAATTGTTTATTGAGATATGATTTATAACTTTTTGAATAACTGCTTTATCAAAATCTACAACTTTAGAATACTTCTCTGCAATAGAAACAAAAGTACCAATAGGTATATTTTTGCCATCTTTGTCTTTTGCACTTGTAAATGCTTCTTGCATTAAAAGAGTGTTTTTCTCTTTATCTAAACTATATGTATCATTAATATAATCTACTTCAAAAGTTTTATTATCAATAATATCAAATACTAAGTTTCTCCACTCTTCCATATCTCTTGTTAAATCACTATTATCTCTTAAGAAGAACTCATTTGGTCCAATAAGTTTTGCTTTTTCATAGGCTTCTGTTGCAGCCTCTAACATTTCAGGTGTTGTTCCATATTTATTAAAAGGAGTTCCACCAATATAAGCTAACTCTTCTAATTTATATTTTTCCCTTAAAACTTCAAAGTTTCCTTTAAATACTTTACAAATTTCAATAGCACCTTCATACTTACAGTTTCTAAGAATTACCATAAACTCTGACCCAAAGAATCTATAAGCTGTAGCTTTTACATACTTATTATTCACAGACTCAATACTTTTTAAAGTCTTTGCAAACTCTTTAATAAGATTATTTATCTCACTATTTGTATGAGTTTTTGCATAAGAAGCAAGAGAATTAATTTTTACTTTTAAAATATAACCTTCACTTTTTTGAATAAACATCTCTTTCATATCTGTCTCAAAAGTAGCCTTTAGAGGTAATCCTGTTAACTCATCTTTTGATAGTTTCTTTGAAAGAGTTTCAAGATTTCTATTTAATTTACTAATAATAGACTCAATCTTTACAGACATGTCATTCATTGCAATTGATACGTGTTTTATTTCTGTAGTCCAAGGTAATTTATCTATTGTTTTAAATTTACCTTGAGCAATTGATTTAGCTAAAGACTCAATAGTTTTAAGAGGTCTTAAAATATATTGTACAAAAACAAATAGAATCGACATTGAAACTAAAAAGGCAATAATTGCATAAGTAATAGAACCCTTTGCTTGTTCATAAAGTTTTGCATATGCTTCACCAGGATTTGGGCTTACATAAATTACAGCTGACTTTTTCCAACCATCTGAGATTTCACTTGCTTTTTCTTCTAAATTAAAAGAGATCATATCTACAAACCAAGAAGGAACATAATCAAATTTTACATCTCTTTTTTCTTGAACAATTATTTTCTCAATATTTAAACTTACATCTTTAAATAGTAGTTTTTTACCATCAAGAACTTGAACTTTAAAATCTATTTTTCCACCATTACTAAAAGCATCTGTTGGAATAAATCTATACTTATTTCTACTTATTTCTTCTACAAAGCCTAAATCTAAATCTTCGTTTTCAAGTTTTAATAACTTGTTGTTAATATCACTATCTAACTCTACTTTTTCAATAGTTCCATACTTTGTAAGCACACTTACTTTTTTAACTTTCCAACTTTCAGGATAATCTATTTTTATCGTACTTAATAGTTTTTCGTCTGTAATAACAAAATCACTATCTTCTAATCTAATCTCTTTATAAAAACCTCTATTTGAAATAGCTTTGATTATTGTTTCTATCTCAGGGTCATTTTTGTCTTTAATTAGAGGTCTTAAACTCATTCCTAAAGAAGTAGCTGTGTCTTGTGCTTTTGTTTGTGATTCAAGTTCTAAATACTCTTTTGTATTTTTAACACTAATGATAAAATTACCAGTAAATATTACAAAGAATATAAATATAATAATTAAATACAACTGTTTTGATAAAGACATCGATTCTCCTTTAGATTCTACTCATCATAGATTTCCAGTTTTTCAAGTTGTTTTTTCCAACTTTTACTGAAGTTCTACCTTTGTTTTTTGCTTGCCATAAACCACCAGCATTAAAACTATATACAGGTCTTAAATCAGGTCTTTTAGTAGCTAATTTTAGTTTTTTATTAACGTTATCTAATACGATTGGTGTTGATGTAGGTTTGTGATAATAAGTTAAAACCATATGAGCCTGCTCATATTTTGTTCCTCTTTGTTTTAACTTAACATAAGTAATTCTTAGTTTTTCATCAGGTACCCCAAGTTGACGTAAAGTGAAATATTTTGCAATTGCATAATCTTCACAATCCCCTGCTCCTGTTCCTAAAAACTCAAAAGGTGAAGCCCAATAATCATTCTTCTTCCAATGGGCACTATCCCTTTTATATTTTACTTTATTAAAAAAATCATTTACATATTTTAGTTGATATAGAATATCCTCATTTTTTGCTTTTTCAATAACTTTATCCCAAAGTTGCACACGTTGAGCTGCTTTGTTCCCGTATTTTTTAGTTATGGCATCAAGTTTTTTTGAGGAGATATTAAATAAGTTTTCTGCTGTTATAACAGAGATAAAAAAAGAGAGAGCAAAAATAATTAACAAGTATTTACTTTTCACTATCTCTCCTTTTTTGAAGTTAAGACTATTTGATTTTATTTAAAATTGAATCTTCGTCTATTTTTTCATTATCATATTTTACAATTAATACATTTTCAGTATCATTAATGTACCACTCATCAACTTCTGATATTGTATCTAATTTATGTGTATTATTTCTGTAATCATTATTTAATTCTATGTACATTAACTTTTTCTTTGCTGGGTTTGGCATAGTTAAAATTAAAACAATCCATAAAATACAAACAACCGCAATAGTGTATACAATAGTAGTTAAACCAACATCTTCAAAGAAGATACCACCTAAAACACCACCTAAGAAAGTTCCTAAATATCCAAAAGAGTTAAAGATACCAAGTACTAAACCTCTTTGATGAACCTTTGCAAACTTAGTTGCTAGTGATTGCATGATAGGTTCATGCATGTTAAATCCAATAAAGAATATAACTACACCAACTATAAAAAGAATGGTTCCAGAGCTTAATCCAATTAGTAAATATGAAAGTGCAAAGAAAACAATTCCTATTGCAAGTATCTCTTTAAACTTACCTTTTTTTTCTGCAATTATAGCAGCAGGTGCCATAGCAAGGAAACCAAAAATCATAGCTGGTAAATATACTTTCCATAGGTCACTCATTTGCCATTCATAATTGTTTATTAAAACCATTGGAATAATCATAAATGCAAAAGTCATTAAACCTTTTTGTAAAAAGTTTGTTATGTTCATTTTGATTAAATTTTGATTTAATAAAACATCACCAACTATTGCTTTTTTTCTATAAGTATGAGTTATTTTTGGAGGGTTAGGAACCATCTTTACTAAAATAACAATTGAAACAAGAGCAATTACAGCTGTTAGATAAAATAGTGTTGGTACACCTGCAAAAGAAGAGATTGTAGGTCCAAGTAACATAGAAGCTGCAAAACTCATTCCAATGAACATACCCATTGTAGCCATTGCTTTTGGTCTTTGTTCTTCTTTTACTAAGTCACTAATCATAGCTGTTACAACTGCACCAATTGCACCAGCACCTTGTAAGAATCTTCCTACCATTAACATTAAAATATCATTTGCAATTGCACAAAAGATTGAACCAATTGCAAATAATAAAAGTCCTGTAATAATAGTACCTTTTCTTCCTAGCTTATCACTCATTACTCCAAAAGGAACTTGGAATATCATTTGAGTTAAAGCATACCCACCAATAACAATTCCAACTAAAGTCGTTGTAGCTCCATAAAGATTTATAGCATAAACTGATAAAACAGGTAGAACAATAAAAAGCCCGAAGAACCTAAGTGCGATAATCAGACTAAGAGGTAAAATAGATTTAATCATATATAATCCCATATGTATTTAAAATAAACAGAGATTATATATCAATAAAATTAATAAGATATTAAAAGGAAAGTTATGAGAATTATTTTAGCTACGGGAAATAAAGGTAAGATTGAAGAGTTTAAAAAATTACTTCCAAATGAAGAAGTGATTACTTTTAAAGAGATTATTGGTGATTATGAAGTTGTTGAAGATAAGAATACTTTTCAAGGCAATGCTTTAAAAAAAGCTCAAGAGATTTATGAAAAAATTGGTGATGAAGAAGCAATTGTAATCTCAGATGATAGTGGAATTACAGTTCCTGCTATAAATAATGAACCAGGTATTTACTCTGCAAGATACGCTGGAGTTAATGCAAATGATAAAGAAAACAATGCAAAATTAATTTCAAAATTAAATGAAAAAAATTTAGAAAAAACACCTGCTTATTATACAGCTTGTATAGCAATTATATATAAAGGTTATCCATATACAGTACATGGTTGGATGCATGGTGAAGTTATAAATAAAGAGCTTGGAAGTGGTGGTTTTGGATATGATCCAATGTTTATTCCAACTGGTTTTGATAAGACTTTAGGAGAACTAGGATACGAAGCTAAAAAAGATTTTTCCCATAGAACAAAAGCTTTAAACTTAGCAAAAAAAGTTTTAGATGTGATTTTATAAAAGTAGGTATTACCCTACTTTTATATTAGAAAATATATACAGCTGCAACCCATCCAAAAATAATTAATGGAATATTGTAGTGTAAGAATGTTGGAACAACTGAGTCCCAAATATGGTCATGTTGACCATCAACATTTAGTCCTGATGTAGGCCCAAGTGTACTATCAGAAGCTGGACTTCCTGCATCACCTAAAGCAGCAGCTGTACCAATAATAGTAATTGTTGCCATTACAGAAAAATCTAACTGTAAACATAATGGAGCATAAATAGTTGCAATAATTGGAATAGTTGAGAAAGATGAACCAATTCCCATTGTAATAAACAGTCCAACAATAAGCATTAAAAGAACTGCTAAAGATTTATTATCTCCAATAATATCAACAACAGAAGATACTAAACTTTCAACTCCACCTGTTGAGTTAATTACACTTGCAAAACCATTTGCAGCAATCATAATAAAACCAATCATTCCCATCATTTTAAGACCTTTTGTAAAGAAGTCTTGAGTTTGGTCAGCTTTAATAACACCTGCAACAATAAAGATAATGAAACCTGCTAATGAACCTAAAATAATTGAGTTTGTATAAAGCTGAAGTCCTAAAGCAGTTACAACAGATATTAAAGCAATTGCCACATGAAAATAGTTTATCTCTTTTGATTCAGATTCAATTTCTAAGATTTTGCTAATATCATACTTTCTTTTCTTTTTATATGTAAAAAATATTGCGACTAAAAGACCTAAAAACATTCCAAATACAGGTACTGCCATAGCAATTGGCAATTGTCCAGAAATAGCTTCTACTCCATTATCCACAAGATTTTTTAATAAAATTTCATTTAAGAAAATTCCTCCAAATCCAACTGGTAAAAACATATAAGTTGCAACTAAACCAAAAGTAATTACACAAGCAACTACTCTTCTGTCAAGTTCTAGTTTTGCCATTGAATGTAATAATGGTGGAATTAAAATAGGAATAAACGCAATATGAACTGGTACAATATTTTGAGAAGAGATTGCAGCTAATAAAATAAGTGTAAGCATTAAATATTTGATATAAAGAAATTGAAAAGAAGTTTCTCCCTTTCCTACTTTTTTTATAATCATATTTGATAATAAATCAGTAATTCCCGATTTAGAAATAGCAACAGCAAATGTCCCAAGCATTGCATAACTTAATGCAATTGTTGCACCATTTCCTAAGCCACTATTAAAAGCTTTGATTGTTTCATTTATGTCTAAACCAGCACTTAGACCACCAACTATTGCCCCAACAATTAAAGCAATAACGATATTTACCCTTACTAAAGATAGTAAAACCATTAAACTAACTGCAATTATTACAGAGTTCATACTTCGTCCTTCATTTTAAGTTTTATAAAAATTACATGATTTTTATAAGAAAGTTTCAATTTTAAGGAAGAAGTTTACTTAAAAGCTTGTAAAAAAGTACTAAAGTGTTTCTATTTTGGTATTGTAATTACTCTTTGAACTCTTATATCATGGTCATTTGCTTTAACGACCAACTCTATTTCATAAAAGTTTATTTCTTCTTTTACATAAGCATTTATAGAGTAATTTTCATCTTCTATAGCTAATTTTTTAAAGGAACTATAATCACTCAAACTTTTTATATACTCTTCTAAAAATGCTAAATGATTTTTTGCTTGAATATATTTGTATTTATTTATAATATTTATTGAGTTTATACTTTTTACTTCATATATTTTAACAGCCAAAATAGAAAAGATAAAAACTAAAATAAGAACAGAAAATAGTGTAAAAGCTTTTTTCATAGTTTAAAAACCCACTTTTGTTTTATCTTCTCATCTACCTCAACTTCTATTTCTAAAATATTTGAAGAAAGTTTTCTCAACGAATAATAGTTTACATTCTCTAAAAGAGTACTATTTTTAAAATATAAGGTATTATCACTATACTTTAAATCATCTATTGATGAAGGAAGGTTTTTTTCTACTATTATCTTTGCAGAATCTAAATCTAGTTTTATAATTGCTAATTCTTGATTTAATGTTTGAGCTTCATAATACTCTTTAGAATAAATGGTTGAATAAACAATTACAATGGAACCAATAAAAACTACAAAGATTAATTCTAAAAGAGAAAAAGCTTTTTTATTTTGGCAATTCATATTTTAAAAGCCTTAAATTTTCATCTTCATACTCTATTTTTTTGACACTAATATTTTTAATTTCAATGTCATCTAAAGTTATTGTTAGTTGTATATTTTTTGTAGAAAAAGAAGAGTCATAAGAAGAGATATTAAACATATTTTCTAACTTATTTAATATTATATACTCTTCATCAAAATTATCATAGAAAGAAGCCTTTGAAAAGCCTACTATGATAATTGATAAAATAAAAACACTTACAAGTGTTTCAAGTAAGGTAAAACTATTTTTTCCCGATTTCACAAGCTTTTTCATAAGCTGCTTCGATGGCTTTAATCATAGAGTCTCTAACTGCACCTTCTTCTAGTTTACCCATTCCTGCTGCTGTTGTTCCACCTGGACTCATTACAGAATCTTTAATAATTGCTGGATGAGAAGTCTCTAGTAGTTTTGCATATCCTGATAATAATCCTTGAACTAGTTCATTACTAATTTGTCTTTCAAGTCCTGCTTTAACTGCACCATCACTTAAGCTCTCTGCGATTAAACTTAAAAATGCTGGTCCACTTCCTGCTAAAGCAGTTGCAATATCAAGTTGATTTTCAGTATTTACCCATACTGCTTTTCCAATATGGTTAAATAGTTCCATTGCTAAATTTTTAGCTTCTTTATCTCCTGTGATAGTTGTAGTTGAACCTAAAACTGACGCAGCAACATTTGGCATACTTCTAATATAAAATTTTGATTTTATTTGTTTCTTTAAACTATCAATTGTTGTACCAGCTAAGATTGAGAAAATGATATTTGCTCGCCCTTCTAATCTTGCAGCAACACTTTGTAATGCATATGGTTTTACACAAAAAATTATATTCTTATCTGTGATATTTTCAGTATCACTCATAACCTTTACTTCTAAATTTGGAATCTTAGTTTTTATATCATTTAATTTCTTTTCATCTCTTCCAATAATTTCTACTTCAAAGTTATTTACAAGTCCTCTTGCCAGTGCTTGTGCCATGAAGCCATTTCCTATTAATGTTAATTTCATACTAGCTACCTTTAAAATTATTTAATTTATTATAACGAATTAATTATAATATTAGAAAAATAAAATAATAAAAAGTAAGAGAAGAGCAAGGATACATAAGATAAAATACTTACTTTATGAAAAGGATAACTCAAATGATTAACAATTTAAAGTTCAAGAATTTTGTATTAATTATTGGTTTAGGTTTTGTGTTAACAGCTTGTTCACAAAAATCTGAAAGAGTGCAAGAGTATGATAAACCTGCACTTTATTGGTATAATGACATGCTTAAACAGATTTCTACTGGATACTTAGAAGAAGCAGACGATGTATATACTTCTTTAGAGAGTGAACATAGAAACTCACCTTTAATACCAACTGCACTTTTAATCTTAGCAAATGCTCATATTGACAACGAAGAGTATCAATTAGCAAACTTCTATTTAGATGAATATATTAAAAGATTTGCACTTAGTAGAAACATTGATTATGTTAGATATTTAAAGATTAAAGCTAACTTTTTAGGTTTCTCAAATGAATTAAGAGATCAACAATTAATCGAAGATACAATCAAAGAGATTGAAGAGTATAGAAACTTATTTTCAAACTCTAAATATATGCCTTTAGTAAATACTATGAGTGCAAGATTATATATGGCTAAAGCCTCTTTAGATAAAGAGATTGCAGATTTATATAAAAGAATAGATAAGCCAAAAGCGGCTGAGTACTATAACCAAAAAGTAAAAGAGTCATGGGTTGATGAAAATGAGATTGAACCTGTAGAGACACCTTTTTACAAATATCCTTTTGAAAAAAACATTTTTTAAAAAATATTAATAGATTTTAGGAGTTAATATATATGGAATTAGAGAATTATGATTCTTTTCCTCAACAAATACCTTTAATAGTTGAAGACGAAGTATTTTTATATCCATTTATGATTGCTCCATTGTTTTTAGGAAGTGAAGAGAACTTAAAAGCAGTAGAGCACTCTATTGAACATAATAAACTAGTAATCGTAGCTGTTAGTAAACCAGGTCACGAGGGAAAAAGAGATAAAGATAGCTTCTATGATGTAGGAGTTATTGGAAATATTATGAGAAAAGTATCTTTACCAGATGGTAAAATAAAGGTTCTTTTCCAAGGTTTAGCAAAGGGTAAAATCACTGAGTTTAATGAAGAGACTTCAGAGTTTGCACTTGTTGATACATTAGAAGATGATAAATATTCTAAAGAGAGTATTGAATCTATTATTGATGTATTAAGAGAACAAGTTAAAAAACTTTCAGCTGTAAACTCTAAATTTCCAGCAGACTTAATAAAAACAATTGAAGAAAATAGTGATGCAACAAGAATTGCAGACTTAATCTCTTCTGTTTTAAAAGTAAAAAAAGATGAAGCATATAAACTATTTGCTGAAACAAACTTAGAACAAAGACTTTTAAATATTATTGAAACTATCAAAAAAGAGATTGAGAGTTTAAAAATTCAAAAAGAGATTACTCAAAAAGTAAACTCTAAAATTGAAAAAACTCATAAAGACTACTTCTTAAAAGAGCAAATTAAAGCTATTCAGAAAGAGCTAGGTTCTGATAATCAAAAAGATTCAGAAATTAGAGCTTATAAGAAAAAACTTAAAAAACTTAAACCTCATATGCCAAAAGATGGTTATAAAGAGACAAAAAAACAAATTGATAAATTAAGTAGAATGCACCAAGATTCACCAGATAGTGCCCTACTTCAAACTTATATTGAAAATGTTTTAGAAATACCATTTGGAAACTATGCTCACAATGATATCTCTGTACAAAGTGTTGAAGATCAGTTAAATAGTGATCATTACTCTTTAGAAAAACCAAAAGAAAGAATCTCAGAATACTTTGCAGTAAAAGAGATGCTTGAAAAAAGAAAAATAGAAAACCTTAAATCAAAGGGAACTGTTCTTTGTTTTGTAGGACCTCCAGGTGTTGGTAAAACTTCACTTGCAAACTCTATTTCTCAAGCCTTACAAAGACCACTTGTAAGAGTAGCTTTAGGTGGAATGGAAGATGTAAATGAATTAAGAGGACATAGAAGAACTTATGTTGGAGCAATGCCAGGAAGAATAGTAAAAGGTCTTTGTGATGCTAAAACTATGAACCCTGTTGTTGTATTAGATGAGATTGATAAACTTGGAGCAAACCATAGAGGTGATCCAACTGCTGTTATGCTTGAGGTTTTAGACCCAGAGCAAAACAATGAGTTTAGAGACCTTTATTTAAACTTTGCAATTGATTTATCACAATGTATCTTTGTAGCAACTGCAAATGATGCAAGAAGAATTCCAGCAGCACTAAGAGATAGAATGGAGTTTATTGAAATTTCTTCTTATACTCCAAATGAGAAATATCATATTGCAAAAGACTATTTAATTCCTCAAGAGTTAGAAAAACATGGTCTTAAAAAAAGTGAAGTTTCATTATCTAAAACTACTATTGAAGCAATTATTTCAAAATATACAAGAGAAGCAGGTGTTAGAAATCTAAGACGTGTATTTGCAAAACTATTTAGAAAAACTGTTAAGATACTACTTAAAGATAAAGAGACTAAAAAAGTTTCTATTACAACTAAAAATTTAACTGATTTCCTAGAGAATCCAATTTTTGAAATAGACCCAGCTGAAAAGAAAAACTCTGTTGGAGTTACAAATGGTTTAGCTTGGACTGCTGTTGGTGGAGATGTTTTAAAAACAGAAGCGGTAAGACTTAGAGGAAAAGGTATTTTAAGTGTTACTGGAAATATGGGTGATGTAATGAAAGAATCATCTAGAATTTCTTACTCTGTTGTAAAACTTTTAATTGACAATAAAAAACTGAAAATAGATGATAATCTAATTCCTAAAACAGCAAAAGAAATAGAAGAAAAAACAAAAGTAGACCCAAGTGAAATCTATAAAAGATTTGATATTCACTTACATATTCCAGAAGGTGCTACACCAAAAGATGGACCAAGTGCTGGTATAACAATGGCTACAACTATTGCTTCTATCTTAAGTAACAAAGAAGTTAAATCTGATGTTGCTATGACTGGTGAGCTTACACTTACAGGTAAGGTTTTACCAATTGGTGGATTAAAAGAGAAACTAATTGCAGCTCATAAAGCAAAAATGAAACTTGCATTAATTCCAAGAAAGAACTTCCAAAGGGATTTAGATGATATTCCATTAGAAGTAAAAGAGAATATGGAAATCAAAGCAGTAGATACTATAGAAGATGTTTTAAAAGAGACTCTTATCTAAGTAAAATGAAGGTAAAAAGAACAAGACCTAATGATAGTATCATTATAAACAATCTTTTTACCTTTGCGACAATTGTTATGATTACAATAACAATTGTTCTATATAACACCTTTATTGTCGAACCACAAAAAAAAGAAGAAACTACACTTTCAAAAGTAGAAAAACTACCTTGTCAAAAAGAGACTTCTACTAAAGTAATTATAAAAAACTATGAACTAGTAAAAAAATCATATAAAGCTATTGAAAAGGGTTACTATAAGATAGAAGGCTCTTTTTTAAAACTTGAAGAAAACTCTAAAATTGAAGATATTATAAAACTAACTGAAGTAGATAGTTATATTAAAAGCTTACTTAATATAAACCCTAAAGAAGATTTACAAAAGTATTTAAAGATAAAATATGAAATAATAGAGAGTTCCAAAGATAACTTAAATGCAGGAACAATAATAACATCATTTAGAATTAACTCAAAAGAGATATTTTTTATGCAAAGTGATTTTAAATTTATGTATAAAAATGCTATCAAAGAACGAGTTGATTGCTCAATAAAGGTATATAAAAACTATGTTCAGAACTAGATCTAATTTCACACTTACTAATATCACAATTGCAATAACAATTTTTATGTACCTAGTACAAACAAATATAAGCTATGGAAGTTTATATTTAGGTCTTAATATGTATTTTGTTGAAAGCAACTTTTATTGGCAACCTCTTACAACTATGTTTGCCCATGGAGGACTTGGTCACTTAGCTATGAATATGTTTGTTTTATATCAATTTGGAAATGCTATTGAGATGTATAGAGGAAAAAAAGAGTTTGTCATAGCATACTTTATAGCAGGACTTGCAACTTCAATTCTTAGCTTTTTATATATTTACTATTTAGATAATTTTGTAAACTTAGTTGGAGCATCTGGTGCTATTTGTGCACTTATGGGATATATAGCTTATATAGATAGATTTCAAAGAAAAGCAATAGTTACTTGGGTTTTAATTATCTCAGTAGCGCCTGTACTTATTGGTCTTCCAATTGCTTGGTATGCTCACTTTATTGGACTTGGAATTGGGTTTTTAATAGGAGCTATTAGAAGATAGTTACAAAAGTACTTTCTTCTTTAAAATATCTATTTTAATTTAAATTAATAAAAAAACTAACTCCATACATCACTATAGTAACAGTAACAATTCCTATAATAATCTCTTTTATTTTAACTGTAGGATTTAATGTTCCACAATATGGGCATTGTCTTTTTTTTGTTTCAATTTCCCTTTTACAATGTCTACATGGTTCAAGTTTTATGATAGATCCTTCATTTTTTATAATTTTAACTATTAAATGCTGTGAGTTTTATATAATATAATTTTTTCTTAATATTACATTTTTGATACACTATATTAAAAAAAATATTATCTTAAGTTATATAACTATAAAATAAGATGATTTTTACGTTAAAAAAAGGCATACAATGAATTTTGAAGATTTGCAAATTATATCCATAGATGACAATGAAAATAATCTATTTTTAATTGAAGCAATTTGTGGAGAAATAAGGCTAAATGTAAAAAGTTTTTCAGAACCACTTGAAGCTTTAATGCATGTACTTCAAAATAGAGTTGACTTAATTATAATTGACTACATGATGCCAAATCTTAATGGAATCGAATTCATAAAAGAGTTTAGAAGAAAAAATAAAAAAGTTCCTATTGTTATGGTAACTGCTGCTGGTGATGATGAAACAATTCATAAAGAAGCCTTTGATGCAGGAGTAAATGACTTTTTAAGTAAACCTGTAAACTCTGTTTTATTTAAAGCAAGAGTTACAAACCTTTTAACTAACTATCAAAATACTTTATTAATAGAAGATAAAGCCAAGCTTTTAGAAGAAGAAGTAAAAAAAGCCACGGAAAACCTTATAGATAGAGAACATGAAACTCTGTATATTTTAGGAAAAACGGCAGAATATAAAGACCCAGAAACAGCATCACATGTTGCTAGAGTTGCCCACTACTCTAAACTTTTAGCAAAAGCTTGTGGCTTAGATGAAAAAGAGCAAGAAATTATTTTTTATGCTGCTCCATTTCATGATCTTGGAAAAATTGGAATTGAAGATAGGATCCTTTTAAAGCCAGGGAAACTAGATAACGAAGAGTTTGATACCATGAAAAGTCATGCTCAAATTGGTTATGAAATATTAAAAGATTCCCAGAGTGAATTCTTAAAAGCAGGAGCTATTATTGCTATAAACCACCATGAAAAATATGACGGAAGTGGCTATCCTAAAGGTTTAAAAGGTGATGAAATTCATATTTACGGAAGAATTGTAGCTGTCGTTGATGTATTTGATGCTTTAACTTCGCATAGACCTTATAAAAAAGCCTGGAGTTTGGATGATGCATTAAATCTTTTAAAAGAAGAGAGTGGAAAACACTTTGACCCCAATATTATAAATCTATTTATAAAAAATATAGAAGAAATAAAAGAAATATATAACTCATTTGGAGAATAAATGAAAAAAATTTTCAGTCCTTTTTTTAATCCATATATTGGACCTATTTTAGTAATAGGTGTAACTCTTATTTATCTTATAGTTTTTATTTTACCAGAGTTTTCAAATAAAAATAAAATGGATGAAATGACAAAACAATCTATTGAAATGGTAAATAATTTAAAAAAAATTAGAAGCTATTATACATCTCATGTAATTAAAGAAGTTAAAGACAATAGTGATATAGAAATAAACTATGAGCATGATAATAAAAGAGGAGTAATTCCTTTACCTGCAACACTTCTTCATGATTTAAGTGAACTTGTTACAAAAAAAGATATGCATATAAAAATGTATAGTGACTATCCTTTTCCTAATAGAAAAGATAGAGTTTTAAGTGATTTTGAAAAAGAGTCTTTACGATATTTGATAAATAATCCAACAAGTATCTATAAAAAAGCAATAAATGAAGATGGGCAAAAAGTATTTAAAGTAGCAATTGCTGATATTTTTTATGACCAATCTTGTGTTTCATGTCATAATACAAGAGCTGATACTCCTAAAAATAGTTGGAAACTAGGTGATGTTAGAGGTGTTATTCAAGTTTCAATACCAATTGAAGATAATTTTTTATTAACAAGTAAACAAATTATTCTTACAATGTCAGCCCTGATTGGAATAATATTTATATTAGGAATCCATTATTCAGTAATTTCTATTGAAAGACAAAAAGAACATAAAAATGCTAAAAGAAGACTTGAAGAAAAAGTAGAAGATAGAACACAAACTCTGCAAAATACAGTTAAACTATTGAACCAATATAAGAAAGCAGTTGATTCAAGTGCAATCGTCTCAAAAACTGATAAAAGAGGAATTATTACTTATGTAAATGATGAATTTATAAAAGTTTCTCAATATAAAGAAAAAGAACTTATTGGGAAAAGTCACAATATAGTAAGACATGAAGATATGTCAAGTGAGGTATTTGAAGATTTATGGAAAACAATTTGTGCTAAAAAAATTTGGAAGGGTCAAATTAAAAACAAAGCAAAAGATGGTAGTGCATATCATGTAGCATCTACTATTGTGCCTATTTTAAACTACAATGATGAGATAGAAGAGTTCTTAGCAATAAGATTAGATGTTACAGATATTGTTCATGCGCAACAAAAAGCACAAAAGGCGGATGAGGCGAAGTCGACGTTCTTAGCAAATATGAGTCATGAAATAAGAACACCATTAAATGCAATAATTGGATTCTCTGATATTCTTAGTAATTCAAGTGAATTAAAAAG
>NZ_PDKE01000020.1:0-22910 GCF_004116715.1 Arcobacter sp. CECT 8989 | reverse complement strand
TTTTAACAGTTGCAGCTACTAAACTCCAAATTATAATAGGAATTATCCCAAATATTAGATGCTTTATATGAAAACCTTTAGCTGATACTGTATTAAACATAATTTAGTATTATCCATTGTTTATTTTAAATTTATTATATCTTAAAAAATATTATTTCCTCTAAAATAGTTTTTTTAATATTCTTATAATTATGAATTTTTATATGCAATAGTCTTCTAATTTAAAGATGTCTAAGTAATATTACAGCACAAACTAATTTAGGAGAATATATGGAAATAGATAAGTTATTAGAGGAGTTTTTGTTTCATTGTCAATTTGAAAAGAATTTGAATCCAAAAACATTAAGTGCCTATACTATTGATATTGAACAATTTAAATCATTTAAAGATATTATGAGTATGAATATTAATGATGTAAATAAAGACATATTAAAAGAGTATATACAACATTTATATACAAAAGATTTAAAACCAAAATCAATTAAAAGAAAACTAGCAACTTTAAAAGCTTTTTTTACCTATTTAGAATTTGAAGAGATTATACTTGTTAGTCCATTTAGAAAAATGAGAGTTTCTATTAAAGAGAATAAAACACTACCTAAAACAATAGACTTACAAAATATTAGAAAGTTATTTAAATATATATATAAAATTAAGACCAATTTTCAAGATATAGAAAGATACTCTTATAAAGCATTAGTAAGAGATATTGCAGTGTTAGAGCTTCTATTTGCAACAGGACTTCGGGTCTCTGAAGTAAGTAATATTAAATATAATGATATTAATTTAAGTACAGGAAACTTAAAAGTTTTAGGTAAAGGTGGAAAAGAAAGAACAATTCAAATATGTGAAGCAGAAGTAAAAACATCACTCAAGGAATATGTAAATTTATTTAATGATGAAATTTATAAAAATAAATGGTTCTTTATTAATAGATTAGGAAATAAATATAGTGAATACTCTATATCAAATATGATAAAAAAATATCAACAAGCTGCAAATGTGCAACAACATTTAACACCACATATGTTTAGACATAGTTTTGCCACCATGCTTTTAGAAGAAGGTGTAGATATAAGATATATACAGGGAATGCTAGGCCATTCATCAATATCTACAACACAAATTTATACACAAATAAATATGAAACAACAAAGAAAGATATTATCTACGAAACACCCTCGAAGAAACCTTCAATTCATGGTATAAGAATTATTATCCTACTAGAATGAATATAGGATTGTCAAACGAAGAACAAAATTAGTCACTTATAAACTATCAAAATACAATTTCTAGGATTGTATAGAGGTTTAAACTGATTAAAATAAGACTTCGTTTGACAATTAATATTATAATATCAATAATTGGTTTATTTTTTGTAATAAAAAAAGATAAAAAATCTAACTAAGTATTTTAATTCTACGTTTGACAAATATACACTAATTTATTTTTGTAGCATATTTAACTAGAAAACAACTAAAATAATATATATCTTAATTAAGATATATTACAGTATTCAATAATTTAATTCAATTTTGTGTAAAATACTAATAGTTAACTTTAAGGAACTAGATGAAACTTTTAAATCTTGATACACCAAAAGATTCTCTACAAAAAATTATTTTTTCATCCAAAAAAAAAGACACCTATATACTTGATGATAGTTTCTATCAACATTTTAAAAATTTAAAGCAAGTCTTTATGTATATTACAGATAAGTGTAATATTGGTTGTGAACAATGTATATATAAACCTAGTATAAATCATTACATTAAAGAAGAAATTGAGATAAATGATGCTCTTGCATTATT
The DNA here is from genome assembly GCF_004116715.1 of Arcobacter sp. CECT 8989. NCBI lineage: Bacteria > Pseudomonadati > Campylobacterota > Epsilonproteobacteria > Campylobacterales > Arcobacteraceae > Arcobacter > Arcobacter sp. CECT 8989. The sequence goes on along the minus strand of NZ_PDKE01000020.1, from coordinate 21,099 downwards.
AAAAACATTTAGAGAACTCGGAGCTAAAAAAGCGACATTTCTAGGTGGCGAACCAACTTTATATGGTTCTACTAAGAACCATGAACCGCTACTTCAATTAATTCAAGAATCAAAAGAAATGGGATTTGAATATATTAGACTAGATACCAATGGTCAAGTATTAGAACATTTATTGGATAAGGAAGAATTTAAACTTTTAGATGAAATAGCTTTTAGTATAGATGGATTTTCAAGTGAAACTAACGATATGCTAAGAGGAGAAGGAACTTTCAAACGAGCTATAAAGAATTTAAAAATAGCCTTAAAAAAAGGATATAAAATAACTATCACTTGCTGTGTTCATAAGTTGTTATTGACTAAAGAAGATGACATTTACTTAATAGAAAAGATGATTATATTCGCAGAAGAACTAGGTATTTCACAGATCAACTTTCATGATCTTTTTAAAGCAGGTGTTCCTATGGATACTTGGACAGGGAATTTTGCACCAACTCCTGAAGATTGGGTATTAATGTATAATGAAATTTCAAAGAAAATCACTAACAATGAATTTAAAATTGATGTAAGATTACCTCAATGTTTTATTGAAAAAAAAGAGTTTGAACAAAAACAAGAATATTATGGATATTGCCCTGTAAAGTTAGGAGAAAGAGTGATGGTTCATCCTAATGGAATAATTAGGATTTGTTCTAATTTAATATGTACTGGCTTTGGTACGGCAAAGTATGAAAATCGAACAATCAGTTGGGATAATACAGCTAATAATGAAGTTGCAGGACATGATTTAAATAACAACACACCTTGCACAAATAGAAGTAGACATAGAAAGTACGGTAATTTAGTACCTTTATGTTTTTCGTTTAAACCAAATCAAAATGAATATGTATGGCAAAAAGAACTAAAATGGGATAATAAAGGAGTAAATTTATAATTATGGCAATTCAAGAAGAAAAAATCTTTTTTGAAACATTAGAAAAAGCAGACATTATTGATTTTAATAAAGAAAAAATTAAATCTTTACATTATGGCTTTGACAAAGAGTCAAGAAATAAAGTACACCTTGAGACTAATAACCTTTTAGAAGATAGCTTAAATAAAAATTCACTAGGAGAATGTATCCATATTACAGGGGAAATGAGGGCACTTACTGATCCTTTTCATAGATACCTTTGTGAAAAAATTAATAACACAAATGAGGATGTTTTTAAAGTTGTATATAATTTACCCCAAAATTTAATGAATGATACTACAAAAATTATTGAGTGGAATCTAGATAATTGGTCATTAAACAAAGGTTTTAATTGGATAGAAGAATTAAGAACAATTTATTCTATTGCAAATAGGTCTGTTAATTTATATTCACTTGATACGACTAATAAAATACAATATTCAGTATTTGGTAATAAGTATATACTTTTTCAAGGTGCACATGAAGATAAATCAAATGAAAAACATACTTGGCTTTTAGAATCTGAATCACTAAATATAGCATTAACTCAAAATGCTGAAAAACTAATCAATATATCAACAGACATTAATGAAGGTCATTATAGAAAGTTTACACAAGAGCTTAATAGTTTTGCTTCGAAAAGAGTATTATCCATATTAGGAACAAAAGATATAATACAAGATTCACAAATATTTAGTGATACTGTTTTACAAGATTTGACTGATTCAATAGAAGAAACCTTAAATGTTTTAAAAGCAATAAAATTTATTAATTATGAACAAAATCAGCTTAAGTTAACTCTGAAAGGAAGAAGTTTCTTTGACAAAATCTAATTGCCCTGACCAAACTTGTGATTTATATACTAAGTGTAAGATAGATAATTTTTTGGACTTTTCATCTAACTACTTTAATAATGCAGCCACTACTCAAAACTGTCTATCTAATTTAAAAGTTTGGATAGGTTGTTCAAAAAAAGATGATTTATCAATGAATATTAAATCCGTCTATCAATGTGTTTTGGAATCTTTAGGTGTTGAAATTGTCAATATTGATATTGAAGGCATAATTTTAGAGAAACATGATTATGATGCACTTTTAATGTTTACATTAACACCTGGAATATCTGCAAGAGCTATAGAATTAGTTGTTACTGCTAAGCATAAGAAACTAAATAAAATTAAAACTGAGAAATTATATATAAATATGCCAGATGAGTACAATGAAGGATATATTTCTAGAAAACTGGAAAATTACAATCTAAAATATTGGAAGTATGAAGATTTTCTAGATGAACCTGTATTTAAATATGTACTAAGAAAATTGACAAATATAGCAACTGATAAAGAGGAAGAGATGAACATAAATAAAATAAAATATGAACCTGAGGTATTAATATTAACCGCTTTAGATAAAGAGTTCCAAGCAATGGAAGATACATTGGACCAGAATGAAAACTGTTTTAGAGAAGATCCTGCTTTAGGTAGTGATAGAATATTATATCCACACTATAAAATTGGTAATAAAGATGTTGTTTTAGCAAAAACGGGCATGGGAAATAATAAAGCTTCAGCTATCACTACAACGATGTATAGACAATATCCTTCTATTAAATATATTATTATGGTAGGGATTGCAGGAGGAATACCTAATTGTAGTGACGCAATGAAACATATTAGACTTGGAGATATCGTTTTATCAGGAGAAAAAGGTATTATTCAACATGACATGGGTAAAAATACACAAGAAGGTAGTTTCGAATATAATTTTGAACCTAGACCACCAAATGCACAATTATTAAATATTGCACAGCGCAAAGTATCAAGAGCTGGTAAAAATTCCTTTGATTTTTGGAAATATATTGATAAATTATCAAATATTGATGAGGATAAGTATAAAAGACATAATAACATGATATTAGATGATACTCCATGGCTTTTAGAAACAAAAGTTACACTACCACAAGTTCCAAGCGGATATGACCAAACTAGACCTAGAATTCATATTGGATCAATAGCAAGTGGCAACACAGTAGTTAAAGATAGTAATGTAAGAGATTCTTTAGTTCAAAAATTTCCTGATATTAAGGCTGTTGAAATGGAATCTTCAGGTGTTGCCGACGCGAGCTGGTTAGTTGGTAAAGATTGTTTTGTTATACGAGGAATATGCGATTATTGTAATTCATCAAAAACAAAAGAATGGCAAGAATATGCAGCAGGGGTAGCATCAGCATTTGCAAAAGAGATTATTGAGGCTTTATAGTTAATGGTGATATGTAGTTGGAATGTAAATGGCTTAAAATCTATTATAAACAATGGATTGGATTATTTTTTGCGAGATGATAGAATTGATATATATTGTCTACAAGAAGTAAAAATGCAAGAAGATTTATTTTCTGCTAACCTATTTTCACCAAAATTCTCATATTGGAATGTGGCTGAAAAGAAAGGGTATAGTGGTGTAACAACTATAGTAAATCCAAATCTTAAAGTAATAAATAATAGAAAAGGTATAGACTCACCTTCTTTAGATATGGAAGGAAGAGTTTTAACTACAGAATTTGAGAAATTTATTTTAGTCAATACTTATGCTCCTCATAGCCATAGACAACTTAAGAGGCTTGAAGAAAAAGAAATCTTTATGAAAGATTTCTTAGTATTTATACAATCATTAAAAATGTTAAATAAGCCCATAATAATTACGGGAGATTTAAATGTTGCTCATCAAGATATAGATCTTTATCACTATAAAAATAATAAGAAAAATGCAGGTTTTTTACCTCAAGAACGACAGTGGCTATCAGAATTAGAACAAATTGGATTTATTGATATCTTTAGGCAATTAAAACCTAATGAAAAACAGTATTCATGGTGGGGTTTTGCACATAATTTGAGGGAGAGAGATATTGGTTGGAGAATAGATTATTTTTTAGTTGAAAATGCACTAATTGATAATGTAGTAGACTGCTATTATTTAAAAGATCAACTAGGTTCTGATCATTGTCCTGTAATACTTGAGATAGATTTATAGTATCAAAGAAAACTATTTACATCAATAACTTTAAAAGAATTAAGCTCTAAACAAGCACTTTTACAAAAATCTTCTTTTGCCCCATGAGAATGAGTATGACCATGTATATTTACATCACATTTTGTCAATTCAAATACTCTATTCAATACCTTTGTAATATTTGAGAATTTCAAATCATATTGATTATTATCAAAGACAGGAAAGTGTGAAAACATTACTCTTTTATCATTAATGTCAATTACTAAACAAGTTAATAAATTATTATTGAGTATATCAGTAGAAAATTCTTGTTTTAATGTGTCAAAAACTTTTAATGAGTTATCAATTTTTAGTTCAATTGAATCAATTACATTCCAACCAATATTTTTATAATATTCTAAGTGTTCTTTTTTATCATGATTACCAATAATTAATGTTATCTTACCTTTTAATATATCTAATTTTAGATATTCGTTATCAAATGCAACATCTCCTAAATGTAGTATATTATCATTTTCTGAGATAGAATTATTCCAAATACTTATCATCATTTCATCAAAAGAAGAAAAATCTTCTTTTTTCATTTTCTCGACTCTCGATAATTCATATTTTAATACATTGGTATGCCCAAAATGAGTATCCGCTATTATATAGTCAACTTTCATATCATAGTTCTTTAATTTTATTAATTAGTTTTTCATAATGATTTTACACTAAAATATGTTAAATATCTAAAATTACACAATAAGTAGTTGTTATAAATTAATAATACGCAGAAAAATTTTAAAATTAGAATTAAAGCTTCTTTGCTATACAATTAAAAAATAATAAAATTTAATGGAAAATAATTATGCTAGAAGATTATATTAGATTTCCACAACGTAAAATAAAAAAGAGCTATCGTTCCGTTATTGGACATTTTCCTAGTATAAAAAATGGTAAATCAATAATCTATGAGTCTCTATTGGAAAGAGCCTGTTATATATCACTTGAATTTGATGATAGTGTTTTTGCATATTATGAACAACCTCAAATTGAAATAGATTTCAGAAATAGACATTTAATATATAGCTTAGATTGTTATATTCAGAGAGGAAAAGAATCAGGTTTAAAAGATACGATTGTTGAAGTAAAATATTCAAATGAACTCGAAAAAAATAAAGAATACTTTGAAGAAAAATTTGAAGCTACAAAAGTATTTGCTAAAGAACATGATTTAGAATTTGATGTATTTACTGAACTTTCATATAGTAAAGAATATATAGAAAATTTAGACTTTTTATATAGGTATAAAGAAAATCCAATTGAGCATAAATATGAAAAAGAAATATTAGATGTTCTTAAAGACACTACAAAATTAGCTGCATTTGATTTAGTGCAAAAAATTACACCTAATCCAAAAGAATATGCAATAGTTTCTAATAACATTTGGTCATTAGTTTCAAATGGTAAATTAAAATCAGATTTGTTTACTAATGAACTTACTATGAAATCTTTAGTGGAGTTGAACAATGGCTAATGTACTTTCTTTTGATATTGATAGTAAAATTTTTTTCCAAGATATAGAGTATGTTATAAAAGGTTATCCTTCTTTAGATGAAGTTCTCCTCAAAAAAATAAATAAACCATATAATGAAAAAATTGTTAAAGTCAATGATTTAATTAATGACCCAAAAAATATAAAAAAGAGAATAAAAGAACTAGTTGATACTGAACAAAAAGAATTAGATAACGCAACTGAACGATTTAAAATTATTGAACCTTTGTTAGATATTGAAAATAGAACAGCGAATGATGTCCAAAAAGTTGCGAAGAAAAATAAAAAAGGTATAGCCACAATATATAGATGGCTTAATACTTATGAACAATACAAGACAATAAGTTCTCTAGCCTCTAGAAGAGAATTTTGTGGAGGTAAAGGAAAAAGTAGATTAGACGAATCTGTTGATACAATAATCAATAGTGTAATAGAAGAGATGTATTTACATAAACAACAATACCCTTTACAAGTTATTTATGAGCAAATTGTCTATAAATGTCAGAATATAGAACTAAAAGCACCCACAAAAAATACTATAAGAAATAGAATAAATGCTCTACATCCAAAAATTATTGCAAAATATAGAAATGGAATAAGAGTAAATGAAACTAGAGGAATGCCAAATAAATTCCCAGATGTAAAAATGCCTTTAGATATTATTCAAATTGATCATACTAAAGTTGATGTTATTTTGGTTGATGAAGAAAATAGAGAACCAATTGGAAGACCTTTTATTACTGTCGCAATTGATGTATATAGTAGGATGATGTATGGCTTCTATATCTCTTTAGAAGCACCTAGTTATTTTAGTGTAGGTCAATGTTTATTAAATGCAATTTTACCAAAGGATGAATTATTAGCAAAATATAAAGTTGAGGGAGAATACCCTGTTTATGGATTACCTAGAAAGGTGCATATGGACAATGGTAAGGACTTTACTTCGATTAGTTTACGCAATTTTTGTCAAGAATTTAGAATTGAAGATAGATATCGACCAGTTGCTAGACCAGAGTTTGGTGGTGCAGTTGAAAGAGTTTTGGGTACATATATGAAAAAAATGCATGTCTTACCAGGTACTACTAGATCTAATATATTTAAAAAAGGAAGTTATGATTCTGAAGCAGAAGCTGCCATGACTATAGATGAACTTGAAGAATGGTATTTGGATTTTGTAATAAATGTTTATCATAAAACTGAACATAGTTCAATATTCATGACACCTGAAGAAAAATTTTATCAAGGTTTATATGGAGTGGGTAAAGAAAAATCAATCCCATTTTTACCAACAGTTCCAACAAATACTTTAAAACTTAGAATGGCATTACTTCCTCAAATAAAACGTACTGTCCAGAAAAATGGTATTACAATTGATTACATCACTTATTTCTCTGAATCACTTAGAAAATGGATTATCCCTAGTCAATATAAAAAATTAAAACCCGAGCTAAAAAATGAGGTTATCTGTAGACGTGATCCAAGAGATGTTAGTAAAATATATGTATATGATGAAGATATTAATGAATATATAACTATTCCATATGCAGATATAAGAAAACCTCAAATGAATCTATCAGAATTAAGAGAAGCAATATCAGAAGCAAAAAGACAGGTTACTGGAAGAGAACTTGAACCACATGATATTTTTGAAGCAAAAGAGAGACTTAGACAAAAAGTTGAAGCAGCAAAAAGAGAGAAAAAATCAGTAAGACGTAAAAAAAGTTCAAAAAGACATCAAGAGAAAACTTTAAAAATGGAAAAAGAGCAAATAGATTATAAAGAAACACAAACTCAACCTATGCGTTTAGATTCTTCTCTTAAAGAGGAAGATGATGATGGTTATGATATTTATCCAATAGGTTAACACATGAATGAACGTAACTTAACTCAAGAAGCCTTTGACTATTTAGATAAAAGTGATGAAGAGAGAATCTTATACTGTAAAAAAGATAAGTGGATTGGATATGGTTCAGCAGTTAAGCTTCTTGAATTTTTAGAAGATAAGTTTGAAGATCCACCACAAATAAGACACGAGGGAGTCTTAATTTATGGTGATTCTATAAATGGTAAAACAGCAATTTTAAAAAGAATGTATGATTTGCATAAAAGTACCTTGGAACCTATTGAGAATGAAAATGGGATTACTTATGATATCCCTATTATTTATTTTCAAGCTCCTACAACTCCTGATGAAAGTAAGTTATATAGCCGTATTTTAAATGAATTGTGTGTCCCTCATAAAGCAGTTGACAAAGTTGCAGTGAAAGAAAAACTTGCAAAACATTATTTGAAGAAACTAGGAACAAAAATGATTTTAGTCGATGAAATACATAGTGCTTTAACAGGAAATTTAAATAAACAACGTACTTTCATAGATGACTTAAAACAACTAAGTAATAGTTTATCCTTAACCATTGTTTTAGCAGGTACTAGAACTGCTCATTCGGCATTATCTATAGGAGAAGAAACAGCCACAAGATTTCCATCAATTGAACTTCCTAGATGGAACAATGATAGAAAATATCGTTCTTTTGTGGCAACATATGAGAGATGTTTACCTTTAAAAGAAGCTTCAAATATGGCAGATAATCCAGAAATTATGAATGCACTTTTTCATCAGTCTGAAGGACTTATAGGTATGACAGTAAATCTGCTGAAAAAAGCTGCGGTAAAAGCTATTAAATCTAAGCGTGAATATATAACGGTTGAAGATATAGGTTACTTGCCAAAGTTGTAAAATGAAAAAACAAAAAAGAAATAGAGATTGGGTCCAAGACTATTTCTTTTTAATTGTACCAAAACCATTAAAAGATGAACTTCTTAGTTCTTGGTTGACACGTATGGCAATAGAGCATAGAAGAAGTTTATCTGAATTTATTTCTTTATTTATTCGGCATGAGGGTAGTGCTATATCAAGAACAGATTTAGATTTTTTATATGATGAAAAGCTATTTAAACACTTGGCTCAAAAAAGTCATCTTTTGAAAAAAGAAATATTTAGCCTTTCCTTACATAGTGAAGAAGGTCATTTATTTTTATGTGATGAAAATAGTTTATATCCACCTTTGCAAATTAGAAAACTAACAGACAAAAGAACTCATAAAGGGTTAATGTATTGTCCTAAATGTTTGGATGAAGATAAAATACCGTATTTTAGAAAAATGTGGAGATATAACTTTTATAATGCTTGCCCAGAGCATAAAATATTTTTAACCGATAGATGTTGGCGATGTTATAATAAAATTAGTTTACCAAAAATAAAACATGAAAAAGAACTTTGTATTTGTTACAACTGTGAAAAGGATTTAAGAGAAAGTGTTACTATACCTATTCATTCAAATTATGAATATGGATTGAAAGCTATCAAGTGGTTTGAAAAAGGATTGACTAGAGGTTACTTTGTTATAAATAAACAAAAAGTAAAATCAATATTTGTCTTTGAAAGTCTTACTTATCTTAGATTTTTACTTGATAGAAAAGAAAAGTTAAATTTAGAAGCTTTCCCTTTGATAGAAGAGTATAAAACTATTTGTAAAAAACTTGATAGATACAATTCAAAAAAAACTTTATCTATAAAAAAAGAGTTTATTTTAACATCTATGGTTTATTATCTTTTTCAAAACTATCCTACGAATTTGATAAATTTTTCAAAAGATAATCATTTGACACATAGGGAGTTTTTTCATGGCTTTAGAAATATACCTTTTTGGTATAAAGAGATGATAGATGAACTTATTCCTATACAAAATAAAATTGGAAGAGAAATAAGTGAAAGTGAAGTTATAGGGGCTATTAAATATCTTAAGAATCAAGGTAAAGTTATCAATCAAATTAGTGTTGCAGAAATAGTTGGATGTCATTTTACAATTCATAAGCAATTTGTAAAAAAATATAAAAAATTAAATAAAAGTAGGTAATAATGTATTTATATTATAATAAATTTGGAGAAACGATATGTTAGTAAAAATTTGCGGAATGACTTCTCAAGAAGATATAGATATTTGTAGGGATAATGGGATTGATATTGTAGGGTTTTTGTTGCAGCCTCCTTCTAATAAATTGAATAGAGCAGATATGTTAGAAATGAATGTTGCAAAAGAACTAATAGAGTATGTTCCTAAAGGTATGAAATCTTGTCTTTTAATACACCTTAAAGATGTTGAAAAAGTTATTTCTACAATCACTGCATTAAATCCTGATATGATACAGATTCAAAAACAAAGTACATTAAATTTGAATGATTTAAAAAACATTAAAGAAAATTTCCCAGATATTAAAATAACAAAGACTTTTTATATTGAGAAAGAAGTTAATTTAGAAGAGTTGTTAAAAACTATTAAAGTGTATACAGATAGTCAAGTAATAGACTTCATCTTAGTAGATTCGGAAAAAGGAGGAAGTGGCGAGACTCATGATTGGGAACAAACCTCTGAAATTGTTTCTCGGGTGAAACCTTTCCCTGTAATGCTAGCAGGAGGACTAACTTCCGAAAATATAAAAGATGCAATCTCAAAGGTTAATCCTTCTGGTATTGATGTAATGTCTGGCGTCAATCAAAATAATTCAAAAAGTAAGGACGGTACTAAAGTAAGCCTTTTTGTTAAAAACGTTAAAAGCTAGTATTATTCTTGTATTTTGTCGAATAAATCAAATTCAATTGTATATTTATTAATTCTAAAATATCCTTCACTTGATGATGCAGAATAAGAATCAGTAAATGGGTAATGTATATGTAAATTTATATCCTTATTATCATAGGACTCATTTTCAAATATATAAAATAAAGCCATTCCTATAGTTTGCGCTTTTGTTGCTAAAGGAGCTAAATGAATATTGTTAACTGTTCCTTTATATAAAGATATATATTTTTTAACATATTCTGAAATAACATGTGCTGTTATAAATGGATTATTAGCGGGAGCGTATAAAAGCTCGTCATTTTCTTTTATCCCTAGCTCCGTTTTAGACTTTATTAAATTTAATATATTCTCTTGATACATAATAGCTTGTAAAGATGGAAAGCCAATTAGTGGCTTTATTTTACTTGCAGTTACATTATGAATAACTTTATTAACTAGTTTTGAATCATAACCCACATTAATTATAAATAAATCATTTTCTCCTGCGCTTGAATATGATTCATATGGAGATACTATATTTCTTGATTCTATAATATTATCTGAAAATTTTGTTTTATCACTTTTTAAATATCTTTGGGGCTCTGTATAAATTAAATCAATATTTTCAATACCATTTTCTTTAAACCAAAATAAAAGAAATACTAAATAAGGCTTATTAAAACCTGTTGTATCTACACAAATTTTATCGTTATTTTCAGTATTAATATATTTTTCACACATGGCATTAATATATTCAGCTTCTTTAATGTTATCATCAATAATATTATATTCAAAGATATCATCATTAATATGATTAGTATCTATGTTGTATTCTGGAAAAATTAAATATATTTTTTTATTGGCATCTATTTTATTAAATGTTTTAATTACAATATCTTCTTTTGTGTATGCAGAAATAAATAGATCATATTTTTCACTATTAGTATAAAATTCATCAAGGTTTCGATAACTTTCACAAGGAAAGAGATGATATTTACTAATCATTATAAAGTATCTCCAAATAAACTGGGTGTTGTATATGGAATTGCTTTTGTTTCTTCTTGTTCTTTTTTCCCTTTATTAAAAGGAACATTATACCTTGATATATACTCTTTATAAACATTTAACCAATCTTTATCTTCACCTTTACATAGTAATTCAATATCTTCAGCCTTAAATTGAAAAGTTCCTCCAGTAGCAATATGTAAATCCCATTTTACAGTTAATATAGCAGGAACAGAATAACTATCTAACATTGTCCCAGAGTTGTTTTTTTCTTTTTTACTGATACTTTTTTTTATTAGTAACATATGATTAACTGCTTTTGTAAGAATTTGCTCTGATTCCTCAGATACTTTTCCTGTGTAAGAGAATGCAATTAGAGTTTTTTCTGTAGGTTTATTTGACATTCTAAAAGCTTTAAAGAAACTATTTATTCTTTCCACCATTCTAACAACAAATTTATCTTCTATATCTATAATTGCATATCTCCAGAACTCATTAGATGCACTTTTTATTGCTTTATCCTGAGTTTTACATTTTATAGGATTATTGTTATCAAACATAGTTTCTTCTGAAAATTTAGCATTCGCATATATTTCACTTAATATTAACATGAAATTTCTTGGATTTGCATGAGAAAAGTCTATTATTTTTTCAAGCCCACAGTTGAAAAATGTTATTGAATATTCTCTACAAATTTGAAAATAAAAAGTATTACTCAAATGCCTAAGAGTTTCATTATCATGAATGTTTTTAAATTTTCCTTCCATTGAGTTTTTAATTTCTTGACTTTTTTCAACTAAATTTTTATTTTTACTCCAAGCTTGATATAGTAACCATATATTTTCTTTTTCTTTATGTGGATCTGATGGACAAAATAGATTATTCAAAATTATTACTATTTCTTTTGGTGATAAATTTAAACTATCTGAATATTGTTCTAACTGCTTTGTTAAAGTTAAAAAATATTTTCTATCCTTAGATTCTGGATGAATACTTAATACTTTTTTAATTATTTCAAGTTTATCAAACTCAAGAAAAGAGTCTGTAAGATATTTTTCATCTAAGTTAGAAATGTCTCTATCCAATCTTTTTTTAATTAAATTAATAGCAAATTGTTTATAGTTTTTTGAATTATCAAGATATGTTTCTAGATATTTTTTTGTTACTTCAGCATATGAATTTTTTTCATTATCAGAAAAAGTTTTTTCTTCCTTTATTGAATATAGTCTACCTGCAATTCTTATAGAAATTCTCTCAGAGAATTTAGGATGCCTTAATATTGTATTTACGAATCTTTGTTGTTCTTTACTTAAATCTTCAAACTGATCTAATAAAAATAAGAATCGGATATCTTTTAAAGAGTCACTTGCTTCTAATATATAGTAACTTATATCGTAAAATATATTTGATCTAGTATCAAAAATCACATCTAAATCAAGAGAGTTTTTAAATCCTGTTCGCAACCTTGAAAAAGCTCTGTCTATTTTCTTGTGCTCTTGTCGAATTTTTCTGTATATATAATCAATTGTAATTAGAACCTCTTCCGAATCAAAGAAATACTCTTTATACATGTTAGAAATTTTTTCAAGATTAATATCTTCTAACCCATTTTTTTGTAAATCAATTATCTGCTCTAAAAATGCTTCAATTAAAATCAAATTAAAATAATAGAAATACCACTCTTCCCAAACTGCTTTATCTAGTTTTGAACCACTAAATCTTTCAAACTGAAAGTTTCCTAATTCTAAAAGTAAACTTGTATATTTATCCTCTTTAATTTGTGTCAAGACACAGTTTTCATGTTCTATTGATTTTTGAGCTCTTACTTTTTGAGCACTATAAGAACAATATCTTAGTATATGAGTCTTTCCGCTACCCTTCCCTCCTAAGATGATTAAAGGTCTAGGATTTGTAGGTTCAATTACATCTAAAAATTTTTTATGATTGATTTCATCATTTAATTCAACCCAGAAATTAACTATTTCATCATTATTTAAATGGACAGCTTTAATATTTGAAAATGGATTAGTCATTTAATTATTTCCTTTTTTTAAAAGCATATACTTTTTACTATATCGTTTGAATATTGATTGCCATTGATCACTATTAGCCCAAAAAATTGGAAGACTATTATTAGGAATATTATAAAAAAAGCCTAAGGCTAATTGACTATCTGCAAATCCACATTCTTGTGTATTTAATTTTCCATGTTTATCTCTACTTATATCTTCCTTCCCTAAGTCGAATTTTTTCGAGTATTCTGTTTTACACAACTTTTTAAATTCTTCTTTACAATTAGAGTTGTTCTTAAAATATCTAGAGGTTTCAGAAAAAGCTTTGTATGTATCATCTAATTCAAAAACAGTATCAACATTATCAAATAGTTTTGAGTCCTTTAAAGTTTTTAATGCAGTTGTAGTAGCAAATAATGTAAAATATGAAATTTTTATCATGGGAATTTTAGCCCTAATTTCTGTAATGATTTTACAGAAGTTTTCATTAGTTGCTTGACTACCACTACCACTTATATCATCGATATAGACTAGTTGTTCAAGATTGTTGTATCTCTCATCAACTATAAGTTCACAAGAATGAATGAAGAATTCCTTTTCTATATTATTTCTTTGTCTGAAAAAATAAAGTATTATACTACTACTTTCTGAGGGATTCCCAATACTGGAAAATCTAGTTTTTTTTAAACTATCATCTAAAAACTTATTATAATCATTTAGGATTAGTGACTTGGTAGCTTTTCTATATTTTTTAACTAATGGAGCAATATATTTATCTTTGAAGAGTGATTTAAGGGCCTGTTTTATTTCTCTTTGATCATAAAACATAAATTGACTAAGAAGACTTAATGCAATAAGTTTATTTTTATCATCATTAGCTGAAGTATTTTCAAAGTTTTTTACCCATTCTTCAATATCTTGCTCTAAAACTTTATGCCCCCATAACCATGCAGATAAATCTTGTATTTGAGTTTTAATTTTTTGTATTTGATTGTTATATGTCATTTTACTTCTTAAATACTATTATATATTCTCGAGAGATAACACTTGCTGTTTTATTACGTTTAGTCATAAGTCCCCTAGATTTAATATCATCAATTAGAACGAGTTCAGTTTTAAATCCAATCGATTCTGCAATTTCTATCAAGTATTTATATGTTAAGAATTCATAACCAGCAATAGTATTATTTCCTATAACCATGACAAAATACCCATTAGACTTAAGAAGTTTAAAGGATTTTTGTAAGGTTTGTTGCATTTCTATTAAATAAGTATATGTGATGTATGCTCGTAGTTTATTCTTTTTATAGATTTTTAATAAAATGTCATCAATATTATTAAAACCAGTAACATGTAACTGTTTGTATACTGATGGTGAAAAGTGTTCTCTTCCTATTGATTGTTTATCAAGAGAAGCTAAATTATCATCATGAAGTTCTAACCATTGTAAACTGAGACTAGAGGCTCTAATGTATTTTTGTGCACTAACATAAGGAGGAGAAGTTAAAATCATTTGAAGAGTATCATTTGGAATTACAGACTCATTAATAGATTTTATATCTGTATTATAAATTGAAACTTCATTAGTATTGACCATCGTTGAATTTTGGTAATTTTTTAATCGAGAAATATTTTTTTTTGATTGTTCAATAAAGAATTCATATATTTCATTTTTCTTAATAAAGTTAAGATGTTTAGTAGCAGCTTCTCTTAAGGAGTGACCTTCGGGAAACTTTTCTTCATTTATTCTAACAGGTACCGAAATTCTAGGGTCTGAATAACTATACTTTCTACAGCAGGTTGAGAATATTACTTGAAAAAAATTTTTAATCTCTGTTTCTTCAATATTATCTACAATATGTTTTATCTTTGATAGTTTTCTGATAGTTTGTTTACTATACCAATGATTAATATTTGTAATATTTGGAATATAAAACTTCTTCTTAGATGATTGATATTCTTTGAAAAGTTGTTGTATGTCTTTTAGCTTGTTTTCTAAAGATGTAATACTTTGTTTAGAAGTTTTTGTTTTTGCAATTAAAGAAGCTAAAGGATTCACATCTACTCCTATAGCATTTCTATTTGATATAGAGGCTTCAAGAAGTACTGTTCCTGTTCCACAGAAGGTATCTAATATAGTATCTCCTTCTTTCGAGAAAATATCGTTGTTTAAAAAGAAATAGGGTATTTGTTGTAATAATTTAGCAGGATAGGCATGAATAAAATGAGTATGTCGATCCATATTTGTAATTTGAGGAACTAACTCTCTAAAATTTACTATTTGAGGTTCTGAGTTTTTTTTATAGTTTTTCATTAGATTTAATAAAAAATCATTAAAAAAACCTATTCCTTCATACTTTTTATTCATCTTCTCCCTTTTTGATGTATAAATATATCAAAAGCAAGCTGCTAGTTAGATAAAATATAAGCTAAAAATTAGTATATATAGATAATATCAATAATAATTTAAATAAAAAAGTAATAAATTTTAATGAAGCTAAATAAATATGTAAAGATATTATCTTGGAATGTCAATGGTTTAAGAGCAATAGAGAGGAAAAAAGCTTTAGATTGGATTGATTATTATAATCCAAATATTTTGTGCCTTCAAGAAACTAAACTATCAACAACCAAGTTTGATCATTCAAATCTTTTTCGAAGACATTTTAAAAGTATAATGACAAATATTTGTTCAAAAAAAGGTTTTTCTGGAACTATAACTTATTCAGATTATTTATTCAAAATGGAAAAGTTTTGTAGTCAAATTGATGAATTTAATGAAGGGAGGATTATTGAACAACACTTTGAAAATATCGTATTATTTAATGTGTATTTTCCTAATGGCAAATTAAATAATAAAAGATTAAAAGTTAAATTAGATTTTTATCAAAAGTTTTTAGATTATTGTATAAGTTTGAAAAAAAAGAATAAATCAATAATAATTTGTGGGGATTTTAATACTGCACATAAAGATATTGATTTAAAAAAAACTAAGATATATAGTAAGTCCGGCTTTTCTGATATAGAACGAGAGTATTTTAATAAATTTATAGAAAATAATTTTATTGATACTTTTAGGTATATAAATGGAGATATTGACAATGCATATACTCTTTTCCCTTATCGGTCTAAAGCACGAGAAAAAAAAGAAGGTTGGAGAATAGATTATATTTTGATTTCTGAAGATTTAAAAGATAAATTAAAAGATGCTTTTATTTTAGAAGATATATTAGGTTCAGACCATTGCCCAATAGGTATAGAAATTGATTTAGAAGGTTTTATTTAATTAAGTTTTATCTTTCCCAATAATCCAACATACCATTTAGCTAGTTGAGTTTCATTCAAGTTTTCATTTCTTTCATGATTTTTTTTAGTAAATTTTGGATTTGTCTTTTTATAATTCATTACAATATCTGGGATAGAGGTATTATCTTTAAAATATAAATTTACAAAAAATTCAAAGGTATTATTTGTAATAACTGAGTTAGAGATTATTACCCAAGAAGAGGCAGCTGAAGAGGGGTAGTTTTCTAACTCTAATAATCCTACATAAAATTTTTCATATTTAAATGTTGAAGTTAAATATTGTCTAGTTCTTTTGCTCATTTTACATTTAGGATTTATTTTTTTCTCTCCATCTTTTTCGATTAAAAATTCAGGTAAGTTTTTTACTTCACTTAAAGTGAAATTTTCAATAGGAGATTGTTGTTTTAGAAATTCCATATATTGTCTAAATACAACAAAATTATCTATTTCATTTAAAGATTTAGTTTCTTCTTTATCAAATTCACTTGAGATTATAACTCGTCTAGTAGCCTTATCTCCTTTTGATGAAGATTCAGTAAGACTTTGGTCTACCTTATCATTGTTCTCTTGTTCTTGGTATATTTTTAGTAGGTCTTTAATAATATCTTTTGTTTGTGTTTCATGTTCTATTTCAATATTTAGTAAACTTCCACAGCTTTTTTTTCTATCTTTTCGATGTTGTGTACTAGTGTGTTTTTTATTTGCATCTTTTACTTTTAATATCTCTGTCGTTTCTTCTGGAATTTCTCTATCTACTTTTGATAAATTTTCTAAATCCTCAAGGTCTGTTATTATTTTATTTTGTTCAATTATCTTTGTGAATTTATCAAATCCTATATCAGAATTATCATTAGTGATTTCATGTATAAAATAGTACTCTTCCTTTGTTCCTTTATTAGTAACAAGGCTTACTCTTGTATCTATTTTAAACTTCTCTTTTACAGGAAAATTTATTTTTAAATGAACTCCATCAATCTCTTCATCTAAATCATGCTCTCTCATATACTTTAAGTAGTGATGGATATATTTACTTATATTTTCAAATTGATTCTGTGCAGTTGGTTGACAGGCATATCGATGAATAAATGCTGCATCTTCATCTGTTCTTGGAGTTGGTAAAACAATTTTTGCATCAGCTCTATTATCATCACACATAACATATAAACTTTCAATATTACAATCTAAAGCAGCTTCTCTCATTTCAGAGAATCTAAAATAATAATATATCCCTATAGCATAGTGTGGAATGATGATTTTTATATTATTTTGTTCAATTAAATAACAGTTAATAAACCTTGCAGTATCTAAGTATTTGTAATTCCATCCTAATAAAGTTCCAATAGTTTTTTTATCTAATAGTTCATTGAGTTTTTTTTCTATTGTATTATTTATTAATGAGGAATCAATGGTAAAAATCTTTTCAAATATTTCTTTACTTGGATTAGATTCTGTTTTTTCACCATTTTTAAAAGATTTACAAAGAGGAAAATGTGTAAATAAAAGTTCAGGAGAGATAAGTTTTGAAAATACATTACCAGTAGACATATTTTTTACTACAACTTCATAATGACTGTTCCCAAACTTATCTTCATCAAGTATTAGTTTTAAAGGAAATAAGAATTTAAAAGTATCATCTGGATTATCTGACATAAAATCTGGAATGATACTTTTACCTTTAGACATATTAAATTAAACTTCCATTATCAAAGTTTACTTTACATATTATCACTTTTTATTTCCTATTATCATTTTTTCTTGCTTCTTACACGAAGATTTATGTACATATGAATAATATCAATAGCTGCTGGTGTAACTCCTGATATCTCACTTGCATTGAATAATGTAGGTGGATTAAACTTTTCTAGCTTTTCCGTAACCTCATTTGAAAGTCCAGGAATTGATTTAAAATCAAAGTTCTCTGGAATCTTCATTTCAAGCATTTTTTTCATTTTTTCTATTTGTTTTTTTTGTTTATCAACATATCTATAATATTTAGCTTCTACTATAATTTGTTCTTTTAGATACTCTTCTGTATCTTTTAATGAAGGAACTAATCTATCAAACTTTTCAGGAGTAATACTATTTCTTCCTACTAAGTCAATAAGTTTTGCTCTATCTTTGATTTTATCTTCTTCTATTTCTTCAAGTAATTGAAGGTTTTCTTTCTTTGAAGTAAACCATTCATTAGCCATAAACTCTACAGCTTCATCAATAACTTTTCTTTTATGTTCTACTTTTTCATTTTGTTCATCATTGATAAGACCAAACTTATGACCATAAGCAGAAAGTCTTAAATCTGAACTCTCTTCTCTAAGAAGAAGTCTATATTCAGCTCTTGAAGTAAACATTCTATATGGTTCATTTGTTCCTTTTGTAACTAAGTCATCAATTAAAACACCTATATAAGCTTCATCACGTCTAAGTACAAATGGTTCTTTACCATCAATAGCTAAGGCAGCATTGATTCCTGCCATTAAACCTTGTGCTCCTGCTTCTTCATAACCAGTAGTTGCATTGATTTGCCCTGCATTATAAAGGTTTTTGATTTTTTTAGTTTCAAGTGTATGTTTTAATTCTGTTGGGTCAACATAATCATACTCAATAGCATATCCATATCTAATGATTTTTGCATTCTCTAATCCAACAATAGAGTGAATCATCTGCTTTTGAACATCAATTGGTAAAGATGTAGATAGTCCATTGATGTAATATTCTGTTCTCATTGCCGTTTGTGGTTCTAAAAATAGTTGATGTCTATCTCTATCTGCAAATCTATTTACTTTGTCTTCGATACTTGGACAATATCTTGGTCCTGTTCCTTCAATTTGTCCAGTAAACATTGGTGCTCTGTGGAAGTTTCCAGAGATAGTGCTATGTGTTCCTGTGTTTGTGTATGTGATATAACAAGGAAATTGAGTAGGGTTGAACTCTTTTTTGTTTGTTCTAAAAGAGAATGGCATTGGTTTTTCATCTCCCCCATGCTCTTCCATTACAGAAAAATCAATACTTCCTGAGTCAATTCTTGCAGGAGTTCCAGTTTTTAGTCTTCCTACATTTAGCCCTAACTCTTTTAATTGAATAGATAGAGTTGAAGATGGTAGTTCCCATGCTCTTCCTGCATCATAAGTTTGCTCACCAATGTGAATAAGTCCTCTCATAAAAGTACCTGTTGTAAGGATTACTTTTTCTGATAGGAACTCTTCTCCAAGTTTAGTTTTTACACCATAAACTTCATTTTCATCTTTTACAAGTAAAGACTCTACTTCATCTTGGTAAATTTCTAAATTAGGAGTATTGTGACAAACTTCTCTCATATACTCTCTATATTTGTCCATATCAATTTGTGCTCTTGTTCCTTGAACTGCTGCACCTTTTGAAGCATTTAATACTCTAAATTGAATACCAGTAGCGTCAGTACAAAGTCCCATCTCACCACCGATAGCATCAATTTCTCTAACTAAGTGACCTTTTGCAAGACCACCAATGGCAGGGTTACAACTAGCAGCTCCAATTTGTTCAACAAGCATAGTAACTAAAAGGGTTTTCTTACCCATTCTAGCACTTGCTAAAGAAGCTTCAATTCCAGCATGACCTCCACCTACGACTATTACATCATATTTCATTTTCTTCCTTAAAATAGTCCTTATTTTAAAGGACTTGATTTAGTTTAGGAAATCTCTTAGATAAATGTTTTCTTCCACTTATCTAAAAGATTTACATTAATAAATTTTCGCTATTATAACAAATTGATATTATGGAATACTTTATATTAGAAATTAATATTTAACTAATCTTTATAAATACAAGGATATTTTTTGTTTACTGGTTTAATTCGAGAAATGGCAAAAGTTGTAAGCCTTCAAAATAGCTTCCTAACACTAAAAGCTAAATACTCTCCTAAGATTGGAGACTCTGTTGCTGTTAATGGTGCTTGTCTTACTGTTGTTAGATTTACAAATGATACTTTTACTGTAGAATTATCTCCTGAATCTCAAAAAATCCTAGCTATGGAAAACTATAGAGGTGAAGTTCATATTGAACCTGCAATGATGATGGGTGATAGATTTGAAGGTCATATTGTTCAAGGTCATGTTGATTGTTTAGGAACAATAAAAACCATAAAAAAAGATGGGAACTCAACTGATTATATAATTTCACTGCCAAGTGAATATGCAAAATATATTATTCCAAAGGGAAGTATTACTGTTGATGGAGTTTCTTTAACTGTAAATGATGTTTTAGAAGATGCTTTTAGATTAACAATTATTCCTCATACTATTGAGAATACTTTGTTTAAAACTTACAAAGTAGGAAGTAAAGTAAATCTTGAAACAGATATGTTTGCTAGATATATTTATAATATGTTTGGTAAGGGTAAAAAAGACGGACTTACTTGGGATAAAGTAGATTCGATTATGGCTTCTTATTAGAAGCTTTCTATTTTACTTGTTAAATATTTTATTAAAAAGAGTAGTTTTTAGCAAGTTTATTCTATAGTCATTCCCTCTCTTTCGAGTATAATAGTAAAATGAACAAACTATTGAATAATATTCTTTTCACTAATGTAAAAGAATCTAATAAAAATTTTAGTATGCATTTCCATGATACTTATTCTATAGGTATTACACATCAAGGTTTATATAAATCTAGAAATAAGAATAATAC